>DJYX01000065.1 GCA_002450295.1 Deltaproteobacteria bacterium UBA6967
GGAAAGAAACTTCCTGCTTGTTGTAGGCTGGTCACAATCGACTGGAAAAGTTCGTAGACATTACCCAGAGAAAAAGCCGCTCCAGAGAGAGCGTCTCGCTCATCATAAGCCTGATTGAGAATCTGATATACTTGTAGGGACGGCATCTCCGGTTCAGCATCCAAACGCTCAATTGCTTTATTGAGCTGCCGGGCATAACTACCCATCGTATCTCGACCATCACGCATCAGGCGCAACGCACTCAGGATACCCTCCTCAACCTGAAGATGAAACAGCCTTCGGCCTTCCATGGAGGTCTGTAGTTGCCATGTTACCTTCTCCGTAGAGTGGGCAATCCGGTCTCCTCTTTCTAACAATCCACTGACTGCTTTCAGGGCCCTGGCAAGAAACAGTGCGGAGACCGTGTGAGGCCGGCAGGAATCGTAGACCTTCCCAAACGCCAGAGAGAGGTTGAAGAGAATGCTCTGTACCTGTCGCAATGTCTGCCCAACCGTGTTTAAATTGGTGGAGACAAAGTGGATGAACTTCATGTCAGAGATACATTTTTCTCTGAACTCTTTCAGAAGTTGTGGACCGTTGCCTGGTGATTCCTTGAAGCTCTGCTGAAGTTGTTTGAGGTGCTTGTCCACAAAACGAAATGGTTCCAGTGGAACGTGGAGATCCTGCAACTTCAGCGTTAGATCAACACAAATTTGCTCCAACTCTTTGCGCTGTTCGACAGGGATTTGTTGGACACTGGCATGATATTGATCAATACGTGTTTGAATGTGTTCGAGGCGCTTATAAACTGTATCAAGGGTACGCTCTGGTTCCTTGATCTGAGTCTGCTTGAGAAAGGCCCACAGAATTTGATCCTGAACCGTCAGTAGTTTCTGAACATGATTGAAAAAGAGATAGATGATCTGTAGTTCAGCAGCCTGCAGACGGTAGTTGAGATCCTTGAATTGTGGGGAGGTGAGGAGCTTTTGTGCAAGGGGCTCGAAGGATTTGATCTGCTCCCGAACAAACTGTTGCTGCTCAGGTGACATACGAATTTCTTCTGGCAGCAAGGGCCAACGTTGCTGTTCTGCAGCTTTCCCCAAAGCCTGAACTCCTTGCCAAGCAATTTGAACCGCATCTGCGATCCGCAGTCCCTTCGGTTCGGTCAGATAGAAACCGTACTCTAGGCAGAGATGAACACAATGGCAGAGATGAATGATGCGCTCACTCATGCCCATGAATAGCGTCGCTTGCCTTTGGAAAATCTCGTTTGAGCGACACTTCTGTGTCAACTCGGAATTCAATTGATTAATTTCCTGTAGAGTCGCTACAATATTTTTTTGATCTTCTGGGCGGATGAACCAGAGATTTTCCTTAGTGAAAATCGTTTTGATGAACTGCTGAATTTCCTGAGTTTCCTGCTGCGAGCGCCGAAGTTGGGGAACACTACTGCCACGCTGGGTTTTCAGGGAAGACTGCTTCTGACGAAGGCTTGCGGCTACTTGTTCACTGGACAAAGCGCACCTGTTTCAACTGGGGGAAGCAAATAAGTTCGACCGTTCACCGCTCTTTCTAGGGGCTTCTAAGCTCTACGAACCAACCAGACTGGCAGAGGCAGCGAACGAATCATGCAAAATCGATCTAAGATTCTCGACGCTATCGCAAAACCACACGACATTCAAACTCTCAGTACTCAAGAACTAGAGCAACTGTCAGAAGACTGTCGACAACGTATTATTGAGGTCACCAGCCAACAAGGTGGACACCTAGCCTCCTCTCTTGGGGCCGTGGAGATCGCTGTAGCGCTCTTCAAAGTGTTTGATTTTCGTCGAGATCGAGTGGTCTGGGATGTAGGGCATCAAGCATATGCACACAAGCTACTCAGTGGACGAAATGAACGCTTTGAAACACTGGCTCAGTACGGTGGTATCAAAAAATTCTTGAGTCGTGATGAAAGCTCTTACGATCATTTTGGAGCTGGCCACGCCTCCACTTCGATCTCAGCTGCACTGGGAATGGCGTTCAGTCGGGACCTGCAACAGCAGGCCCACTACGTGATTGCGGTCATTGGGGATGGCGCGATGACTGGAGGGTTAGCCTTCGAAGCTTTGAATCACAATGGCTTCGCCAACAAGAACATGATCCTGATCGTCAATGACAACGGGATGAGCATCGATCCAAATGTTGGTGCACTCTCCAAAATGATTACACGGGTCATTTCTTCGCCTTCCTACAATTGGCTTCGTGACGAAACCCGAGAATGGGCCTCAAGGGTGCCTTTCTCCGAACCACTCCAGCATGCTCTGCAAAAGATCAACACATCACTCAAGACTTTCCTCATGCCAGGGATGCTCTTTGAGCAATTAGGCTGGCGCTATTTTGGACCAATCGATGGTCACAGTGTCGGAGATTTAGTCGAGTTACTATCCCATGTCAAAGATCTGGATGGACCAATTGTAATCCACGCGCTGACACAGAAGGGCAAGGGCTACTCTTTCGCAGAAGAAGACGCTTTCACCTACCATGGCGTGAGTCCTTTCGAACCAGCAACAGGCAACTTTTTCAAGAAATCCAGCAGTGGAATCCAGCAAAAAAGCTACTCCAAGGTATTTGCTGAGAAATTGGGAGATTTGATGGAAGCCGACTCCCAAGTGATGGCATTGAGTGCGGCAATGATGAGCGGAACTGGCATCATCGGACTCCATGAAAAATACCCAGAGCGAGTACTGGATGTTGGCATTGCGGAAGGGCATGCAGTCACCTGTGCGGCAGGCTTAGCCGCAGAAGGCAGCAAACCTTTCGTGGCTATCTACTCAACATTCTTGCAAAGAGCCTTGGATCACATCATTCACGACGTAGCGATTCAGAAACTACCGGTTCGCTTTGCCTTGGACCGCGCAGGGCTCGTCGGAGTTGATGGTCCAACTCACCACGGCTGCTTTGACCTTACCTACCTCCGAATGATTCCGAACATGGTAGTGATGGTCCCGGCTGATGGCTCCGAGTTGAGACTCATGACTCAGTTTGCTTATGAGCACGATGGGCCAATAGCCATGCGCTACCCA
>DJYX01000085.1 GCA_002450295.1 Deltaproteobacteria bacterium UBA6967
CAAGCGAGTTGCCAGCATCAACAATGTCTCAGTACGATGGCACTATGGGCCTGGCTGGGGTGGCTGGCCGACTAGCATGGTTGAAAATTTAGGGATGCCGGAGTTGTTGACAAAATGGCCAGAAACAGTTCTCAGATTGGGCGAAGAAATTGGAAGCTTGACATCAAGTGCCGCCTCTCATTTGGATCTCCAAGAAGGTTTGCCTGTTCTGCAAGGTGGTGCTGATGCTTTTATTGGGATGATTGGTCTGGGTGTAGTGGATCCGGGAAGTCTTGCATTTATTACAGGTTCTTCTCATCTCCACCTAGGGTTGAGTTCTCAGGCTTTCCACGGTCAGGGAATTTGGGGAACCTATGCTGATGCAGTAGTCCCTGGACTGCATGTGGTGGAGGGTGGTCAAACCTCAACAGGTTCTGTAGTCAGCTGGATTCGTAGAACTTTAGGCAACCCATCCTACGAAGAATTGAATGAAGAGGCAGCTCAATTGGAACCTGGATCAGAAGGAGTTATTACTCAGGAACATTTTCAGGGAAACCGAACTCCTCACACGGATCCTCTTTCACGGGGCGTCATTAGTGGGCTAACGTTAAAACATGAACGCGGCCATCTATTTCGAGCCACCCTAGAGGGGATTGCTTTTGGAACTGAATTGATCCTTGAAACAATGAGGAATAATGGTTTCGCAGCGGAAACCGTTGTCTTGGCGGGAGGAGCTACTAGATCGAATCTGTGGCTACAAATTCATGCGGATGTTTCCAATTTACCCTTGACTCTGACTAAGGTTCCAGACGCTCCGGCACTAGGCTCAGCGATCTTGGCAGCAGTTGGTTCAGGAGCTTTTAGTGATATTGGCAGTGCGGCTCGGAAAATGGTGCAGATTGATAGGGTGATCGAACCGAACTCAGAAACTCATGGTCTTTATCAGCCTTTTTATCATAGTTACCGAGAGCACTATCTAGCCATGAAAAACGCTCGATCTGGTTTGTGAGCACCAAAGCCCTAGTTCATATTTTCAGTCCACTGATGACTGAGGCGTTTTACAGAAATCCCTGCTTTTTTCATGTGACGATAAATTGTTTTTCGATCACATCCCATACGTTTGGAGACTGCTGAGATATTCCAATTCATTTCCTCCAGCAAATCGTAGAGTGAGATTGATTCAGGATCCTGTTCTGCAGATGTTTTAAAGGTTATTGATGGATCCGATTTGCTTTTTCCTCCAAATTGAATTTCCTCTGGCAAGTCACTCAAATTGATGTGACCTTCCCCAAGAAGTTTTGCCAATTCAAGAATGTTTTCAAGCTGCCGAATATTCCCAGGCCACCCATACTGGAGCAACACTTCTTCGGCTTCTCTAGAGATGGTGGTCACTGATTCTTTCTGTCCTTTGTGTTGTTTTGCCAGAATTCGATTGATCAACCATTTGAGATCCTCACGTTCTCTAAGTGCGGGCATCGTGAAAGTAATGCCTGCTACACGGTAGTATAAATCTTCTCTGAATTCACCGGCTTCTACCAACTCACGCAAGTTGCGGTGGGAAGCACAAATCACCCGAATATGAATATGCTTCGTCTTTGATGAACCAATACGCATCAACTCCTTTTCAGCAAGTACTCTGAGCAACCTGGCCTGCAGATTCAGAGGCATATCCCCAATTTCATCCAAGAAAAGAATTCCACCATTCGCCTGTTCGATGAGGCCGATTTTCCCTTTTGCTCTGGCTCCGGTGAAGGCACCATTTTCGTAACCAAATAGCTCACTTTCAATTAAGTTTTCAGGAATGGCTGCACAGTTAATCGCAATGAATGGACCTGGGACTCTGCGCATTCCGTGGATGTATTTTGCAAGAAATTCCTTGCCTGTTCCGGTTTCACCTTGGAGTAGGATATTAACCTCTGCTTCAACCAGTTTGTCGAGCTTGTGCGCGATGCTCTCCATCTTTTTATCACCCCCATGGAGTACCCCATAAGCTTTGTAAGGTGTATCTCCAAGAGTGTTTCTGACTGGTTGTCTAGTTTGTGTTGCACTGATGAAGTAGGTTTCTCCGTTGTGCATGCGTACCAATCGTTTATGGACAGGAGTGTTCCGATTCATTAACGGTAGCTCTTCCATCCGCAATTCAAAGTAGTCGGACAACAGTTCATTCAGAACTTCATTTCCTTGATGAATCCCCTTTTTTGGATTCAGCAGAGCCAGGGCTTTGCTCGTCATTCCATTGATCCTTCCACTCGAATTCAGCGAAATTGCGTAATCTGGAGCAATCTCCAGGAAGACGGATGACTTGCTGAATGTAACGAGCCACTCCGATTTGTAGTTATTGATTAAGGCCGCCATTTCAATTCTTGAGGCCCAGATACTCACTAACTGTTGGGCAAATGATTGCGAGTTTTTTGATCTGGGAGCTTGGAGAGCTGAGACGTCAAGTACAGCCGCCAAATTACCAAAAGGATCATAGATTGGAGCTGCTGTGCAGGTGAGTGAGATATGGGAGGCATGGAAATGATCTGTTTTGTGAACTGTGATCGGTTTTCCAGTGTAGATACAGGCACCGATGCCATTAGTCCCTACCTTTTCCTCTAACCATTCTGCTCCTAAATAAAGACCTGCTTTGCGAAAAGCTGATTCCTTATCAGGATCACAAAGGTAATCCAAAGTGACTCCCTGAGAATTAGTCAGTAACACCACATAATTATACCCAACAATTTCCTGGTATAGAGTTTCGAGGCCGAATCTGGCTGTTCTCAATAAATCTTCAGCTTCATCAACATGTTCACGAAGATTTTCTTCTGGGAGAATGTAGGCAGATCTTCTTTCAACTGGATTTAGCTCATGGACTTGGATGCATCTGCGCCAAGAATCAATAATTTCTTGGTCTCGATCCCCTTGGTGGGTCTCATTAATGACACTTTGGATCTCCTCAACGTGTAACACGTCTTGACTCTGATTCATTTTTCCTCCCCTAATTGCCAAAAAAACCAGATCTAATCCCCTGAATCTTCAGGCTGGCTGGATAAGCGTAACCTAGATTTAAAAATTAAATTCTTAAATTAATCCTTTTGAAAAAAAATTATGTTTGGTTATTTGATTAAGCGAAGCACTAACAGAATTCAAATGTTTTATCAAATGTTTTA
>DJYX01000135.1:0-615 GCA_002450295.1 Deltaproteobacteria bacterium UBA6967
TCATTCGAGTTCTCCTTGCAACTCTAGAAGTTGGTGGCGGAGCTGTTCCAACAAGTCTGGAGCAGGGTTTTCCCAAAGATCACGTTCGTGAGCTTCCAGCAGACGTTGGGTGGCATCTCGCAGCGCCTGTGGGTTGTAGCGACGGAAGAATTCCTGTTGGGTTGGATTCAACAGCAGTTGCTGAGCCAGATCAGCGTATTGATTGTCAGAGGCTACATCGCAGGTAGCATCGTAACCAAAGAAGTAATCGACAGTGGCAGCCATCTCGAAGGCTCCTTTATAGCCATGCCGTCGCATTGCTTCAAGCCAGCGTGGATTCAGAACACGACTCCGGAAGACACGATTGAATTCTTCTTTCAGACTGCGGATTCGTAACTGTTCAGGATTGCTGGAATCTCCATGATAGGTCACTGGTGCTTTTCCACGAATCTGTTCAACAGCAGCGTGGAGTCCACCCTGAAACTGGAAGTAGTCATCGGAGTCGAGAATGTCATGCTCACGGTTGTCCTGGTTCTGATGGACGACCTCAATTTCACTCAGCCGCTGTTTGAACAAATTGGAGTCTTCCCAAGACTGTCCGTCTGTGCCGTAAGCGTGTCCACCCCACTTGAGGAA
>DJYX01000135.1:950-3644 GCA_002450295.1 Deltaproteobacteria bacterium UBA6967
ACTTCCGTGAGATCTGCCTTGCTCTGCCAGTTACCAGCATCCAACAAGGGTAGCAGTCCGGTACCATAACAGCCAGGGCCGGCACTGAAGACCCGCAAATGGGCCAACTCTTGAGCCTGTTCAGCAGGAATTCCCTCAGTTTGTAAGCGTTGCTTTTCCGAATGCCATGAAGCTCGGATCGGGTTGTCTTGCTCGGGTTCTTCTAATTCTGCAAGACGCTTGGGTACTTGGGCGAGCAGACGCATCGTCTCCCCAAAGGCATCCCGAAAGAGTCCAGAAACACGAAGAACCACGTCCACGCGGGGACGCCCCAGCACGCTTAGCGGCAGGATCTCGAAATCCAGCAAACGTCCCGAGGTCGGCTCCCAGACAGGACTACAACCCCAGAGCCAGAGTGCTTGTGCGATGTCGTCCCCCCCGGTCCGCATGTTCGAGGTTCCCCAGATCACGAGTGCCAAGTGCCTGAGATCAGTCCCATGTTCCTCGCGGTAACGATCAAGCAGTCGATCAGCGAGCCCTTGCCCACATTTCCAGGCGGTTTGCGTTGGAATGGTACGGGGATCAACGGCGTAAAAATTCCGTCCTGTGGGTAGGACATCGTACCTCCCACGTGTGGGTGCGCCGGAAGGTCCAGGCTGAATAAATTTTCCAGACAAGCCACGCAGTAACTGTTCAGTTTCCCGTTCGCAGTCCAAGAGACGTGGCAGCAGGACTTTCTGCAACAGCTTTCGCAGTTGCTGCAATTCATGGGAGTCAGTAGGTTCTTCCGTACCGGAGCAAGCACCATCGACCCAAAGTTTGGCCCGTTCATTCAACTCATCCCGTAGGAAAACTGACAGAGTCTGCAGATCAACATCCTTCGGTAGATCCCCTAGACAATGTAGCAATCCTCGAGAATGTGGTGCCCCCAAACGTAGCAGACTTAGCAGGAACTCAGTCCGCTGCTGTCCGCTCGGCACCTTCCCGAAAATATGCAATCCTGAACGAATCTGGCTCTCTTTGATGTCACAGAGAAAATTGCTGAGTGCATTGAGCCAGTCTTCTTCCTCGGGGATTTCTTCTCGCCAACTGGCTTGCTCCAACAAGTATTCGATCTGATGTTCCAGTTCATGGGCCCGCTCCGGAAACATCGTCTCGCAGTGCGAATGCTCTTCCAATAGTCGCTCGACTTGTTGCAGTTCATCGTAGAGACCAGCTCGAGCCAAGGGGGGAGTCAGATGATCAACAATCACAGCGGAGGATCGGCGCTTGGCCTGGGTTCCCTCTCCGGGATTGTTCACAATGAAAGGATACAGATGGGGTATGGGGCCTAGCACCTGCCATGGAAAATCTTCGGCACCCAGTCCAACACTACGCCCTGGAAGCCATTCTAGATTTCCGTGCTTGCCGAAATGAATGATCGCGTCTGCCTGAAACTCGGTTCGTAACCACCAGTAGAAGGCCAGGTAGTTTGGTGGTGGAGGCAGATCAGGGCTGTGATAGATCGCTTGGGTTTGTTCGCCAAACCCTCGTGGAGGTTGCAAGCCAATGAACACCTTCCCCAGCGTGAAGCCAGCAATCGGGTAGAACTCCTGCTCTATCGACCATTGCGACTGTAACTGCTGGCGCAAGCTGACAGGCAATCCTCCCAGGCATTTTCCAAACTGCTCTGCAGTAAGCCAGTGCTCGCATTCCTTGCCATAATTGCCCTCAGGATCGTTCGTAATTCCCTGCTGCAACCTGGTAATCAAGGCTTCCCCATCAACTGGGATTTCGTTTCCTAGTGAATAGCCCTGCTGGACCAGCTTTTTAAGAAACAAGGCCACGCTTTCAGGAGTGTCTAGGCCCACTCCGTTGCCCAGGCGGCTGTCCTTGTTCGGATAGTTAGCCAGGATGATTGCCACTCGCTTTTCTGCATTCTGCAACTGTCTCAGGTGCACCCAGCGCTGAGTCATTTCTGCTACGAACTCTACTTGTTCCGGAACAGGAGACAGGCGCTTCAAAATCCACTGTGCTTCTGGGACTTCCTGGCTGATTTCCTTGAAACCAACCACGGTTGCCAAGACTCTCCCGTCAATTTCGGGAAGAGCCACGTTCATGGCAACTTCAGCCGGTGCCAAGCCTCGGGGATTATGTTCCCACGTATGTGAGTCCTGCAGAGAGACCGGTAGTTGTAGCACGGGGCAGTCGAACTCCTCCAACCAGCGTTCTTGTTCAGGAGACTGTAAATTGATCGCAAAACTCTGTGTGGTCAGGATCGCCTGAGGAGGTTCTTCCAGAGCCGCTTGCCGCAGCCAGTGCTGTGTATCCGGATCACGCAGACTATAGGCAAAGCAACAGCGAACACTCAATTGGTTAGCTGTCAGTTGCCTGCGCAAGGCATCGACTACGGCGAGATCTCCAGTTTGATACCAGGCTCGATAGAAGCACAACCAGACAACAGGCTGATGAGTTGCTGTTCCGGGTGGATCACCGTACCAGCCAAAACGCGGCATCACTTGTGGGGCTTCTACTTCGAAGTGGGTTGCGTCATCTAATTCCCGAAGTAGCAGGCGTCCAAGTTGTTCGGCATTGAAGACACCACCCTCTCGCAAGTAGGTGAAACAATTTTGGGCAAAGCTCTCAGAGAAGTCATTGTAATCACACACCGATTCATCCCATTGCTCTGTTCCGGGAAGCATTAGAATCCTGAAGTTTCGCTCCGGATGCTGGCGA
>DJYX01000217.1 GCA_002450295.1 Deltaproteobacteria bacterium UBA6967
TCCTTACTCTGGGCCTGACCTGTCACCCTATGCTGAATCGGTTTCTGCAAGTGATTCTGATCACTCCCAAGTGAAGATTGCCTGGCTAATTCTTGATGAGCCTCAGGCGCTGCTTTCTGCTGTTGAAGTGCCAGCAGACGCTGGTGGTACAGTTCGGTCAGACTTGGGAGATTGTCTTCACGAACAAGGTTTCGTTGCTGTAGTCCCAAGTTGTAAATGTATCGGCAACCCATGGCCGCACGCAGTAGATACTTCTCCTGCAAGGGCGTAGGTTCTAGCCGAAATTTGTAGACTCGGGATACCAGCATAACTTGAGGTTATGAGGGGGACGGGTATCTGGGTTCCTGCTTCGTCGAAATAATGCGACCAATTGATAAGTCGGCTTACTTTTTCTCCACAGGCGTAAATTTCGATGGTTTTCACCGTATTTGCTTCGCAGGCTAGTAAATTACAAAAAGAAATGCAACTACTTAGTAGATAAGTTTATTCATAAATAAATAAAAAAGTGTTTATATAAATAATAATCATTGGCTTTCCGATAGCTTGCACAATCATCGCGTAGCGTCATCACTTCTCTTTTCTCTGATTACACAACTTTCAATACTGACTAGGGCAACAAGTAATCAACTGTGAACAGACCTTTGAGGTGATTCACAGAGAGGAAGATCAATGATTTAAAGAGGAAATCTTATCCTTCATCTCGAAGGGGTCAGAATATTTATTATCAGCAGAATAGATAGAGTGCATCATAAAATGGGTTCTTGCCGATTGGTAGAAATCATTAAGAAAACACTGGGAATTCGTATAGAGATTCAGAAACACATCTTCAGTAGATCTAATTTATTTCCTGGCTTTTTTACGAAAGAAGTCGGTTTGCCAAATTTGAATGGTTCTAGATAGGAGTTTTTTTGAGGTCATTGACTTTAATTGATTTTATTTGTGACAACGAAAAAACTCAGGAGAGGCAGAAAACTTTTAAGATCCCAAAAATCTCCTGCTATCGACTATGACTAATTCAGTTGGTAGTACTCGATTACTTCTTCTTCTATTATCGAAAAAATCAATCCATGAAGCATAGCTAAAGACGCTCACTAATAATTTAGATATGACTGACAAGATCTCATTTAATTTTTAAATATTTATTGTCAGCTATCTTATTGTTAGAGCTTTAAATAGCACACTATTATCTATACTCAGATCTAAAATTAAATTTCAAAGTTTATTACTATCTAAGTCTTACTATATTTTCACTCAAAAGTAGTTCAATATACAACTATCTCTAATCAATATTCTAGGAAACTCATAGGGAATCTTTAGCGCATCAAAGATTTCGAAACTGATCACTAAAGGCCTATACTATTTATCTTAATTTACACTTTGCCAAGGCAAGTCTGCTGGAAGAACGGTCAGCGTGATTCAAGCGACGTAGTCTTATTTCTACCTTGCTTGAACTATTGCTTAGCCGAGAGACTTGCCGGCAATAGTGGTTAATTTTTCAGATTCAATTGTCAAAGATCATCTCTTGGAGAATCTCGCCAGATTCCCCAGATGAAGATTCCCTTTACTTACCCGAAGATAAATGCAGAGAATCTTAAAAATTTAGTAGGGTTATAACCTACTTATTTGCTCAAAAGCCAACACCAATTGGCCAAAGAGTTTGACCAACATCGGTTCGAAAATAACTATGTAAACAGTGAAGTTTACCTATGTTTTGATAGGCACTCTGTAGCGCCTCTTCAACAGTTTTCCCAAGGCCGTTCACATCGGCGATCCGATGCCCTTTATCTAGGCCCTTATGAGATTCTGTGTAGATACCGAGTGCATCTGATCGGACTTCATTCCACCAGAGATCACAGTCTATTTCTCCTTCTATTCGCACTGGTAGTGGTGGTACATCTTCCACAATGTAAGGATAACCATATCCAGCCAGTGTAAGTGTTCCTCCTGCTTGGATAGAATCTCGCCATTTGGTTTTGACCGCCTGGTTATTAGCTACCTCACACAACGTCTTTACTGGATTTTCTAACATGCGTAACCAGAGAGCACCGGACGTCACTCCCATCCTCACATTATATTCAATCGGTACCCAGCGGTCTTGTTGCCTCATTGCAGTGACTTGCAACGGACCGTGAAAGTTCACTTTCTTTAGCCACGGTTGCAGCGGATGAATTAAATCTTTTGCCAATCCATATCGATCTGCAGGATCCTGCTCAACAATCCCTCCTAAGGGAGCTCCAGCAACAGGCCCCATGTTCCCTGTGAAAGCCCGCTTGTACTCCTGATTACTGATCTGGCTAATAATTTCGCCATTGCTTACAAAAACGAAGTGACCTGCTTCCACATTTCCCAAATACTCCTGGAGAAAGAGTCCTTCTGCGTAATCAACACATTTTATCCAGCCCCACGTGTCCTCTACTGTTTCGCAAACAATCGTATGTACTGGACTGAAGGGTGAACAAATTGGATTTTTTAGTACATAAGGCCTTGGATCATTACGAAGAATCTCTTCAGCCTCCAAACGATTTCTAGCATAGTAACTACGTGGTATTGGGATACCGTATTGCTCACAAAGCCGCATTGCGAAATCCCTATCTACTTCCAATCGAGTAGCTTCTTTAACCGGAGAGAGAATGGGGATACCCCGCTGTACCAAATCAGGTCCCCATGATTGAGTTTGCCAATCGATTGACATTGGGATCACTAGATCTGGTGGATGTTTGTCAAAGAGCGTTAGCAGTTGCGGATGCCTCCGGGCCTCATAAACCTCTCCACAAAGAGAAGCTCCATAGTGGCCATAATTTCGAGTCAGGTAAGTATGGACCTCAGCACCATCTTCTCGACAAATTTGTGCCATTGCATGAGCAAACGATCCCACGCCCAGAATCCAGACACGAGCCATGTTCTAACTCTTTTACAATTTACATCCATGTAACATCTCGCGTTTTTGCGCGAAGCCCTTGATCTTCTTCATCACAAAGCCAGAGTCTTCCAGACCCTTTCTCACATGACTGGCTGCCGTGTAGGTAGCACAGGTTCCTTCAGGACAAGTGATCCGAGCCACTTCTCGCAAAACATCCATTGTCCACATCTCAGGATTCTTTTTGGGACTGAACCCATCCAGAAACCAGGCATCAACTTGGTTTGATTGCATAACTTGCAGCGCTGGCAATACCTCTGCGTGATGCAACCTTAACTTGATTCGTTCTTCCGGCCACTCCTGCCAATCAGGAAGCAATTTACTGCTCGAATGCTTTGCAGCCAGGAGCATTTTCGAGAGAGTTTTCAGTTCTTTCCACTCTTGGTGGATTAACTTCAACTGCTCTCGATCTAGTGGGAATCCCTCAATCGATTCAAAATATAACCAGCTATCCTGAGCTCGGGTTTCCCGCCACAGCTGCCAGGTAGCCAAAAAATTCAAGCCTGTCCCAAATCCAGCCTCACCAATACGAAAAATACTTTTTTTCTGCCATCTTTCGGACACACGATTCCCTTGCAGAAAGACGTATCGGCTCTCTGCCAGACCATCACTCCGAGAATAATAAATGTCCTCAAATCTTTCAGACCAAGGAACTCCATTGTTCCAGTCAAGCCGCTCTGTCATCAGAGGCTAGTGTTGAAACTATTCCTTACTGAGCCTGTTCTTCTGGTGGCGGTTCTTGCTGCTGCTGTTGAGGTTGGGAACCTCCGCTACTTAATCTGGATACATTCTTGTAATTGTAGCCAATCGTGAATTTGAAGCCACTCTCAGAGTCTCGACTGAACATGCCAACACCAAAGGCCCAACTATCTGGATACTCCCATCCGAGCCCAAGTAATTGCTGGTCATAGTTCTTGCCATCATCCATTTCGAGGAAGAAATTCAACTCGTTGGTCTTGGCCTCAATCACTGTCAATGAAGTAGAATAGGCATCTTCCGAAGCAGATAGACTGGCATACTCAAACTTCCACTGCAGGTCTGTCGGATTGCCTGAAACAATGCCGAGCCCAAGACCAGCAACTGAGTAACTGTCCTCTCCTGCCTTACCATCTCGCGAAAGGAAACTCGCATAGATATTATCGAAAAATTTCAGACCCAGGCCTAAGTCACTCGTTTCATTAGAAACATCACCACTGTAGGTTCCCATTCCATAGCCAATTGCGAATGCTTCACCTACCTTAAACCCACCTCGGAATCCAGTCCCATTGGTTGAATTTGCGCCACCATCAACTGTTTCGTTAATGACGAAATCAACTTCACCTCCAGCACTTTCTCCGATTAGCGAGAAACCCACATCTTGTTTGGCAACATCTCCTGCATCTAACATGTTGTAACGTAGGTTTCCAGTCTCTCTCCAGACTGCTCCAACTGGATTAATATGACTACGATTACTTGAAAGATAAGGAGTTGCTACCTGTGCCTGAGCAACTTCAGCTAATCCTAGTGCTGCTAGAGCGAATATCCATGTTCGCTGCAAGCGAATCTTCATGACGGTTCTCCACCTAAAGATTTTAAATAGCGATTCATTTCCCCACTAAATTTGGTTCACTAATACTTTGGCTGAGAGTGCTCCCACCGGGACTCGAACCCAGAGCTTCGGATTAGGAATCCAACGTTTTATCCGCTTAAACTATGGGAGCGCAGTTGCAGAATAGACTATTCAGAGATTTTATAGTCTATTTATTTTACACTCCTTACTCTGGAAAACGAGCAATCCATTGCAACTCTACATTACAAATTTTCTAAGATGCATCTAAATCAATTTTCTTGTCACTGATGATTCTTTATTTTCTAATTAACTCCTATTATCCCACTTTAATTTAATCATCACATTATTAGTTAATGCTGCTATAGACTATTTTATAAATCAAAATTGATTGGCTTTCTATTCCCAGCTAAAGTTTACTGGCTAGGAGATTGATTCGTGTTTCAGCTCACTTTTTTCATCTTAATTATGATCGCTTTGACATTATATAAAAAATTCTATCCTGAAAAGTAGGCCTATAAATTTCCTCTGAAGGAACATACCAAGTCTCATTGGTGGGAAGATCAGAACTTGTTACGAGAATCCGTTAGCTAAGCTGTTCTTCGGAATAGTTATCCAGACAGCCAACAATTCAAATCTGATTTTTCATTCTACACTAGGTTCTACTTATATCTTTTGAAGGATTTAGCCCTATCAACCTAGTAAGTATGATACTCAGTGCTATTGCCAAGCTTTTCCAAGTATTTTCTAGAAGACACAACGAGATAATATCCCATAGATTTTTTCCAAAAAAGTTCTGATAAATAATATTTTTAGGAAAATTTTAGTTCTACTATCCGACACCAGAGTTCTTTCCATAAAACTTTGCTGGGTAGGTAGTCAGGATCTTGGTAGAACTTGAACAAACCTAACTCACTGATTTCATGTCAATATTCTACTTCCATCTTTAGGCGGAAAAAACGCACATAGTACTGTGGTAATTTCTCTTCCGATTCTCTTATTCAGAATAGGATAACAGACAGAACTTCAGAATGAATGTAGCTGAAAATCTAGTGCATATTTCTCGGGACGGCACTGTGAGTCAATTCAGCTAAGCAGAGAATAGTACTCCGGGACAGAACTAGGTGATCCCGCTATTAGTACTTGAGATGTTCTGGGTCAGCAGTCGGTGGGGATGCTTCCCGAAGAGATTTCGGTTGTGGCATCGGCAGGCGAGCACCCGAATGGTGGGCAAGCTGCGGTTCGGTCAGGCACCTCTCCTGGGTGCCTCCATTAGCATATCAAAGACCTCATCCGTGCATCCGAATCTTACGCTGTCTGACGATCTCGTCATTAGCAGAAGTTTGATGCTTCTGCTGGCGCAGTTGGGCTTGCTGATCTTTCAATTGGGTCCAGCCATCGCGTAGGTTCTGAGCGATTTTCAGGACTTCATCAACTATCTCAGCATCTTTTTTCAGGTTTGCTTCGATGATTCGACCAATCATGAACACATATAGAGAGCGCAGGTTTTGCGCAACCTTATTACCTTCCTCAACTCGAAGGGTGACCAGTAGCTCGTTGACGATGTCACGGCTACGTGTCAGGTAGTGATGTGCTCCTTCGTAATCTTTTTCAGCAATCTTGCGCTGTCCCTTCCGCAAAAAGCGGGACAGTCCATCGTATAGCAAAATAATCAGCGACAACTGATCCGAAGTTTGGATCTTTGTCTGATTGTAATTCTTGTACGGCAACTGGGCCATGCTGTCCTCTAGGAGACCTGATTTTTAAAAACAGTGATTGGAAGAGAATTTCACTGCTTCTTATATCGGTCACTCTAGGGAAAAACTTTAGTACTCCTTCACAAGAGAGGTGGATTTTCTACTTCAACCTCTCAAATTGATTCTCCGTTCGCCTGCTTGTGCTGGATTGCTTGGCTGTGGCCGTGGACTTCCCCCCAGTGCTGCCGCAGCACGCGGCGCCATTCCCGGTTGTGGTCCCATACTCGGCTGTGGAGTAGCAGCGGCCGGCTGAACTCCAGCGCTCTTCTTACCAATGGCAACCCAAGCCTCACGTAATTCCATCAACAGTTTACGGACAAGCAACGCAGGCTCAGGATTCTTGCTCATGTTCGATTCAATCAACTGCCCGAACATGTAGCTATAGAGCGAGCGTAGATTTTTGGCGACCTCACCACCTTTATCCATGTTGAGCGAAGCCATCAATTCGGCAACAATATTTTTGCTTTTGACTAGGTGAGTGTGAGTTTTTTCTACGTTACCCAGACGCATCTGCTCTACACCGAAAGTGATATTTTTAATCGCCCCATCGTAAAGCATCACGATTAGCTTATTCTGGTCCATCGTATTGACCGAAGCCCGCTTGTAGGCGTTTTGATACTTCCCGTACGCACTCATGACTTTCCTTGGGTTGATACGTTCACAAACCTGCTCTACTACTCTTTCTTTTCACCGCCTTTGCTGCCGTTGAGAGCAGACAACTGCTGCGTGAGATAGCTCTGCTGAGCCTTCAGACGACCCATTGTATTATCCAATTTGGCAAACTTGATCTGCAGGGATTCCTGCTTATTACTAATTCGTTCATTGAGCGTCTTAATCTGCTTATCATAAGATTGAAGCTGCTCGCTCAAGTCATTCGTTACTTGCTTCAGGTCTCCTCCAGCCGGGTCAGTGATTCGTCGTAGGATATCCTTCAGCTGCACCGCAATTCCCTTGGTCACCACTACATTCGCTTCTGGCTCTCCAGCTTGGACTTGATCTTCAGGGAGGGTGACGAAGAGCCGTAGACCCTCAGCCCCACTTCCATCCGCTCCAACCAGCAACTGTCCTCGACCCGTTGCTTCGATACCATCGATAGTACCAACCACATCTTCTCCGGTTTTGGCATCATACATCCCTAGTCCTAGCCCAGAGAGGCTCTTTTCTTCGCCTGCTTCAATCTCTAGGGTTGACTTGGAGCCGTAGATATCAGAGATAAACTGCAAGCCTTCTTCTTTGACTTCCACTCGGATACTGCGTGTTCCTAATACCCGATCCTGGCGAAGTTGCGATTGGATCTCACGAGCCAGTGATGCTGGTGTGTAAGTACCCTCACGTATCTCAATCAACTCTGAACGCTTGTTGCCACTCGAAAGATAGAAGGCATTGTTGCTAGAGTTGATCAGAACTGTGCCTGGCAGCGAGCCTCCTGTTAAAGTCCCTCTAGTTGCTACCTTACTGACTTCGACATCGTATCCTTCCGGATTAATCTGAGTTTTATCAGTCAAGCCTACAAACGCTACTCCCGGTGCATCAGAATCACCATTACTGCGAAAGACATTGGCTACCAGCTCAAAGTTTTCTGCAATCTTCTCGTCCAGTTTGTTCTCATCAACAGACATGACACCTTTGTCATTAATGCGAATCCCAAGTGCAAAGAGCATATTGTCTGTCTGTGGCAAACCGGGTACTGAACCAATTGCTGTTGTTGCAATTTCATTGGTCATCTGGGCCACGTTTCGATCGCTTAATAAGGGAGCTGCAGTTTGTGTAGCAGCATCGTACTTGGTCACTTCGGTCGCAGTAGCGTTGAATGTGTTGTAAGCATCGACAAAGTTGATGATGCTCTCGCGAGCCACCTCAGTGTTATCAGATACTGAGATCGTGATTGGTTCTTCGCTGGAATCTAAGATTTCCATACGAAGTCCCGGAACCAGGTCATCAATCATGTTATTGTCCCGCCGAATCTCTAGTCCTCCACCTTCCCGAGTTGCTCCAAGGCGTAACACCAAATCCTTAGCCTCTCGAACCGTTGCTGTCGTAGCACTGATCTCAAATTTATCACCTGCGAGCAACTCTCCTTCCCCAAGCATCAAGGACAATCCTGAGTCGAAGGGAACCGCATCACCCGGCTG
>DJYX01000290.1:0-26133 GCA_002450295.1 Deltaproteobacteria bacterium UBA6967
GTATTCAGCTGATAGGTGGTCAAATGTACAGTTACGAGAGGCTTCAGAGTGAATGGGGTGGACATTCTGTGTTAAGGCAATATTGGAAGGTAGAGGGTTATCATACCAACTATGTATTTATGAATGGTATTAACAATTTTTCAAGTACAGTTTCAAATAAAGAAGTACACAAAGGCTTAAAATATGAAACGTGGTACTGTGGTAGTAGTTGGCCCTGCGCTACATCTTCTTCTAATATACTTTCCTCTGGCACAATAACTGGTGATGTCAACTATAATTGGGGTACTGGCCTTGTATTAGACTCTGGCAGAAGAGATTATGTGGTTGTAAAATTGACAGGTCAGTTCACAATGCCGGGCACAGCGGGTGAATTGTACACAGTACGTTTCCGTAACCAAGACGATGATGGTTCAAGAACCATTATCAATGGTACAACTGTTATAGAAGATTGGTCTGGTTTACATGGAGCATCGAATAGAGATGGCAGTATTCAGCTGATAGGTGGTCAAACGTACAGTTACGAGAGGCTTCAGAGTGAATGGACCGGAGGTTCCGTGTTAAGGCAATATTGGAAGGTAGAAGGTTATCATACCAACTATGTATTTATGAATGGTATTAGCGATTTCTGAAAATGACTAAATAGTAAAATTGTTTCACTGTTATACTAACTTTTACTGCTATTTATTTCTTTGCTATGTAAAAAAAGATTCACACTATTGACAAATTTAACAATGTTTCCCGAGTAAAATTCAATCATATTTAGACCAAATAAATTTAAGTTAGAGAAAACAGAGATGAACTGTTTTAAGAAAAAGATAATAGTTGTCACTGGATCTTTGGTGTTACTTATCTCGAGTTGTGCACCCACAGAAGATGAAGTGATCACTGCAGACAATGTAGCGCGAGAGGGCTCACCAGGAGTCTTTCTAGATAGTGCAGTCAGGGGTGTGGACTATTCGACCAGTAGCGGTCTTGGAGGCACAACAGACTCTGGAGGCACATTCTACTACAACCCTGGCGATCAGGTTAGCTTTACCATTGGTGGTATTTCATTGGGTAGTGTGATTGGTGCAGCCAAGCTGACCCCGGTTGAGGTAATGGGTGCTTCCGGAACAGCTGACCAGAAGGTCGTCAACCTAAGTCGCCTTTTGCAGACCTTGGATGCTGATGGAGACCCAAGCAATGGCATCAGCATTAGTGATTCCACAAAGACCACCCTGGCCGCAAAGTCCGTCAATTTCGATGTCTCGGTGGATGCTTTCGACAATGCTACTTTAGCGGTCACTTCTGCAGTAGGCAAAACGATGATTTCTGCGGCAACTGCCCTAGCACATCTGCACACGACAATGAAGCAGCAGGGCCTGGACAGCAAGATTGATAACGATACTGCTCTAAAAAATCTTGGTTCGATACTGGACAATTTCACGACAACGGAGCCGGGTTTCACCGTCACGCTGTCTGACAATGCAACTACTCTGGCTGAAAGTGGAAGTACCGATAATTTCTCGGTTGTGTTGACCTCGGCTCCAACTGGCAACGTGGTTTTTGACCTCGTAAGCAGCGACACCACCGAGGCTAGTGTCTACCCATCAAAACTGACTTTTGGCAAGGATAACTGGAGTGTTTCTCGGGAGGTAACGGTCACTGGGCTGGATGATGCTATCAGCGATGGGACCATTTCCGGGGCGATCACTGTGGCGATCAACCAAGATGAGACCAAGGACTCAGGCTATGACGCCTTGGCCAGTCATAGTGTGGTGACCACCATCAGTGATAATGACGCTACCCCAACTGTCACGCTAACTAGCTCGGATGTCTCAGTGGCGGAGAATCTAGGAGCGGCAACCCTAACAGCGACACTGAGCCTGGGTGCCGGCAGCGCGACGACAGTGAGTCTAAACATTTCAGGCAACGCAACCCTTAACACCGACTATTCGGTCTCAAGCACTTCCATCATCATCCCGGCAGGTAGCACAAGCGGCACAGCTACGACGACGGCAATTGCCGATCAGGTTGATGAGGAATCGGAGACGATCACTGTGGATGTGAGCGGTGTTTCTGGAGGCAACGGAGCCAGTGAGAGCGGAAATCAGCAAGTTAGCATCACGATTACCGACGACGACACAGCCGCTTTCACGGTCACTCAATCGAGCGGTTCGACCTCAGTGGCGGAGAGCGGCAGTAGCGATGATTTCACTGTTGTGCTGGGTAGTGAACCGACTGGCAACGTAATTTTTGATCTGTCGGCCAGTGACAGCACCGAAGCCACCCTGTCAGCTTCAACACTGACCTTCACTTCATTAAACTGGAACAGTGCTCAGACCGTGACAGTGACCGGTGTCAATGACAACGTCAGTGATGATAATGTGACCAGCACGATCACCGTGGCCATCAACCAAGGGAGCACGAATGATGCTAAGTACGATGCGCTCTCGAGTCAGAGTGTGAGCGTGACCACTACTGACGGTGTTGATGCGGCGACCTTCACCATTGCAGAGACGGACAATGCAACCTTGGTCAGTGAGAGTGGAGGGACAGATACTTTCAGTGTTGTGCTGGGTAGTGAACCGACCGGTAACGTGGTCTTTTCACTGACGGCCGTTGATGGTACTGAGGTTTCTCTTTCAGCCTCGGTACTTACCTTTAGCACTTCGAACTGGAGTACAGCACAGACGGTGACGGTGACCGGTGTCAACGACAACGTTAGTGATGACAATGTGACCAGTACGATTACTGTTGCCATCAACCAGAGCAACACAGCTGACACTAAGTATGATGCACTCTCCAGTCAGAGTGTAACGGTGAGCACGACTGATGATGACACTGCCGCCTTCACGGTTACCGAATCTGGTGGCTCAACAGTGGTGGCTGAGAGTGGTAGTACCGACGCCATAGTTGTTACGCTGAGTAGCGAGCCTACGGGAAGTGTAGTCTTATCGCTGACAAACAGCGATAATGAAACCAGTCTTTCAGCCTCAACGCTGACCTTTACCCCGTCGAATTGGAACAGCGCGCAGGACGTGACGATCACTGGGGTTGATGACAACATCGACGACGACAATGTAACGAGCACGATTACTGTGGCGATCAACCAGAGCGGCACAGCCGATACAAAGTACGATGCTCTGGACAACAAAAGCGTGAGCGTCACTACGACAGACAACGATTCAGTTCCTACATTGACCCTGGCAGCTTCTTCTTTGAACCTTGCTGAGAGTGGAGGAACGGTCACTCTGACAGTGACGATGAGTGCCGCCGCCACAGCTGACACTATGGTTGCCCTTTACACTTCCGGCACGGGTGTTTTGAGCACAGACTATTCAATCTCGAGCACAACACTGACAATCGCCGCCGGCAGTACTTCTGGTACGGTGACTCTGACAGGAATCGCAGATCAGACTGACGAAGATTCAGAGACAATTATTGTGGACATCAGTGGCGTCTCTGGGGGCAACGGAGCCAGTGAAAGCGGCATACAGCAACTGGTCGTCTCAATTATTGATGATGATACTGCTGCTTTTACAATTGCCGAGTCCAGTGGCTCAACCTCTGTGGCTGAGAGCGGTGGTACGGACACCCTGACCATTGTGCTAGGCAGTCAGCCCACCGGAGATGTAGTCTTAAGTCTGAGTGCCAGCGACAGCAGTGAAGCCAGTGTCTATCCATCCTCACTGGGTTTTGGTACAGACAACTGGAGCACTGCTCAGACAGTTACTATCACGGGTGTCGCCGATACAATCAGTGATGGCTCAATCGGTAGTACGCTCACTGTGGCGATTAACACCAGTAGCACGGCCGATACAAAGTATGATGCGCTCTCCAGCCAAAGTGTCAGCATCACCACTAGCGACGATGAGGCCTCACCTTTGGTGACACTGACAGCCTCAAGTTCCTCAGTAGCCGAAAACGGAGGGACTTCCACCTTGACGGCAACACAAAATGTTGTGACAGCATCGGACACCACGGTGAACCTGAATACCTCTGGCAATGCGACACTTAACGCTGACTATTCAATCTCCAGTAGTACGATCACCATCTCCGCAGGCAGTACCTCTGGTACGGCTACATTGACAGCGATTACCGACCAGCTGGATGATGATGGGGAGGCAATCGTTGTTGACATCAGTAGTGTCTCCGGGGCCAACAGTGTGGCTGAAAACGGTACGCAGCAGACGACTGTGACAATCACCGATGATGATAACGCTTCTTTCACGGTTACCCAGACCAGTGGTTCTACAATCGTGGATGAAAGTGGCAGCGCGGATAATTTCACAGTTGTGCTGGGTTCTCAGCCAACGGGCAACGTTGCATTTTCACTAGGCGCAAGTGACAGTAGTGAGGTCAGTATTTCGCCCTCGACACTGACTTTCACTTCATCTAATTGGAACAATGCCCAGACGGTCACTGTCACCGGAGTCAGTGACAATCTAGATGACGACAGTGTGACAAGCACTGTGACCGTTGCCATCAACACCGGCAATACAGCCGACACCAATTACGATGCGCTCTCCAGTCAAAGTGTTAGTGTCACTACCAGTGACAGCGACACGGCCTCTTTCACAATTGTGCAGACCAACAACTCAACCTCTGTTGCCGAGAGTGGCAGCACTGACACTTTCACGGTTGTTCTTAGTAGTCAACCAACCGATGACGTGGTTTTCAGTGTGATGGCCGGTGACAGCAGTGAAGCTACTGTTTCCCCTTCCACACTGTCCTTCACTTCATCAAACTGGAATACCACTCAGACGGTTACAGTGACGGGAGTGAATGATGATGTGGATGATGGCTCAGTGAACAGCACAATTGCAGTAGCGATCAACACTGCCAGTACTGGTGACTCAAAGTACGATTTACTTTCCAGTCAGAGTGTGACCGTTAGCACCAGTGATGGCGATACCTCTGCCTTTTCTATTGCAGAGACTGGGGGTTCGACAGCAGTTTCGGAGAGTGGTAGTACCGATACTTTCACGGTTGTACTGGGTAGTGAGCCGACTGGCAATGTAGCTTTTTCATTGAGTGATAATGACAGTGATGACTCGGAGATCAGCCTCTCCTCATCGACATTGACCTTCACTTCATCCAACTGGAACACTGCACAGACGGTTACGGTGACAGGAGTCAACGACAATGTGAGTGATGACAATGTGACCAGCACTATTACTGTGGCTATCAATCAGAGCAGTACAGCTGATACGAAGTATGATACTCTGGACAATCGAAGCGTAACGGTGACTACTACCGACAATGATACTGCCGCTTTCGTAGTCACTGAGTCTGGCAGCTCGATGGTAGTATCTGAGAGTGGCAGTACCGATACTTTCACTGTTGTGCTGGGTAGTGAACCAACAGGCAATGTGGTCTTCTCGCTGACAAACAGTGATAACGAGACAACTCTTTCAGCTTCTACACTGACCTTTACTCCTTCGGATTGGAATAGTGCTCAGACCGTAACAATTACAGGGGTTGATGACAACATTGACGACGACAATGTAACCAGCACTATTACTGTGGCGATCAACACTAACAATACGCTTGATGCAAAATACGATATGCTCGACAATCAAAGCGTGACGGTGACTACTACTGACAATGACTAATCTTTTGAATGCTTATTGCTCGCTGCTAAAATAATGTAGAAAATCAGTTGAACTAGAGAGAAGGACTTGATGAAGCTTCTATTGAGAGACCCTTTGAGCCTGCCTTGTTGAAAGCTGCCACTCGGTAGTAGTAAGTCGTGCCAGGCGTCAGACCAGTATGAACATATGAGTTGGTCACAATATCCTTGATTGTTTGAACTGTGATACTGGTATTCGGATCACCTTCGGCGTTCGTTATATGTTTTAGATTCTCTGTAATTTCTTCAGTATTCCAGTAAATCCTATAGTTGCTGGCATTACTAACTTCGTCCCAAGAGAGAGTGATCTGCCGAGAACCAGCGACAGCCTCCAAGTTGCCTGGAACGGTAGGCGGCATCTTCTCTTTATAGGAAATTGTACCCTCATCCCCGCAGCCGAAGAGCAAAGAGGAGAAGAGCAAAGCAGCTAGGATTCTGGTGGACATGAAACCTCTAGTAGTGTTTGCAGTTTTAGGATTTTCAGTGAGATGCAATCAAAAGTTACATTTTTGTAGCACAGAGATTTCTGATGTGCAAAGTGCAATCCGAGATTCGTAAGGAGAGGCAAGCAAAATCCAAACTGACAACAGATCCTTTTGAAACAACTCTGCCGGTTTCCATCCTCACCTGCTCCTAACGCAGGACATCATTTGTGTAGCCAATTCCTCTGACCGATGACTCCAGCGTATTCGTTGTCATGTCTGCAATGAAGATATCACAACTCCCGCTAGCAAATGCTGTGTATTCTGTGCCTATGGATCTGTGGGTTGTGAGTCAAGTTGTGATTCATCAGCGTCTTGGACTTCCTAAGTTTCTGTACATCTGAAACAAAATTCTGCACACTTTGAGGAAACGTCTTGGTTGGCACCTCCTTTGTAAGCCTTAGGCGATATCACTATTTGGGTTCAACTGAGAAAACAGGGTTGATTCGACCCCCACGCTGTCTGTCGGGAGAGAGTTTGTCATGAAAGGTGCTTGGAAATCCATCTGCTTGGCCTTGGGCCTCTTGACGTTGGTTCCACAACTGTCACAGGCTCGTTTGAATGAATCGTTGACCCAATGCCGTAGCCGCTACGGAGAGCCCAAACAGCTGCTGGCCAATGCGGCGGGTCAGATTGTGGGAGGCGTCTTTGAAAGCCGAGACATTCGGATTGTCTTAGATCTCAACCGCGAACGCATGGTTACCGGGATCGAATACGAAATCCCTGCTTATTTTTTGCCAGGGGACCGGAAAGATTTTGTAGACCGGCTCGGTGAAATCTACAGGTTCCCAAAGAGCCAGGAATTGCAACCACCAACTCCCTTTGCCTCATCCGCTTTTTTCAGTACGGTCAAGGGAAGAGCGTACTTGGTGTTCAACGAGGAAGTTCGCAACCAATTTGATTGCGCACTCCAAGCTGAATTTTGCAATTACCAGCGCACCGTGGAACAGATTACGGCTTGTGAGCAGAACCTTGCTTCCACAGAGGCTAAGTACCGACAATTGACGCAGACCAGTCGAGTACCAGTGGTTCAGGATCCTGTTACTCCGATTAATCCACGCCATGCTATCAGTCCCGATCTGAAGACAATCTATTTTCTGGAAGAGGACTTAACTACCGGAAGAGAGCGTCATCGCTTTGAGCCTCTGGATCCTCAAGCAGAGCTCAGCAAGGGACAGGCAGCACTCCAGCAATGCCAAGACTTCACTACTCGCTACGTTCGAATCATTGAATCTGCTGCACCCGGCTTTGATAATTTCTGAGTAATTTTTCTTTCAACACTCCGATTTTCTCCTCTCCAAAAGCGATTTGTCAGACAAAGTGACTTGTGATTGCCAGTCACCAAAACTCTGCCATACTGAGCGTTTGAGTTTGTCAGCAGAAGTTCCCTCCTGCCGTTATTTTTCTCGTCCAATCGAAAGCACGTGTGAATCCTTCCCAATTGAGTGGCCTTGTCTGGCTGAAACGTCGTCTTGGCTTGCACGAAGAGGCTGAACGTCAGTACTGGGGCTTACTGCTGCCCCTTTTCCTGCTGACTCTTTTCTCATGGATCGACCACATGATCATGGTTCCGTTGAGCGCAGAGATTTCTGCAGCAACGGGACTTTCTCCAGTTCGTAGCGGTCTGCTGGTTTCTGTCTATCCTGCAGCGGCAGCGGTCTCAGCTTTTATTTTTGCTCCCTGGTCAGACCGATTGGGGCGCAAGCAGCTGCTGCTCTACCTAGGAACTGGTTTTGTGATCTCCACCTTTGGCTGTGCACTCGCTCAAGGTGTGGAGAGCTTCTTTCTGTTCCGTGTTCTTTCGGGAGCTTTTGCTGGACCGATCATGCCGAATTGCCTGGCGTATGCGGGAGATGCGTTGCAAGGAAATCGAAGAAACCGAGCACTGACAAACATCATGCTGGGATTCACGCTGGCTTCAATTCTCGGTGTCCCTGTTGGATCTGCCTTGGCGGAATGGGTCTCCTGGCGCTGGACCTTCGGTGTGATTGGGCTGGGTGGTTTGCTCTCCTTGCTCTGGTTGACCAGTATCCAACCGATTGCTACTGGAGCGGAACAGATTACGATTCGTCGTCAGTATCTACAGATGTTTGGTCTCTGGAAACGTCAGGAAGTACGTTGGGTGTTTGCCATGCAGTTCTTCATGCTGATCGGGCTGTTTGGTTTCATTCCGCACATGAGCATTTGGCTGACAACCAACTACGAACTCTCTGCTTCGGCAATTGGTCTTTTCTACATGCAGGGGGGAATTGGCAGCCTGATCGGGAACCAGCTCGCTGGTTGGCTGTTGCAGCGAGGGTTGCGCTTTAGTCTGATTGGGATCGGCTCTGTCTTGATGGGGACCGTGCTGATGCTTTCCACTCAAGATCTCCTACCGGGGCCGTGGATGGGTGCCATGTTCTTTGGCATCATGCTCGGTGGGTCCATGCGGATGCCTGGACTGCAAACCATCCTGATTGAACTGACGGGGAAAGAAATTCGAGGACGTCTGATGGCGATGAGCATGATAGTGTCCAACATGACGATGGGACTCGGAGGTTTCTGGAGTACGGGTTTGCTCTCCATGGAGAACGGCTATCTACTAGGGATGGATCGGGTCGGGCTAGTTTCGATGTTGACCTTGCTGGTTGTGTTACCCCTGATCTGGTTGATTCAGCGACAGCAACGCAGTACGCCACAGCCCGCAATTTGAATCTTGTCTGCTGGTATGTGACGAATCACTTCGATTGTCCTGATGGGGGATCTCTCTAAAGCACCATTCCGCTTGCCTCTCCAACAAACTGAGCCTAGTTTGGTCGCCTTTCTTGAACTTCTGGATTTATGTGCTGGCAAAAAGCTCAAGATACTGTTCAAGAGCGATTAGGAAAGCGTAACCAGTGATCCAGACGATGCTCCTCTGTGTAGGCATAGATTATGACTAGTAAACAACCAGCGTTGGTTCTGGCCTCAGGTGGATTCAACGGTAAGCTTGCCAAGACAGCTTTTGGCCTGATTCGTAGTAGTGAGCGCTTTCAGATCGTGGGAGTTCTTGATCCAGAACAGGCAGGACAAGAAGCAGGACAAATTGTCGATGGAAAAGACCGTGGAATAGGCATCTATGCCAGCGTCGCCGAAGCGTATGCCCAGGCTCAAACAACACCAGAAGTGGCCATCATTGGAGTGGCGATTGCGGGTGGGAAGCTTGATGATGATCTCAGGAGTGCCGTGACTGATGCCCTGCGTCAGGGTTTGAAGGTTGTCAATGGCCTGCATAGTTGGCTTGCTGAAGATCCGGAAATGGTTGCCCTGGCGCAGCATCATGGAGGAAGTCTGTTCGACTTGCGAAAGCCGCGACCCCGAGAGCAGTTGAGCTTCTGGTGTGGTGAAATCCTCGACGTCAAGGCACCTCGTGTAGTGGTGATGGGAACCGACTGTGCTCTGGGCAAGCGCACCACAGCCCGCTGGTTACGAGATGCCTGTCAGGCAGAAGGCATGAAGACCGAATTGATCTACACCGGACAAACCGGC
This sequence comes from Deltaproteobacteria bacterium UBA6967, assembly GCA_002450295.1. Classification (GTDB taxonomy): domain Bacteria; phylum SAR324; class SAR324; order SAR324; family NAC60-12; genus JCVI-SCAAA005. The sequence goes on from DJYX01000290.1 coordinate 9,604, forward strand.
TGGATGCAGTCTGCTCATGACTATGGATTTATTCTGGATGCAACGCCCAATGACTTCGTCAGCGGCGAACTGGAAAGTGCCATCGTGCGCTGTGATCATGAGCTTGCGCCCCAATTGATTCTGATTGAAGGACAATCCGCCCTTCGCAATCCAAGTGGCCCTTGTGGAGCAGAGTTTCTCTCCTCAGCCCAAGCCAAGGGGGTGATCCTGCAGCATGCTCCGGCTCGTGAACTCTACAAAACTACAGATCGGCCCTGGCCCATGGCGGATGTTGCTGATGACATCAAGATCATTCAACTCTATGGATCTGAGGTGCTCGCTGTGACCCTCAATGGAGAGGGGATTGCGATGGAAGATCGGGAGGGTGTTCGGGCGCAATTGGAACAGCGCCTGGGGTTGCCGGTTTTTCTGCCATTGGAGCAGGGTGTGTCTAATATCCTACCACTACTGCGTGACTTCGTTGCTCGAGAGGCCCAACCATGAAACTAACATCCTGCCGTGTTTTTCAAGAACACATTCCTTTGACTCAGCCCTTCACGATTTCCTATCACACGACTGAAGCGATTACGCTTCACTTTGTTGAATGGCAAACGGACACAGGTCACCATGGTTGGGGTTCAGCCAGCCCTGGGCCACGAGTGACAGGCGAAACGGATGAGGTCTGCAACGCAGCTCTTCAGGCTATGAGTGCTTTTCAAGGGGAAGACGTCCGCCATCTACCACGGTTGTTGCGCCAACTGGAGACAGAGTTTCCCAAAGCTCCTGCAGCTCGAGCTGCAGCTGATATGGCTTTCCATGACCTGCTGGCTCGTCGACTGGATCTACCCTTGACCGATATGCTTGGCCGTTGTCATGCGGCTTTACCGACTTCGGTGACCTTGGGACTGCGTTCCCTGGATGAAACGCTCGCTGAAGCAAAAGAGAAAGTTGCTCAGGGCTTTAGTGTCCTCAAGGTTAAGTTGGGCCAGAATTCTGAAGCAGATTTGGAACTGTTACGGCGACTGAGAGAAGAACTTCCTCAAGACATCCTCCTGAGAGTCGATCCAAATCAAGGCTATGATCTGCAAGCTCTGCGGACTATGCTGACTAAATTCGATGAGTTGCAGCTGGAATTTGTGGAGCAGCCAATGCCTGTTTCACAAACAGAGGAGCTACGGTCACTACCAGCTGCAGAGCGCCAGCACTTGGTGTTGGATGAAAGCCTGCAAAGTCCTGGGGATGCACTGCGCTACGGGTTTCAGGATCCACTTTGTGGAGGCTTTAATATCAAGCTGATGAAATGTGGTGGTCTAGGACCTGCGCGTCAAATTGCCAACCTGTCTGAACAGACGGGTCGTACGCTGATGTGGGGATGTAATGATGAGAGTCGACTTAGTTTAGCAGCGGCTCTGCACCAAGCCTTGGCCTGCCCGACTACACGATATCTGGATCTGGATGGTGATCTTGATCTTGTTCGTGATCCAGCCCAAGGCGGCTACACCATTGAAAAGGGCATCATGATTCCTCTTGATCAGCCAGGGCTTGGAATCACGGTGCCATGAGGGATGCTTCCCCAGTGGTTCAACGGTGTTCAACAAAAAGGAATGCTTCGTGCTACAAGTGGATTGTTCCCAGTGTTTGAACTGAGAACATTACAATTTCTCTGACGGAGGATTGGGCCGTCGGGGAAATGATCCTGATCCTGCGACAATCAGGATCCGGGAGTTCTACCGTGCTTGGCGGTCGGTGGAACTCCCATGCTTCCGCGTGTTGCTGCGAGATGTGTCCTCCCTCCTCTCAACTCATTTTGCTGAAGAAAACGTAGAACAGTTCATCCTCTGAATCTTCTGCAAATTCCCTTGGTTTCCATTTCACAACTCTACAAAATGCGCTGGATTCTCCGCCCTCTGAGTCTTGATCTTCGTGGACTGGCTACACTCCGTGTGTTGTTGGGTGTTTTGGTGATGTTGGATGCGTTGATTCGTAGCAGCGACTTGATTGCCCACTATGGAGATTCAGGGGTTCTACCCCGGTCCGTCCTGTTAACTGAATTCAGCAATCCCTATCATTTTTCCCTACTGTTTCTTAGTGGACAACCGCTGTGGGTGGGACTTTGCCTTCTGGTCTATGGATGCGCTGGTCTGGCTCTAGCTCTTGGCTGGCGTACTTGGTGGAGCACCCTGGTGGCTTGGGTGCTGATGTTGTCATTCCATAATCGAAATCCAGTCGTCCTCAATGCTGGAGATGTTTATTTCAGAGTTTTGCTCTGTTGGGGTCTCTTTCTGCCATTAGCAGCTCGCTGCTCGCTTGATCGAGCTCGGAGTCTGGCAGGTTTCAAACCTGCTGCAAACCTCAGTGAACAGGAGGTTCTGACAGGTGGGTCGGTTGGTTTGGTTTTGCAGGTAGTGCTGCTGTATGTATGTACAGCAGCGCTCAAAACCTCAACAGAATGGTGGCCAGAGGGGACAGCGGTTTGGTATGCAATCACCTGGGAGCAATTCACTACGCCACTGGGAGACTGGCTTCAGAGTTTTCCTGAGTTGCTGAAATGGCTGACGTGGAGCGTCTATGGAGTGGAGTGGGTTGGGCCGCTACTGTTGCTCTGCCCATTTTGGCATGTTTGGCTGCGGACTATCGGTGTACTTTTGCTCATTTCACTTCATCTGGGTCTGATCTTGACGATGGAGTTGGGTTTCTTTCCTTGGATCTGCATTGCGGTACTGCTTAGTTTATTTCCCAAGGAAATCTGGGACTGGCTTTCTTCCAGGAATTGGTTACGCCAGGTTCCTGCCGAAAACCTGATCCTTTATTACGATCAGGACTGTGGTTTTTGCCGACGAATGGTTGGAGTCTTGCGCGAATTTGTTCTGTTTGGCAGAGCCGAGATTCGGCCGATTCAAGCCGATCCTGTAGTGCATGCGCTTTTCGATAATGAAGCTCCCAGCAGTTGGGTTGTGCAGCAAGGAGAACACTATGCGTTCGCTGGTGAGGGACTTTGGCTGGTATTGCAGCAATCTCCTTGGTCCGCATGGTCAACCCGTTTTTTGTCTGAAGTGAAAACCTTGGCCTCGCTCGAAAGTCTGTATGCTTGGGTCGTACGCCATCGACCTCAGCTAGGTCGTTCGACTGCTTGGATTGGTTCGCGTCCATTTCCACCCAAAGCGGTTCCGAATCAATATCTTTCAACAATGGCCTTGGTCTTGGTCGTTCTGGTTGTGGGTTACAATCTGCGCTACAGCTTTTTCAAGGAAGTTCCTTTGCCCTCATCGGTCAAGACGTTGTTTGCGGCGTTGCGGTTGGATCAATACTGGAACATGTTTTCTCCTCAGCCTAGTAAAGATGATGGTTGGTTTGTGATGGAAGGAGAACTTCGTGACGGGACTCCCCTTGATGTGTACCGACTGCAACTCGGAGAGGTCTCCTTTGAAAAACCAGATGATCCCTCTGCGTATTATCCTAATCAGCGCTGGCGCAAGTACCTGATGAATCTTTGGCTCAAGAAATACAAAGACTACCGTCTCCACTACGGACGCTATCTCTGTCGTCAATGGAATAGTGGAGAAACGGAACGAGAGCGCAAGTTGACCGCCTTTCGGATCCACTTCATGCTGGAAAGACCGGGACCTCCTGGTCAGCCTGCAAAACCAACAGAGAAACGAACCATTTGGCGACACGAGTGCTTCAAAAAAGAAGGCTGAAGCACATTCTTGAAGTTATCAGTGAAGCTGTTGATGGAGAGCCCAGGCCAGTAGGAACCCTCTCCCAGTCCAGGCTAGAGTGCGGATCCAGTTTGTTTGTACCAATAGTTGTTGGGCATAGGAGTCGTAACGCTCTGAGAGACGCAGGTGCTGTGGAACTTGCAACCAAAAGGTGGAAGCCCAAATGAGCACAAGCAGTCCCAGCGTGGTTCCCAATAGTGTCGATGACAAGCCGGGAGGAGGTGACCACCAGAGTAGCAGTGCAGAGAACAACTCCAGCAACATGGGTCCAATCACCACCCAAGTCGTTCGGTGAGTATTCTGATGCTCATAGGCAGGAAAGGCTGCAGCGGGGATGTTTGCAAAGAGAGGATAGTGAACAACTTGGATCAGCCAGATCAAGCCAACCATATACCAGGTCACGATCAGATTCAGCAGGAGCCAGGTCATCAATCTTCCTTATGGGGTTGATAGCAAGGATCTTGGGATTGATGGAATTTACTGGACATTCTTAGCCAGACAAATATATTAATTTGTTTTTTTGATTTCCATTGGAGTATCCAAAATGAAAGTGCTTGCATCCCTCAAGTCAGCAAAGCAGCGTCACAAAGACTGCCAGATCGTTCGTCGACGTGGAAAGATTTTTGTGATCTGCAAGAGCAATCCTCGCTTCAAAGCACGCCAGAAGTGAGTCCGCTGAGCCTCGGTTGACCGAGGCTCGTTCTCTCTTCGCTAGTCCCCCCTCAGATTCGTTTCAAAACGGACCGTCCACCTTCCCATTGATGAATTGCTGTAAAATTGGGTTCGAGTTTTCCCGAATTTCCTTCGGACTCCCTTCGGCAATGATTTTGCCCTGATAGAGCATCGCCAACTTGTCAGCAACCCGCATGGAGTTGGGAATGTGATGGGAAATGGAAATACAGGTTTTGCCAAAGTTATCACGCATTTCCACCATCAGGTTGCCGATCGCCGTGGTTGTGATTGGGTCTAGCCCGGATTCTGGCTCATCAAAGATCATGATCTTGGGCTCCATCATCAGCGCTCGCGCCACTCCTACACGTTTTTTCATTCCTCCAGAGAGTTCGGCAGGCATTTTGTCTTCCACATCGTAGAGACCTAGTCGATTGAGTGTAGAAGTGACTCTCTCGGCAATGTCACTTTCCTTGAGCTGCTTTTGGTGTTCACGCAGAGCAAAGGCGACGTTTTCGAAGACATTCATTGAATCGAAGAGTGCGGAGTACTGAAAGCACATTCCTGTTTTCTTAAGCACTTCTACGCGCTGCTTCTTGCTCATCTCCAAGACATTGGCCTCATCGACAATGATCTCTCCTGAGTCCGGAATAATGAAACCAAGGATTAATTTGACGATGGTGGATTTTCCATGGCCAGAACCACCCATGATGACGGTAATCTTGTTGGCAGGAATTTTTAGGGAGAGATTGTCGATGACTTTTTTACTACCGAAGGCCTTGGTGACTTGGATTAATTCAATCATGTCTCTCAGAAATTGTAGAAGATCTGGCTGTAAATTTTTTCGGCAAAGTTTTCGGTCAGTTCCTGTATGCCGCGGCTGAGTCGCTGACCACTGAGGTCAGCACTGCTACTGCTATCGTTGCTACTGGTAGAAACCTCAACTCTGAGATTGGAAACTTCCCAAAGCTGTTTGTTGGTCCGCTGATCCTCAAGAGTTGCGCTTCCTACAAGGGTCAACTGCTGAGCAACAGCCAAGGCTTCTGGCTCGTCCAAGTTCAGTCGAGTCAACTGGGCCAATCGCACTCGCAACAGTAGATCACTACGTTCACTTCCACCACGAAGTCGAACAGCCGAATTACTGCGCAAACGGCTGTTGAGAGCCTGCATCACGAAAGTTTCCAGATCTGATTCAAAGGTTTGATTTTCAATGGGCGCAATGCTTAGGGTCGCGGCTTCTGCCGGAAGGGGAGGATTGCCACCCTCAAACGTATACTGGCAACCAATGAGCAGCAATAGAAAACACGAACAGATAAATTTCTGGAGAGTTAAGTTGACTCTAAAAATTTTATTCAAGGTAACAACTAAGGTCAGAGAGTCGGGAATAGCCCAAATTGTAAGCAGGGACGGGTCGTTTTTCGATTGCGTCTTCAATGGGTATTCGTTAAAAAATGAGGTTTTGAACTTTCCCCATCCGTGTTCGCCAGACCGGTTTCCGTTCGGTCCACCGCAAAAGAGGTAGAGTGTTTTCTCCTGAAACGCAACAACAGGTTGACCGTCTTCTTTCTCGCTATCCGATTCGTCGTAACGCTCTCCTGCCCCTCCTGCACTTGGCTCAGAAAGAAAATCAAGGCTGGTTAGACAGCAGGTGGGTGAATCATGTAGCCGAGTTGTGTGAGGTTTCGCCCACCCATGTGGAGGGAGTAGCAACCTTCTACACAATGTTCCGGTTTCGACCGCCGGGCAAGTATCATCTGCAAGTTTGTACCTGTGTACCCTGCTGTCTGGTAGGAGGTCCAGAAATTCTGGAGCATCTTGAGCACAAATTAGGCATTCACGCCGGTCATACCACGAAAGACGGTCTCTTCAGCATTGAAGAGATGGAGTGCATCGGAGCCTGTTCCTATGCGCCAGCAATGATTGTCAACGAGGACTATGTAGAGCAGTTAACCCCTGAAAAAATCGATCAACTGCTGGACACTCTCGCTACTACCCCGCAAGAGCAGGAAACCCATGCTTGAGGAAACGCTCGTTCTCTTCCGCAACATCCGCACCTCTAGATATGATGGCACTTTGGACAGCTACCGCAAAGCTGGTGGTTACCAATCTTTGCCAAAAGCTTTGGCGATGCAACCCGAAGAAGTGATTGCCCTAGTCAAGGAAGCGGGTTTGCGTGGGCGGGGTGGGGCTGGATTCCCCACAGGCCTAAAGTGGAGCTTCATGGCCAAAAACACGGGCAAGCCAAGCTACCTGGTCTGCAACGCAGATGAGTCTGAACCAGGGACCTGCAAGGATCGGGAATTGATGCTCAAGGATCCACATCTTTTCCTTGAAGGGATGATGATCGGTTGCTATGCCTTGGGTTGTCATCACGGCTACATCTACGTCCGAGGGGAGTATTTCCCAGCGATCAAAAGCTTGAACAAAGCGATTGATGATTGCTATCGAGAAGGAATCCTTGGCCCAAAATTGTTGGGTGGAGACTATGCGCTGGATCTGACAGTGCACACAGGAGCAGGTGCCTATATCTGTGGCGAAGAATCAGCTCTGTTGGATTCACTCGAAGGCAAACGTGGCCATCCCCGTGTTAAACCGCCATTTCCTGCAGTTGCTGGGTTCAATAGTTGTCCAACGAGTGTGAACAACGTTGAGACTCTGACCAATGTCACAGCCATCTTGGAAATGGGGGCTGATGCCTACAAGAGTTTGGGTAGTCCCAACAATGCAGGAACTCACTTGGTAAGCTTGAGTGGGCATGTCAACCGACCAGGTGTATACGAAGTAGCAATGGGGGTTGGCTTGCGAGATATCATTCAAGAACTTGGAGGTGGGGTGCGTGGAGGAAAGCAACTCAAGGGAGTGATTCCCGGAGGTTCCTCTTCTCCGGTGCTACGAGCAGATGAAATAGATATTGCTTATGACTTTGATTCGGTTGGTAAGGCCGGATCGATGATGGGCTCTTCGGCAATCATGGTCTTTGATGAAGACACAGACGTGGTCAAGTTGCTGCACCGCATCTCACGTTTTTACAATCACGAATCCTGCGGTCAATGCACTCCCTGCCGTGAAGGGACTCACTGGGCCCGACAGTTGCTCCGAGATTTTCTGCAGAACAACGGTAGTGAGCGTAAACTCAACCGATTGCAAAGAGTTGGGCGCAACATGGGAGGGACCACACTCTGTGCACTCGGAGACGCGGCTTCAATGCCGATTGTCAGCTTCCTTAAGAAATTCCCCGATGATTTTCGACAGTACTACGCAACTGCTTCCTGAGAAAAAGTGATGGAAGTCTTTTATATTGATGATCAACCGGTTCCCTTTGAGAAGGGTGAGAAGATTCTCTCGGCAGCGCTGCGAGCTGGCTTGGAAATTCCTCATTTCTGTTACCATCCTGCGCTCTCAGTGGTAGCCACTTGCCGCATGTGCCTAGTCGATGTGACAGATCTTGGCAACGGACGTCCAGCACCTAAGCTGATGACATCCTGTTCGACCGATGCCATGCCAAACATGCGGGTCTCCACCCAGAACGACAAGGTTCAGGAAGGTCGGGAACTGGTAATGGAGTACCTGTTGGTGAACCATCCGCTAGACTGCCCAATTTGTGACCAGTCTGGGGAATGTACTCTGCAGGATCACTCCTATGCCCATGGAACCGGGCATTCCGAGATGGAATACAACAAGCGAGTTTATGGCTGGCGTGACATTGGTACTTTTGTTCAGCTGGAGCGCAATCGTTGTATTCATTGTTCCCGCTGTGACCGCTTCACACGTGAGATCACAGGAACAGACGAGTTCGGAATGTTCAATCGGGGACATGAGCTAACGCTGGATACATTCTCAGACCGAGCGATGACGAATCACTTCCAGGGCAACATGGCTGACATCTGCCCAGTGGGCGCAATCACTGAGAAGGAGTTTCGATTCAAGCGCAGAGCCTGGAAACTACGCAAAGTTCCATCGGTCTGTACTGGTTGCTCCACGGGTTGTAACATCACGATTGAACATGATCGCAACGAGGTACTTCGTCTAAAGCCCCGTGAGAATCAAGATGTCAACCAGTGGTGGATGTGTGATGAGGGCCGATTGACCTACCAGCAAATGAATGAACGAGAGCAACGTCTTGCCAAACCGATGGGACGGGTCAAAGGAAAGCTGCTACAGGTGACATGGCAGCAACTCTACGATGCTGTGGCCGACCGACTGGAAGCCTTGAAGCCAAATAGAGAGCAGGTTGTCGCTTTAGTTGATACCGACTCCACCTTGGAAGAGATGTTCTTGCTGCGCCGCTTGCTCCAAGAAGTTTTCTCTTCTGATCAAGTCTTTTATCCACAGCAAGACTGGACTCAACCAGAATCAGAATTTTTCATCGAAACACTGATCACTACGGACAAGGCGCCTAATCAGGCTGGAGCTCGATTACTAGGGCTCAAGGGATCCCAAGAGCATGATGTCATTAGTGCAATGAAATCTGCCAAGTTACTATTGGTCCTTGGCAACCCCTTCATTAATGAGCAACCACTGCTGGATTTGGCCGGAACAACAGAGTTGATGGTTCACATTGCTTCTCGTCAAAGCGAGTGGACTGATCGAGCAGATGCAATCTTCCCCGGGCAAAATCATGCTGAAAAAGAAGGGAGCTTTCTGAATAAACAGGAGCACTGGCAGCGCTTCTGGCCAGCTTTGCGGCCTTCCCGTCATGTTCGTCCTGAATGGCAAATTCTCAGCGAACTGCTACACATGGGAACAGCCACGCCCGTTCAGCAGACCCCTCAATTCAGCCAGATTTTCCAACAGATGACATCTATTGAGCACAATTTGTTTGGGAACTTGGCCTTGGAAAAATTAGGAGAGAGTGGAATTTCTCTGGCAAATCTGCGTCAGCAATCAGACACCCTGGCTCAAACCGCTTGATCCTCTAACTTGAACCATCAGTATGATTCTCTTCTACTTATTTGCCCTGCTGAGCGTATTTGGAGCACTTGGGGTTCTTTTTCTGCGCAACCCCATTCACGGTGCAATGAGCCTCGTGGGTAGCTTCTTTTCGCTGGCTGCAGTGTATGTGATGATGCAGGCTGAGTTTGTAGCTGTTATTCAGGTGCTGGTCTATGCCGGTGCCATCATGGTTTTATTCCTCTTCGTATTGATGTTGTTAAGTTTACGGGACGAAGGACCCTCGTTCATTCGTTGGTCTGTCGGCAAGGTGTTGGCTGTCGTGATTGCCTTTGGCATCTGGGCTCAATTAGCCTTGGTGCTCGGTCAGCATGATCCAGAGGCTCTGGTTCCACAAATTGTGTCTTCTGGTGAAGAAGCCGATTCGATCAAGTTAATTGGGCAGCTGCTCTTTACGGAATACCTACTGCCCTTCGAGGCAATTTCCTTACTGTTGTTGGTCGCGGTGATCGGAGCCGTTGTGATTGCTAAGCGCCGTTATCCCGGATCATCCTCATGATGCAAATTCCTCTGGGTCATATTCTGGTCCTAAGTTCAATGCTCTTCTCCATTGGAGTGCTGGGTGTCTTGCTGCGGCGTAATGCGATCGTGATCTTCATGAGCATTGAGTTGATGCTGAATGCGGTCAATCTCTCATTTGTTGGCTTTGCCCAATCAATGAATTCACTCAATGGTGTGATGTTCATCTTCTTTATCATCGTTGTTGCAGCTGCAGAAGCAGTGGTTGGTCTCTCCATTATTCTATCTCTCTACCGCTCACGCAGAACGCTCAACATTGATGAATTCAACCTGTTGCGCTGGTAGCGTTCAACCAAGGCAATCCTCTCTCTGTTTCAAGGCCTCATGGCAACGCAACTCTGGCTGATTCCTCTCTTCCCGCTGCTGGGTTTTGTTCTCAATCTGCTGCTGGGTCGTACTCTGGGCCGAACCTTCACAACCTTGGTTGGACCACTGGCTGTACTAGCCGCATTGGGTCAATCTGTCTGGGCTTGCATTGCCCTGTGGAGTGGGAGCGCAGCAACAGTTCAAGAGACGCTCTGGCGTTGGATTCACATTGGTGATTTGCAACTGGAGGTAGGCTTTCAAGTCGATCCTCTGACAGCTTTGTTCTTGCTGATCATCACAGGGATTGGATTCCTGATCCATGTCTACTCCGTTGGATACATGGCGGATGAGGAGCACTACGGACGATTTTTTGCCTTTTTGAATCTATTCGTGTTCTTCATGCTGGTGTTGGTTTTAGCCGATAACCTACTGCTGATGTTTGTTGGCTGGGAGGGTGTTGGACTGTGCTCGTATTTACTGATTGGCTTCTACCACGAAAAGATCTCTGCCGGAGAAGCAGCAAAGAAAGCCTTCCTTTTCAATCGAGTTGGTGACTTTGGGGTGCTCTCAGCAGTGATGATGCTCGTTGTCTATCTTGGTACTCTGCGCTTTGATGAAATTAATGCACAGGCTGGAACCTTGGGGGAAGGTAGTTTGAGCGTCACCCTGATTACCTTACTGCTTTTCCTTGGAGCAACGGGTAAGTCGGCTCAGGTTCCTCTCTATGTTTGGTTGCCAGATGCGATGGAAGGTCCAACACCCGTTTCGGCCCTGATCCACGCAGCCACTATGGTCACAGCTGGATTGTACCTCGTAGCCAAACTGAGTTTCCTGTTCATCTTGGCACCTTTCACACTCACCATCATTGCCGTTCTAGGGACTGTGACAGCTTTCTTAGGAGCAACGGTTGCCCTGACCCAGACCGACATCAAGAAGGTGCTCGCCTACTCAACTGTTAGTCAGCTCGGCTATATGTTTCTGGCAATGGGAGTTGGGGCGTTCGGAGCGGGAATTTTCCATGTGCTGACCCATGCATTTTTCAAGGCTTTGCTTTTCCTGGGGGCTGGTGCGGTCATTCATGCACTGCATCACGAACAGGATATGCGCCGGATGGGAGGGCTACGCCAGAGGTTACCCTGGACGTACGCAACAATGTTGATTGGTACTTTGGCCATCAGTGGCATTCCATTGTTCTCAGGGTTCTTTAGCAAAGATGAAATTCTCTGGAGTGCCTACAGTTCCCCATTTGGAAGTCCAGTACTCTGGCTCTTTGGTTTTCTCACCGCAGGTTTGACTAGCTTTTACATGTTCCGGATGATCTACCTGACTTTCCATGGCTCTTTCCGAGGAGCACATGAAGAGTCGATCCATGAACCTCCGATGAGTATGGTCTTGCCGCTTATCGTACTAGCGGTTTTGGCAGCGTTTGGTGGCTTTCTAGGTGTGCCACACGCGCTACACTTCCTGCCAAACGGTATGGAAGCCTACTTCCACGGATTCTTTGCAGAGATCGAATTGCATGGCTCCGTGATTGAGGAATTGGGCCTGATGGTGATGTCGGTGGTACTGGCGCTCATCGCTTGGGGACTTGCCAGTCGACGTTATCGCAACGGCTGGCCACGTGCCATTGATCCAGATTCTCTATTGGCGGGTGCAGAGCGTTTTTCCCTGCAGAATTGGAATGCGGATGCAGTCTATGCAACTATGGTTGTTCGGCCGTTTCACCATATCTCTCGCAGTGTTCTTTGGAAGACCTTCGACCGTTACGCAATTGAAGGACTACTGCAGGGAGTTGTGAAGCTGCAACGAACTGGAGGACACTGGTTCCAGCAAATGCAAAACGGAAGTGTACAACACTACGCCACCGTCTTTACGGTCAGTACCTTTCTGCTGCTGCTGTGGATTCAACTTTGAAGAATAGAGTTGACTTCTCGAAAAGAATCAAAGATAAATAAAAGTTTACTTGCTAGCGGAACGGAATAGAAACCGTTACCCCCCACCAGTTCTTGCAGGTTTCTCATCCTGCATTCTGCAACCAGTTCGCCCGTCAACAAGGAGGTCCAGCTGTGCAAAGCGCGGCCCGTGTCCAATTGTCTTCAATGCCTCCTCTGTTCCACCGGACCCCATGCATAGTCTCTCCCAAATACAGCACCGACCTATCTACTCTGCTGGCCTGCGTTCCTTTTGCTGAAGCCACCTCTGTGACTCAGTCAACTCTTTAACCCAGGAAAAGCTTCATGTCTGTCACGCTGAGCAACCGACACCGTATCCGGCGTTCTTTTGGGCAGATTAGTCCGCCCATTGAAATTCCAAATTTGCTGAAGATCCAACTGGATTCCTTCGAGCGTTTTCTACAACGCAATGTTGCCCCTGAACAAAGGGACAAACGGCGTGGCCTCGAAGCGGTCTTCCGCTCGGTGTTCCCGATTTCCGATTACAGCAATTCTTCGACACTGGAATATGTCCAGTATCGCTTGGGCGAGCCCAAGCACACTGTGGAGGAGTGTCGGGTTCGGGGTGTGACCTATGCCTGTCCAATTCGGGTGGCTTTGCGCCTGATTGTCTGGGAGAAAGAAGAAGGTGAAGAGGAAGTTAAGCAGATCAGAGACATCAAGGAACAAGACATCTACCTGGGTGAAATTCCGCTGATGACCCCGACGGGATCCTTCATCATCAACGGAACAGAGCGTGTGATCGTCAGCCAAATGCACAAGAGTCCAGGAGTTTTCTTCGGACACGATAAAGGCAAAGGGCACTCCAGTGGCAAGTTGCTTTACAACGCTCGCTTGATTCCGCAGCGAGGCTCATGGTTAGACTTTGAATTTGATGCTAAGGATCTGCTCTATTCTCGCATCGACCGTCGTCGCAAGTTCCCTGCAACTGTACTACTGCGAGCACTGGGCTACACTGACGAACAGCTACTAGAATTGTTCTATCCCGCAGAGACTTTGAACCTCAGCGCCTGTGAAAACCTAGAAACTCCGGTTGAGGAACAAACCTTCTATCGTCTGGTTGACGAGCAGGTCACACTGGACCAAAAAGCAACACAAGACATTCTTAGTGAGTCGGGTGAAGTTCTGGTGCGAGCGAACCAGCGTATTCATCGCCGCAACCTCAATCGGTTGATGAAAGCAGGAGTGAATCGATTAGAGACAAACTTCAACGAGATTCGTGGACGATTCCTGGCTCGTGATGTCTATGCTGATGATCAGAAGATTGCTGAATGCAACAGCATGGTGACCGGAGAACTCATCAAGCGTCTTCTGGAGAAGAACGTCCAGCAGGTTTCGCTGCTCTATATCTCACCGCCAACTACAGCCGGCCCTAGCTTCCGAGATACTTTGGAACTGGATCGATCCATCTCCCCAGAGCAGTCACTGATTGAACTGTATAAGAAGATGAAGCCAGGAGACCCTCCGACTCTGGACGCAGCGCAAAATATGCTGCAGAACTTCTTCTTCAGTGAAGACCGCTACAGCCTGTCTCAGGTTGGTCGACTTAAAATCAATGAGAAACTGGGAGTAGAAGAGCCTCTAGATAAGGTCGTCTTGACTCACCGGGACATTCTGGAATCAGTGAAGTATCTGTTGCTGCTTCGTGAAGGCAATGCCCGTACTTTCATTGATGACATTGACCACCTCGGTAATCGTCGGGTTCGCAGTGTTGGAGAATTGCTGGAGACCCAGTTCAGGATTGGACTGATCCGGATGGAGCGGACGATCAAGGAGCGAATGTCCCTGCAGGATGCCGAGACGATGATGTTGCACGATATCGTCAACGCTAAGCCAGTTGCTGGAGCCATTCACGAGTTCTTTGGTAGCAGCCAGCTATCGCAGTTCATGGACCAAACCAATCCTCTGTCGGAAATCACACACAAGCGCCGACTCAGTGCACTGGGTCCAGGTGGTTTGACCCGAGAGCGCGCTGGTTTCGACGTGCGTGACGTGCACTCTTCCCACTACGGACGGATCTGCCCGATCGAAACACCGGAAGGCCCAAATATCGGGTTGATTGCCTCTTTAGCCACCTATGCTCAGGTTAATTCCTACGGATTCCTGGAAACTCCTTATCGCAAAGTAGAGCAGGCCAAGATCACTGATAGCATTGAATACCTCTCAGCGACTGAGGAAGATCGCTACAAGATTGCCCAGGCAAATGCCGTGATTGATGAAGGAGGTAGCTTGGTCAACGATTTTGTTACCGCCAGGGTTGGGAGTGAATTCAGTATGGTGCCCAAGGACCAGATTGACTACATCGATGTATCGCCGATCCAACTTGTATCAGTAGCAGCTTCGCTGATTCCATTCCTTGAGCACGATGATGCTAACCGAGCCTTGATGGGTTCGAACATGCAGCGTCAGGGAGTGCCACTGGTGAAGCCTCAGGCTCCGCTGGTTGGAACGGGTATGGAGCATCAGGGAGCACTGGACTCAGGGACCTGCACCATCGCAAGACGAACTGGTATTGTTGACAGTAGCGATGCCTCTCGCATCGTGATTCAGGCAGATGTGGATCTGTCCAGTGTCGACAGCATTGTGCCTAACAACGTCGACATCTATCACCTGATCAAGTACCGACGTAGCAACCAAAACACCTGCATCAACCAGCGTCCACTCGTCAAGAAGGGTGATTATGTGAAAGCTGGTGACATCATTGCTGACGGAGCTTCCACAGAAAATGGTGAGTTGGCGCTGGGACAGAACATCCGGATCGCTTTCATGCCTTGGAATGGCTACAACTTTGAGGATTCCATTACAGTCTCACGGCGTTTACTGCACGAAGATGTCTACACTTCTGTGCATATCGATGTTCTCGATACGGTTGCTCGTGATACGAAACTTGGTAAGGAAGAGATCACCCGTGATATCCCCAATGTAAGCGAAGAGGCACTGAGAAACCTGGATGAGAGTGGGATTATCCGAATCGGTACCTACGTTCGTCCAGGAGACATTCTGGTTGGCAAGGTCACGCCGAAGGGAGAAACCCAACTCAATCCTGAAGAAAAACTGCTGCGAGCGATTTTTGGCGAGAAGGCAGGTGATGTCCGAGATACCTCCTTGCGTGTATCACAGAGTATGGAAGGCGTTGTCACGGATGTGATTGTCTTCAACCGTGAAGGAGTGGAACGAGATGAGCGGACGCGCCAGATTGAAAAAGACATGCTGCGCCGCTACGAGAAGGACCATCAGGATGAGGTTCGCATCATCCGCAAGAACCTGCTGGATCGCGTCTGCTCAATTGCCAGCGGACAAGCTCTGGGAGCAGATCTGCGCAATATGCAGGGTGATGTTTTGATTCCTGCAGGAACAGAACTCACTCGTGAAGCGATTGAGAAAGTTCCCTTCATGCGTGGAGCTATTGATGAGATGCAGATGGAAGACGCCTCAACCAACAACAAGGTTCAGACGCTGATCCACAATGCGTTGCAGCAGAAAGAAATGATGGACAACGTCTTTGAGGATCGTTGTGAAAAGTTGTCCAAGGGCGATGATCTGCCTCCGGGTGTGATTCGGATGGTCAAGGTCTACATTGCCACCAAGCGCAAGCTCTCGGTCGGTGACAAGATGGCTGGCCGTCACGGAAACAAGGGTGTGGTCTCCACGGTGCAGCCCATCGAAAACATGCCTTACATGGAAGATGGAACTTCAGTGGATATCGTACTCAACCCACTTGGGGTGCCATCCAGGATGAACATTGGCCAGGTCCTAGAGACACACCTAGGGCGTGTGGCGTCAGGATTGGGTAGCAAAATCGAGGAAATGCTTGAGAAGCAGCAACCTGTCAAGAAGCTACGTGAGTTCATCAATCAAATCTACGAGTCCAAAGTGGCTCAGGAGCACTTGGGTGCAATGAGTGATGATGACTTTCTCGAGTTCATGAAGCGCTACAAAGTAGGCGTTCACATGTCAACTCCTGTGTTTGATGGGGCGACTGAGAATGATATTCATCGGATGGCTGATTTGGC
Organism: Deltaproteobacteria bacterium UBA6967; assembly: GCA_002450295.1. GTDB lineage: Bacteria > SAR324 > SAR324 > SAR324 > NAC60-12 > JCVI-SCAAA005. The sequence goes on from DJYX01000290.1 coordinate 25,711, forward strand.
GGAGTTAAATCACTCTGGCCAAGTCTGGCTCCATGATGGATTAACTGGAGAGCGTTTCAGCCAGAAGGTAACAGTCGGTTATGCCTACATCATGAAGCTGCATCACTTGGTGGATGAGAAGATTCATGCTCGCTCAATTGGTCCATACTCACTGGTGACTCAGCAACCTCTGGGTGGTAAGGCACAATTTGGAGGTCAGCGCTTTGGTGAGATGGAGGTCTGGGCCTTGGAAGCATATGGCGCAGCTCATACTCTGCAGGAATTGTTGACGGTCAAATCTGATGACGTCTATGGCCGGAATAAAATCTACGAAGCGATTGTCAAGGGACGTCACCAGGTTGAATCTGGGCTTCCTGAATCCTTCAAGGTTCTCATTAGCGAACTCAAGAGTCTTTGTCTGAATATCGAATTACTACAAGAAGT
>DJYX01000290.1:26519-40679 GCA_002450295.1 Deltaproteobacteria bacterium UBA6967
CTGTCTCTGAAGAAATCTGAGCCGACCTGGTTCATCCGGTAATCGTAATCCCAACCCCCATCCGGAGGCAGAATGGCGTTTGGTAATATGTTTGAAATCGCGGAAGATCCCAAAAATTATTCCGCAGTCCGCATCAAGATTGCGACCAGTGAAGATGTTATTTCCTGGTCCTTTGGTGAAGTGAAGACCTCAGAGACTATCAATTACCGGACCTTCAAGCCGGAGCGTGATGGTTTGTTCTGTGGCAAGATTTTCGGTCCAATCCACGACTACGAGTGCATCTGCGGCAAGTACAAGCGGATGAAACACCGCGGTATTACCTGTGAAAAATGTGGAGTCGAGGTGATCGAGTCCAAGGTTCGCCGGGAGCGCATGGGCCACATCAAGCTGGCCACTCCTGTGTCTCACGTCTGGTTCCTCAAGGGTGTTCCCAGTCGAATTGCCACCTTGCTGGAAATGACACTAAGAGACTTGGAGCGAGTCCTCTACTTTGACGCTTACATTGTCATGGATCCGGGTGGTTCAGAGATCGAGAAATTAAGCATCGTTGAAGAAGAACAAGCGATTGAACTGAAGGATAAATTCCCAGAGTTGGAACTGGGAATGGGTGCAGAGTCTGTACGCATGTTGATGCGTGAAATGGATCTCGAGGAGTTGGACAATCAACTGCGCGAGGAACTCCGCTCCGTAAACTCGGAGACACGCCGCAAGCGCATTGCCAAGCGGCTGAATATCGTGAGTTCGCTACTGCATTCCGGTAACTCTGTGGATGCGATGATCGTTGATACTCTGCCGGTTCTTCCTCCAGAATTGCGACCGTTGGTGCCACTGGAAGGTGGGCGGTTTGCGACAAGCGACCTCAACGATCTTTATCGTCGAGTGATTCATAGAAATAATCGCTTGAAGCGTCTGATCGAACTGCGTGCACCGAGCATTATCGTCAAAAATGAGAAGCGGATGCTTCAGGAATCAGTCGATGCGCTCTTTGACAATGGTCGTCGAGGGCGTCCGATGGTTGGTTCCAACAAGCGCCCATTGAAATCCTTGAGTGACATGCTCAAGGGCAAGCAGGGCCGTTTCCGCCAGAACCTGCTTGGTAAGCGTGTTGACTACTCGGGCCGAACCGTAATTGTCGTAGGACCGACCTTGAAGCTACACCAGTGTGGCCTGCCCAAGGTGATGGCGCGAGAGCTGTTTAAACCATTTATTTTCCACAAGCTGATCGACTATCAGGAAATTCACACGATCAAGATGGCCAAGAAGAAGCTTGAGGAGAACAGCCCTCGAGTTTGGGCCATTCTGGAAGAAGCAGTCCGTGAGCATCCGGTACTGCTCAACCGTGCACCTACTCTCCACCGTTTGGGGATTCAGGCCTTCGAACCAGTACTGATTGAAGGCAAGGCGATTCAACTGCACCCGTTAGTCTGTACGGCATTCAACGCAGACTTTGACGGAGACCAGATGGCGGTACACGTCCCACTTTCTGTGGAAGCACAGTTGGAAGCCAAAATCCTGATGATGTCCACTAACAATGTCCTCTCTCCTTCAAACGGCAAACCATTGATGACACCAACGCAGGACATGGTGCTTGGGCTCTACTGGATTACACTTGAGACAGAAGGTGTCCGGGGAGAGAACAAGATTTTCTCAAATCGGCAGGAAGTGGTCACAGCTTATGATCATGGTAAAGTCGATCTGCATGCCAAGATTCATGTGCGTCTGAATCCAGGTGAGGCTTTGGTAGAAACAACAGTTGGACGAGCCATCCTCTCATTGATTGTGCCAGAAGAAGTTCCCTATTCTGCGATCAATCGGCAACTGAAGAAGAAGCAAATGGCCGAGTTAATTGACACGGCATATCGCACGGCTGGGAACATCAAGACTGTGCGTATGTTGGACGAAATGAAGAACTTGGGCTATCGCTTTGCGACCCGAGCCGGTTTCTCAATCAGCATGATGGACATGGTGATTCCTGAGGAAAAGCAGGATTTGCTCTCCCGTGCCCAATTGGAGATTAACCGAATCAATACTGAGTATCAGGAAGGGGCGATCACTGATGGTGAACGCTACAATCAGGTCATCGACGTCTGGGCCAAGACGACAGAAAAGATCGCTGAGAAGATGCTAGGTGGTCTCTCCAAAGGAATGGTCGACGCAGAGGATCAGACCGAGAAGGTCAACTCCATTTTCATGATGGCAGATTCAGGAGCCCGTGGTAGCAATCAGCAGATGAAACAGCTAGCGGGTATGCGTGGATTGATGGCGAAGCCTTCGGGTGAGATTATCGAGACACCGATCCTCGCAAACTTCCGGGAAGGCCTGAACGTCTTGGAATACTTCATCTCCACCCACGGTGCCCGCAAAGGATTGGCAGATACGGCCCTGAAGACAGCGAACTCAGGTTATTTGACCAGACGACTAGTGGACGTGGCACAGGATACAGTCATCACCCAGCATGATTGTGGTACGTTGGATGGAATTGATATGACGGCCTTGATTGAGTCCGGTGAGATCATCGAAGGGCTCGGAGATCGTGTGCTTGGTCGTGTAGCCCTAGAAGACGTGATTGATCCGCTGGATGAGAACAACGTGATTGTCGAAGCCGGACAGGAACTCACGGAAGCTGAAGTCATGCTGATCGAAGAGGCCGGTATTGAAAAGGTTCGTGTACGTTCAATTCTAACCTGTATTGCCGATCACGGAGCTTGTCAGCTTTGCTATGGACGTGACTTGGCCCATGGTCATTTGGTCAACATGGGTGAATCTGTTGGTGTAATTGCTGCTCAAAGTATCGGTGAGCCAGGTACACAGTTGACAATGCGGACTTTCCACATTGGTGGAACTGCGAGCCGACGAGCAGAGCAGAACACTTGGGATGCACGCTTCAGCGGGATTCTTCGTTTCGAGGATCTCAAGGAAGTACGTGACAGGGATAACAACCTGATCGTCCTTGGGCGACGTGGTGAAGCTGTTATCGTCGATCAGCATGGTCGGGAAAAAGAGCGACGCCCTTTGCCCCTAGGGGCAAAACTGCGCAAAACTGCTGGGGATGAGGTAGCTCAAGGTGATACCATTGCTGAGTGGGATCCCTTCTCGATTCCAATCATCACGGATGTGAGTGGCTTCGTAAAATTTGTTGACCTGGAAGAAGGAGAGACCTTCAGGGAGCAGGTGGATGAAGTGACAAACCTATCCCGTCGGGTGGTTAAAGAATCACCCAATCACGAGAAACGTCCAAGAATTCTGATCATGGATGCTGATGGCAACACTGTGATGAGAGACAACGAGACACAAGCAGAATTCTCCTTGCCCATCAAATCAGAATTGGCAGTAGAGCATGGACGTGAAGTCCATGCTGGAGAAACTCTTGCCAAGATTCCTCGTGAATTGGCGAAGAACAAAGACATCACCGGAGGACTACCACGAGTTGCCGAACTGTTCGAAGCGCGAGTCCCGAAGGATCAGGCGATCATCAGCGAGATTGATGGAATCGTAGAATACGGTGCTGACATGAAGAAAAAGCAGCGCCTGGTCATTCGTCCGGAAGACAGCAAGGGCGAGGAGAAAGAGTATCTGGTTCCTCGAGGACGTCACGTCACCGTACATGTTGGCGAATTTGTGCGTGCTGGTGATCCATTGATCGATGGCTCACCGAACCCACACGATATTCTTGCGGTCAAGGGAACCAAGGCTCTGCAGAATTACTTGGTGAACGAAGTACAACAAGTTTACCGACTGCAGGGGGTTACTATCAATGACAAGCACATTGAAGTAATCGTGCGCCAAATGCTGCGTCAGGTTTATGTTGAAGACCCAGGTGAGTCGACCTTCCTGATTGGAGAAATCATCTCAAAGAATGAATTCAACAAACAGAATCAGAAGTTGTTGGAAGAAGGACGAGCGCCTGCGCGTTCCAAGCCGATCCTCCAAGGGATCACCAAGGCGTCCTTGAGTACGGATTCCTTCATTTCAGCGGCATCTTTCCAAGAGACAACCAAAGTCCTGACAGATGCGGCACTCTCTGGGAAGCATGACCTCTTCCGTGGGCTCAAGGAGAACGTAATTCTTGGGCGATTGATCCCAGCGGGTACTGGCTACAACATGTTCCGCAATATGGAATACGAAGTTGATGGCGAAATGGCTCAGACACCTCCAAAGGTTTCGGAGACTGCTCTTTAGGCTTGATCAGGCCGAATAGGCCTGATCCCTGACTTGATTACACTGGAGACTCTGCATGCAAGCCCAACTTCGGGAACAGTGCGCAAACACCATCCGGCTCTTGGCTGCAGATATGGTTCAGTTCGCCAACAGCGGTCACCCAGGCGCACCGATGGGCTTGGCGGATATTACCCTGGCGTTATGGACAGAGTTTCTGCGCTACAATCCTGATCAGCCAGACTGGGTGAATCGAGATCGGTTTGTCCTTTCTGCGGGTCATGCCTCGGCTTTGCTTTACGCAATGCTGCACTTGGCTGGCTATGATTTGCCAAAGGAGGAATTGAAGCGGTTTCGCCAGTGGGACAGTCGGACACCTGGACATCCAGAGTTTCGATTGACAGATGGTGTGGAATGCACAACGGGGCCACTGGGTGCAGGGTTCAGCAATGGAGTGGGGATGGCACTAGCTGCCAAGATGCATGCTGCCCGCTTCAACGATCAAGACTTCCCTCTTATCACAGCTAACATCTATGTCCTATGTAGCGATGGAGACCTGCAGGAAGGCGTGTCTGCAGAATCTGCTGCCTTGGCAGGACACCTGGGTCTGGGGAACCTGATTGCGATTTATGACAGCAATCAGATTACCATCGCAGGAGATGCCCGCTTAGCAATGAGTGAAAACGTTGGACAGCGCTTTGAGGCCTATGGATGGCACGTTCAGTATTGCAATGGACACGATCACGATCAAATTGTACAGGCTGTTGAAGCTGCGCGAGCTGAGGGGGGTAAGCCCTCTCTAATTATCGCTAAAACCACCATCGGCAAAGGCTCTCCAAACAAGCAAGGAACGTCCGATATTCATGGGTCACCACTGGGTGATGAAGAGTTGGCTGCTACAAGAGAGGCACTTGGCTGGGAGCATAGTGAACGCTTCCATGTGCCAGAAGAGGTTCGAGCAGTTTTCGCAAACCGAAAGGTGGAAAACATTGAAGAATACGAGCACTGGCAGGAGCTCTTCAGTCAGTGGCAATCCGCTCATCCAGAGAAAGCAAAAATCTGGAACCAACACTGGGAGCCTCCCTACGGCGAAGATCAATTACTCGAAGAATTGATTCCTGCCGTAGCTGACAAAGTAGATGCAACAAGGTCACTTTCTGGGTTAGTGATTCAGCAGGCGGCCAAGTTGCTTCCTGGTCTGGTTGGAGGTTCTGCCGATCTTGAACCCAGCACCAAGACACTAATCAAGAATGCCCAGAGCATTGTGCCAGCTTCCCTGGACAGTCAAGTGTTGCCCGATCCTTCCTTCTCTGGACGGAACATCCACTTTGGAATCCGTGAGCACGCGATGGGTTCCATCGTCAATGGAATCTCCCTGTTTGGAGGATTTCAGGTTTTCGGTTCGACCTTTCTGGTTTTCTCTGACTACATGCGCCCTTCGCTGCGGCTGGCAGCTCTCTCCGGAATTTCTTCGATTTTTGTGTTTACTCATGACTCGTACGCAGTTGGTGAAGATGGACCAACGCATCAACCGATTGAGCATGCGTGGGCACTACGTTTGATTCCTGAGTTAGAAGTTTGGCGTCCATCAGATGCTCTGGAGACTGCTGCAGCATGGGCCTACGTGCTTGGGCGTGATCATGTGTTTACTCCTGCTGCAATCCTGCTGACTCGTCAAAAGACTGCAGTGTTGGAGCGGATGGAAGACTTTGATCCGCGAGATATGCTCCGTGGTGCCTACATTGTTCAGGATTTTTCTTATGAACTGGATGAGCAGGCAGCACACACTCTGAAAAATCCAGACTGTCCCGGTCTGGTTTTAATTTCGACAGGCTCTGAAGGGGGAGCAACCCAGCAACTGCGCTTGGAACTTCAGCAACTTGGAATCCCAACTCGCCATGTATCGATGCCCTGCATTGAGGCAATGGAATATGAGGATCCGAGCTTCCAAGACTACTTGTTTCCTGCAGATTCATTGGTGGTTTCGATCGAAGCTGGTAGTGAAGGACCGTGGCGCAAGTACGCAGACTATCTGCTGGGCTACAGCGATTTTGGTGCTTCTGCACCAGAGAAAGAGCTCCGCAAGCAGTTTGGCTTTGAGCCAGAACAACTTCGTGACACCCTGATCGAATGGCTAAAGGAAGATGGTGTCATCTAACAACAAGCAGCGTGCAGCGGCAGCAGCGGCAGAACTGATCACCGATGGAATGATCCTTGGGTTGGGAACTGGAACGACAGCCAGCTATCTGGTCCAGATTCTTGGTGAGCGAGTCCGCCAGGGCCTACGTATTCAGGGAGTGCCAACCTCTGAGGCAACACGACAACTTGCGATAGCGGAAGGTGTGCCGCTGACTACCCTCGAAGAGCAACCAGTACTTGACCTCTGCTTGGATGGGGCAGATGAGGTAGACCCAGATCTGAATCTAATCAAAGGAGGAGGTGGTGCCTTGCTCCGAGAGAAAATTGTTGCTTCAGCGGCTCGTCAACGCATCATCATGGTGGATGTCAGCAAGTGTGTAGACTGTCTTGGGGCTTTCCCTCTAGCAGTAGAGGTCATTCCTTTCGGTTGGGAAGTCACCAGGCGGCAATTAGAACAATTTGGAGGCGTTCCTACTCTGCGCCAACGAGAAGGAAAGCCTTTTGTCACCGATCAAGGTCACTACATTATTGATTGCGCCCTATCACAAATAGAAGATGCTCCAAAGCTCAACCACCAACTGAATCAGTTGCCTGGAGTGGTCGAGAACGGTCTTTTTGTAGACATGACAGACCGACTCATCATTGGTAGTCCTGACGGCATTACCGAAAAACATAAAAATTGATTCACCCCCTGTAAGTATCTAAGAACTGGAGAAGTCCATGGCGATTCGTATTGGTATTAATGGATTTGGAAGAATTGGGCGTATGGTCGTCCGAGCAGGTGCAAATGATCCGAATCTTCAATTTGTAGCAATCAATGACCTGCTCCCTTCAGAAAACCTAGCCTACATGTTCAAGTATGATTCGACTCATGGACGCTTCAAAGGCGAAGTCGCCTCAGACGGTAATCAACTGCTGATCGATGGTAAAGCCATCCAATGCAAAGCGGAGCGTAATCCAGCTGTGCTTGGCTGGGGAGATCTTGGTGTTGATTACGTAATTGAATCAACAGGTCTCTTCACCAACGCTGAGACGGCAGGAGGACATCTCCAAGCGGGAGCCAAGAAAGTTGTAATTTCAGCGCCTGCAAAGGGTGATCTGAAAACCCTGGTGATGGGTGTTAACCATAACGACTACGATCCGAGCAGTGACCATGTAGTTTCCAATGCTTCCTGCACCACCAACTGCCTGGCACCTATTGTCAAGGTTGTCCTGGATAACTATGGGATTGAAGAAGGCTTGATGACGACGGTACACGCTGTCACGGCGACCCAGAAGACAGTTGACGGACCCTCATTGAAAGACTGGCGTGGAGGAAGAGGAGGTTTCCAGAACATCATTCCTTCCAGTACTGGGGCTGCTAAAGCAGTAGGGCTTTGTATCCCTGAGGTCAAAGGTAAGCTAACGGGAATGGCATTTCGAGTACCAACCGCCAACGTCTCAGTGGTCGACCTAACAGTACGCACGGAAAAGGCTACTTCCTACGAAGAAATTTGCGCTGCCATGAAGGCGGCTGCAGAAGGAAGCATGCAAGGTATTCTCGGATACACCGAAGACCAAGTGGTATCCTCTGATTTTATTGGGGATGCTCGTTCCTCCATCTTTGATGCAACTGCTGGAATTGGCATTGGTGACCGTTTCTTCAAGCTGGTCTCCTGGTATGACAACGAGATTGGCTACTCCAATCGTGTCCTTGACTTGATTCGCTACATGGCCCAACAGGGCTGATCTTCCTACCGCACGGAGGCTGTTTGACTAGCCTCCCTCTTCACAAGCCAGCATGGAATCCCAAGTGCCCAAGGTTGAACTCAAAGAAATTGGACTGGACGTTGGTCTGGCAGTCGCTCGTCACTTCTACAAGACAGAGTACCTGCACTATGGTTTCTGGACACCTGAACTGAGTGTTGAACCGGCCAATGTGCTGCAGGCTCAGGAAAACTACGCCAACTTGTTGCTGGAGACGATCCCAAAGGGAGTCAAACGTATTTTGGATGTTGGCTGTGGTTCTGGGAAGTTTGCTCAAAAGATGATTGAGCACGGCTACGAGGTTGACTGTGTTTCGCCCAGTCCCTACCTGACGAACTATGCTCGAGGTTTGCTGGGTTCGGATGTGACGATCTTTGAATGCCGCTACGAAGATCTGAAAACGGATCGAAAGTATGATCTGGTCCTCTGCAGTGAGAGCTTCCAGTATCTCCACCTGGAAGCAGCATTAGAAGAAACACTGGCTCGCCTGAATCCGTCAGGACATCTGCTGATTTGTGATTTTTTCACGATTCCTACTGACACGAAGAGTCCGATCAGTGGGGGCCATCGATTAGAAAATTTCTATCAGGTGCTTGGTGGCTATCCTCTGCAAATCTTATTGGATCAAGACATCACCAAAGAGACTGCTCCTTCTCTGGATCTGATGGATAGCCTGCTCCGTGAGGTTGTTCAACCAATCTGGAATGCTGTTGCCTACTATACCCGTAGCAATGCGGCCTGGTTGGCTTGGGGTGTTTCCACACTCTACCGCAAGAAAATTGAGAAGATCCATCGCAAGTACTTCTCTGGAGGAACGAGTGGAGCCTCTTTCTCGAAGCACAAGTCCTATCGGTTGATATTGCTGCAGAAGACTGAATGAGCCAATCGGCGTACCTTCCTGGACCCTGGCAGCTCCACTATCACCATGATCGCCACTGCTTCCGGATTTGCACAAAGGAAGGAACGACCATCCTCGAACTGCCTGCCCAAGAAGATGAAGAGTGGCGAAACACGCTACACCTACTGGCTGCTGCACCAAAACTCTATGAAGCGCTGCGTGAACTACTTGCATCCCAGGAAGAAGCCCTGCTGAGGGATGAACTTGGCTGCGAGTGTGAACGCTGCAACCAGGCTCGCTATCATGCCTACCAAGCACTTGGAAACGCAGAAGGACGAGTTGCCCTAAAAGCCGGTGATCCTGGCAGTGTCTGAACAAGAACTCTTTCCCAAGATCCAATGACTGCTGAAGCTGAACCGAAGTTTCGTCGCATTCGACGTTCTGCCTCCCAAGCTAATCTTGAATCTCGTCACCAAGGACGTGAAGGAAGGATGCTGGAAAATTCCCTGCGTACCCCTCCTCAGGGACGTGAGGGCTATTCCTTGACCCATGGGCTGCATCCCTATCCTGCGCGCTTCCATCCTAATTTGCCTCGTACTATTTTGAAGTGGTTGGCACAGGAACATAGAGATCGTCCACCCCGCTTGTGTGATCCCTTCATGGGTGGGGGAACACTGTTGGTTGAGAGCCTTTGCCGAGGATGGGAGGTCACAGGCAACGATATTAATCCAATTGCAGCTCTGGTTGCCCGGGAGCGATGCCGTGGTCGTCTGCCCAAGCACGCTGTAATGGTCTGGAATGCCTTGGAATTTCTCCAAAATGAAGTCGAGCGACGGCGTCGTGACAAGATCCGAGTCGAGCATCCCCACTTGTCCATGTTGAAAACTCACTACCAGCCCCACATCTTTGCTGAGATGCTTCAGTGGTCGGATTGCTTGGAACAGCTCTATCCAGGTCCAGATCGAGATACCTTACGCTTTGTTTTTTCCAGTTTGGTTGGCAAGTTTTCCCGTCGCATTGAAGAAGGGAATGACGGCGAAAAAAAGGAAAAAGGGAATTTTCCACGTGGAGCTTTTTCTTTGTGGATGCAGCGAAAGACCCGAGAAGTGCTGGAACGTCAGCAGGACCTGAGTCGACGTCTTCCTGACCCAAAAATGCGGCCACAAATTTGGCAGCAGGATGCGCGGGAATTGAGCTTGCCACAAGGTTGTGATCCGTTCGATTGTCTGATCACTAGTCCACCCTATCCAGGAACCTATGACTACCTTGATCATCATCGCTTACGGCTGCGCTGGTTGCACTTCTCCATTCAGGAACTCGCGCTGAAGGAGATTGGCACACGACGACAGCATTCGGCTGCACAGTGGAAAGAAGTATTCCGTACGTGTATGTTGAAAATGCGGCAAGTAACGGTATCGGGTGGACATTGCTTCTTGGTCTTGGGAGACTGGGTGGACCAAGGTCACAAGACAGATGCACTGGAATATGTTGAAAAGTATGCAGACAGTGTCGGTTGGGCTGTGGAGGGTGCCGCCTCGGTGCGCCGTCCCGTCTACGAAGAACAATTGAAAGAAGATTTTGGAGAAAGTGGTCGCTGGGAACACCTGATCTGGTTAAGAAATCAAGTGCAGGCTCGGCCATCTAGTCCTATCCCAACAGAGGAGGAGGAAGAATAGTGTCAGGAAAGCGTTTTGTCTTTGCTGCATTCTCAGGTATGTGGGTGATTTTTCATGTCTTCACCAGCCTAGTGGTCAATTTTGAAGACAATCGACTGCGTTTTTTTGAGGGCATCGATGTGTCCAATTTTCTGCTGGTAGGAGTGCTGCCGGTTGTAGTGGGCTGGGGTGCATTTTTCTTTTGGGAACGAGCAAGAGCCTCCCAATCCTGATGGTCTGGAACAATAGTCGTTTGTGGTGGATCTGGCTTTTTCTTGGTGGGTTATGCTGTCCAACTACGCAGTTGGCCCAGTCGGCTTTTCAAGAGGAAGTTCGTAGCTACAACCATGAACAGTCTTTGCTACGTCAGGGGCAAGCCTACCTGCGGGCTCATCGCTATGAAGTGGGTTTGGAGAAGCTGAACCAGCTGCTCTTGGAATTCCCAGAGCACGCAGAAGGACACTATCTGCGTGGTAATGCTTACTATTACTTGAAACAGCGTGAGCCCGCCTGTACTGACTGGCGCAAGGCCTGTGATTTAGGCCAGTGTTACGGCTGGACCTTTGCCACCTTTGAGCGAGTCTGCGAGGATCCTTCCTGAATTTTCCTTCCTTTGGAGCTTTGATGTCTGGTCTCGGTTATCGAATTTGTCCTGTCACCCCCTTTGTTCAGAACTGTTCCTTGATCTGGTGTGAAACAACTCGCCAAGCTGCCTTTGTGGATCCAGGGGGGGAAGTGGATCGTTTACTGGGAATTCTGGAAAAAGCTGATCTTACACTGGAGAAGATCATCCTGACCCATGGCCATCTAGATCACGTTGGAGCGACAGGGGAGATGGTTGAGCGACTTGGTGTGCCGGTAGAAGGTCCCCATGAAGATGATCTGTTTTGGATTGAAGCCCTGGATGAGCAGAGTCGCTACTTTAACTTCCCAAGGGTGTCTGCTTTTCTTCCAAACCGTTGGCTCCATCAGGGTGACGAGGTAACCGTTGGAGAACAAGCTCTACAGGTTCGTCATTGTCCAGGACACACTCCTGGGCATGTGGTGCTGATCCACGAACTGTCCCGCCGGGTTTGGGTGGGTGATGTGCTCTTTCAAGGCTCAATTGGTCGGACGGACTTCCCACGTGGAAACCATGCACAGTTGCTGGAGTCCATTCGTACCCAGCTCCTGCTCTTGGATGATGACTTTGCGTTTGTTCCTGGACACGGGCCTGAATCAACGATTGGTCACGAGAAGCAACACAACCCCTTTCTGCAATAATTCCCTTCCAGCCTAGGTTCTAAGCGCTGTTTCTGAAAAGGAATGGTGATTGCAGATTGAGAGATATCCCTTTATTACTCACTCTCTCTTGTGAAACCGGGTGACATGCAAGCAGCCAAACACGAGCGATCGCAGGATTCTTCAGAAGATCTGCTTCCGTCATCCCAAACAGCACCTAGAAGATGGTTGCCTTGGGCTGGTGCACTCTCCTGGATGGCTTTGATTGGCTCAACCAGCCTTGTTTTGCCACAATATCTTCCTGTTACTCAGGCAGAAGCTCTACTGTTAAGTATCGGTAGCGCAATTCTTTGTAACTTGCTTGTCTTACGAACCCAAGTGTACTTTCTCAATAACTGGTTATATGACAACCAATGGTTTCCCGATTGGGACAATTGGACGATGGACCAAGAGGAAGAGGCAGAACTGGAGGCAGAAGTCTTAGCACTGCTGAACGCTGGGCGTAAATTTGAAGCCATTCAACTAGTTCGCAGCTATACGGACTGTACACTTCACGAAGCCAAGGAATTCATCTACGCGTTGGAATCTGCCAAGTAATTCCTGACTGCCGCTCTCGTCTCCTCGTCCTCTCTAAAATATTCTCAAGTCCTTCAAATCTTCCTAGCTCTGTTCCTGTAACAAGGAGAAGACCTTGCGACTCAAAGACATTCCAATGCAGCGCAAGCTGGTTGGCAGTTTTTTGCTTGTGGGCTTTGTGCCAGCCATATTGCTGACAGCCGTTGGTGTACTAGTGGCTACTACTTCATTAGTTACACAAACCTATGAACAACTGAGCGGACTGCGTGAGAATAAACAGCAGCAGCTAGAGACTTATTTTGCTCAGCAGCAAAGTGATCTAGAAGTGACAGGCAAGACAGTAGAAAGTTTTCAGATAGCTGCAAAAAACAAGTTGACTGCAATTCGAGATGCAAAACAGTTAGCGTTGCAGGAGTACCTGCAAACAATCAAAGCCCAGAGCATCGACTTAGCAAAAAACAAGCTGATCGTTGAGAGCATGTGGGCCTTGCCCAATTTCTTTCGAAATTATATTCCAGAGCAAAATCTAGAGGAGGCCGATCTCAATAGAATGCGAGAAGAATTACGAGGATACTGGGAAAACGAATTTACTGAAAATTACCAGCAATTGAATGGTGGAACAGACCCAGAGACGGAGAAATATTTCTCTAAGTTAGACGATGCAAGCATTGCTTTGCAGCATGCTTTTATTGTCAATAATCCGAATCCAATTGGGCTGAAAGATGCGCTTAACAAACCTGATGAAACAGCTTACAGTCGGCTCCACTCTGAACTGCAGCCATTCATCCGAGACTATCTGCAAACGTATGGATTCTATGACATTTTCCTTGTGGATTCTAAGAGCAGTCGAGTTGTTTATTCCGTTTTCAAGGAACTCGATTTTGGTACTTCTTTGGTAGATGGACCTTTTGCTGAGACAGCGTTGGGGAGAATTTTTCAGCTAGCCAACTCTGCGGATGCTCCCGGGGAGTTCTTTGTTGAGGATTTTGAGCCGTATTGGCCTAGTTTTGATGCTCCAGCTGCGTTCACGGCGGTTCCTATTTTTGAAGAAACCTTGACGGGCCAAACCCAATTGGGGGTGGTAATTTTTCAGTTCCCTGTGGATCGTTTCAAGAATGTGATGAGTGATCGCAGTGGTCTAGGGGAGACCGGGGAGACTTACCTTGTTGGCAATGACCTGCGCTTGCGTTCTGATTCGTTTCTGGATCCTCAAAAATTTTCGATGGATAACTCCTTCGTTATGGGGACAATGATTGATACGGCTCCTGTCCAGGCGGGTCTGTTTGGAGAATCAGGGGTGGGTGTAGTGAAAAATTATCTGAACCAGTATGTGCTAAGTGCTTGGAGTCCTTTTACATTTGAAAAATTCAACTGGGTGATAGTCAGTGAGATGGCAGTCAGCGAAGTACTCAATCCAAGAGACGAGGAGGGGGCTGAATTCTATGCTAGTTATGTAGATTTGAATCAATACTACGATCTGTTTCTGATCCATCCAGATGGTGAGATCTTCTACACTGTTGCCAAGGATGTCGACTACCAAACAAATATACTGAGTGGACCCTACTCAGAGAGTAATTTGGGCAGAGCGGTACGACAAGCAATCAGTACAGAAAGCATAAGCTTCATAGACTTTGAGTCATATGCTCCAAGTGGAATGGCACCAGCTGCATTTCTGGTCAATCCAATCCTAAGGGCTTCATTGCAGGAGGAAGACGATTGGCAGGCATTTATTAAAACGTGGTCTGGTGTTCAAGAGGGGGAGGGAAATACTCAATTGTTAGTTGCCTTACAGCTGTCAGACAGCACCTTGAATGAGGTGATGCTGCAACG
>DJYX01000112.1:0-2200 GCA_002450295.1 Deltaproteobacteria bacterium UBA6967
TACGCCAATGGTTACGTCAGCAGACTTCTATAAGTGAAATCAACCGAATCCGACTAGAATGCATGGCTACCGCATGTGAAAGGGGTGTAACGAGATGTCATTGGTTGGATGCAACCAAGGAAGGAGCCCTACTAACGGAAACGCTTACTTCTGGTGGGATTGGCCTGATGGTCACCAATACAGCGTACCGACAGGTGCGATCGGCTAAACCAAGTGATATTCCTCAAGTTTGGGGACTGCTGAGTGGGCCGATGAGAGACGCCAGTATTGTCCAGCGTAGTACTTCCTATCTTGAACAACACATTGAGCGATATCGGTTGTTTTGTCAGGATGAGGATGTTTTGGGTTGTTGTGAACTGATTAGTTATCCAGAACAGCAAACTGTAGAAATTGCAGCTTTATCAGTAGCGTTAGCTTACCGTAACCAGGGAATTGGGAGAGAACTCGTTAGCGTTGTCCTTGGAGAGGTAAAGAGACAGGGAGCGCAACAAGCAATCGCACTGAGTACTCGTGAGGACAATGTATTTATAAATTGCGGCTTCAATGAATGTTCACTAAAAGACCTTCCTCCTGAGAAACGTTTTAACTATGACTCTCCTCAATCGAAGATCTATATCTATTCACTAGTGGAACCTGGCAAGGACCTTAGCACAGACTGAATCTGCAGATTGTTTGGATCCAACTGGCTCGCAGTGTTTAGGGCCATCCTAGCCTGGTCCATCTCACCAAGCTCTCGGTAGAGTAGTCCCAAATTCCACCAAGCTACTGCATATCCTGGAAACTTGGCTGTGACACTTTCCAAGAAACTCTTGGCATCTTCATAGCGTCCCTTCTTGATCAAAACTGTGCCTAAGCGTAAGCCACTTTTGGGATTCTCCGGATTGAGTTGCAAAGACTCCCGGTAAAGTGATTCTGCGAGATTGAAGTCGCGCTGTTTTTCGTAACTGAAACCAAGATAAAGTGCGACTTCATCGTTTTTTGGAAAGCGATCTCGAAGCTCTAACAAGTTGTTGTGAGCAGTCTCCGTCTGGTTTTGCACAATAGCTATGCGAGCCAGGTAGAGGGCAGGTTCTACGGTTTCAGGTTGCAGTTGTTGGGCAGCCTCCATCGCTGCTTTAGCATCTTCCCAATCTTCCTGATCGAACTGAGTTACCCCTTGTTGTAACAATTCCTGGTAGCGTGAATTTTCTGATTGTTGCCGATCATCAGCAAGATCAGAAGTGCCAGTTAGCTGTGTGCTTTGAGGTAGCCATGGTCGTAACTCTGGACGTAAAACCGTGAAAGCCTGATTTGGATTCTCGGGGCTTTCAACAAAGGGGTAGTAACGCAGTCCACGTTGGATTGCTCGAGGGTTGGGCTCATCGTCATTAAGGCTCAAACCATACAAAAGCCACGCAGGACCATGATAGGGATGACGAGCATTGGCAATCACGGCTTCAGCCTTTGCTTCAAATCGCTGACCTTGCACATAAAACCAGAGGGAGGAGAGTGCACGGTATTCAGCATGGTCCGAAAAGTCATCTTGTAAAGAATCTAAATCTTGCCGAATCTCATTGAGAAGTTCAGGTGGAACTGGTTGCTGAGTGTAGGCTTCCTGTAATTGTAGAATGACTGATTGGAAGCGCACTCGCTTATCCAGACCTTCATACTGTTCTGTAAGATTTCTCAGTGCCTGAAGGTGTGCACTACGTGTTTCGGCGATCCAAGGTTGGTGATTGAGATCCTTCCAGCGATAAAAGGCCTCTAGTGCTTCGAAGGAAACATCCTGAGGGAAGAGGAGCAAGTCTGCGAAGGCTGCATTCCTAGTCTGTAGCACCTGAAGTAGTTCTTGGAGCAAAGCATCGACACTTTGTAAAGAATGCTGACTGCGAAAATCTTCTTTCTGGAGTTTGTTGTTACTGATTGAAAAGAGAGTCCAGCGAATAGAAAGTTGCTGAAGAACCTGTTGCGTGGAAAGTTGAAGCAGATGAGATAATCGAGCTTCACGCATTATCTGTTCAACTTGATCGGGCAGGCGCTCTTTCCAAAGATCAACCGTTTCCGGAGCCATCACAGCAAATTGATCGTTGAACTGGAATTGGCGGGTAAGCTCTTCCTGGAGGAGGCGAGGGAACCAGTTATCTTGCTGAATACGGTAGAGATTCTGAACAGGAAGGATACCTACGTGGAGGCGAGTCTGAGCGAACGCTGAAGAAGAGGC
>DJYX01000112.1:2591-3919 GCA_002450295.1 Deltaproteobacteria bacterium UBA6967
GGTCTTACCACGGGGATGCGGCGTAGGAATTGACAGAGTTGTGGGAATTGTGGTGGCTTACGTCAACATCTTGGGGATTGTCTTCGCTGGATTCCGTATCAGCAGCTTCGACCTCTTCAGCACTTTCATCCTCAGCGGCTTCAACAGTTTCTCCGATTTCTTCAGTCACCTCAGCAGGAGAGTCGCTCTCATCAACAGCAGCTTCGAGTTCTTCAAAGCTGTCAATCAATAGTGCGAGTTTGTCGTGCATTTCTTGGCGCTCAGCTTCAAGAACTGTATTCCGTTCCTTAAGCTCATCAATTTCTAGTTGATATTCCTCGATCTTTTCAACTGCTTGACGAATGCGGGATTCCAGGCGGGAAAGTAAGTCAGACATGGCTAGTCCTCAATGGAAATGTTTTGGTGTCGTGGTCCATGACAGTGAGCGGATGACTGCAAGCATAGCAGATCCGGAACAAATCAGCATGCAACAAGTGTACAAGCAAGTTCAGGATGTAATTAACTGAGGGAAGGTTGAGTCAAAATTAAAAGTTTAGTCATTATGGAACGAAGTAGGTGAGCAGACTGAAGAATTCAGATCATCGGTATCGACTAATTAATAATTTGTACAAAAAAGATCCAATGATGATGAATAATCTTTTCAAGAAATAAATAGTTGGTAAAAATTCCGAATTAATTATGAGTTCTTCCTTGTACATTCGAACTAAGTTTTTATTACTCTCTCCAATTTTTTGATAGTAAGCTATATATTGTTTTATAAAATAAAATTTCTCATGAGGTAAAACTCTCATCCAAAAATGGTAATCCATTCTAGAATTATAGCATTCATCAAAAAATCCATACGTAGTGAAAATACTTTTTTTTGCAAATGATGCTTGGTGTGAGAGTTTGGCTTTACTCGCAATTCCAAAATGGTTCGCCAAAACTTTAGCTGGTAGAGAAAATCCATCAGATTGACAAAATCCAGTCAGAATATTTTGCTCTGGATGATTCTCCAAAAGAGAAAGAATGTCAAAACGAATAAAATAGTCACCAGAATTCATAAAATTTAGCCAACTATTTTTGGAAAGTAGCAATGCTTTGTTGAAGGCATGACTGATGCCATGATCAGGTTCACTGATCCAGTATGTTAAATGATCGTTATATTTCTGAATAAGTTCGACGGTGCCATCAGTACTTCCACCATCAATAAGAATATATTCAAGTTCATTTCCTTGTTGATTGATAACTGATTGAATTGTCTGTTCTATAAAATCTATATTATTGAAAACTACTGTAATTACAGTGAGATTTGTCTTGGTGAGATTAGAATCATTAAGTAGAAGACG
>DJYX01000010.1 GCA_002450295.1 Deltaproteobacteria bacterium UBA6967
AGAGGTGATGGAGATTTCTCCGCTTGTTTCGACAGCTTGACTTGGTTTGTCATCCGCAGTTTCTTTATTTTTGGCTTCTGTTTGCGTTGCTATCTCACGAATTCTTCCGGTCAATTCAATTAGCAAAGGAGCCATGTCCTTGGCAACTGCGTGTTTGAGCGCATACAAACGGAAGTTGCTCTGAGCCCTGTCTTCCTCTTGGAAAACATCCAGCAGTCCCAGGAGACTTTTGAGTTGTGAGAGTTTCTTTTGGTTAGTAATGACAATCAGGGCGTTTAATCGGGGTTCAGGGATTATCTTGAAGGAATCAACTGATTGGCTCTTTTTCTCACCCTCTTTTTCAACCACTTTGATTTCTGAGAAAACATTGGTCAGTAGACCAGACATGGTGTCGGCACGAGTAAACTTGAGGGGCACTAATTCGTATACGACATCACCAGCAGCCTGCTGAGGAATATCTAGGCGCTCAGCAAGTTCTATAATCCGGTCAGTCGTGAATCCATCTGCCAGAATTATAAGCGCATTCAGTCTTGTTTCTGGGATGATTTTAACTGGACTTGATTTCGCAGTTTCCCCCTTATCCTGCCCCTGAACAATCTGGTCAGTGAAAATTGTTGCTAGGAGTTGTCCGAGTGGTCCTGCATCAGCATAACTTACTGGGTGTATCGTTATTTCAACACCTCTCTCTCTCTCTACATCTAACTGCTCAATCAAGCTGACTGCGCTTCCCGTACTAATTGCACTGGCAAGGATCACAACAGCATTCATAGGCTCAAAGGGTACTAGTTGTACAGAAGCTGTTTTCGGGAAAACAGTCTGTAGTAAGCCGATCACTTCCTGAGGTTTTAGATATCGAAGCCTCTGGATAGTCATTTGTTTACCTTCAACAGGCACATCAATTTTTTCCAGGAAACTGACCAACTCTTCTGTAACTGGCTTATTCGCAACAATGAACAGGGCGTTCATTCGCTCTTCAATCACCAGTTTGAACGTGATTGCCTTACCGCTCCGTTGCAAATTAGCATAAAGATCTGTAACAGTTTTATGTAATTCTTTGATATCACTATGTTTTGGTGTAAAAAGTGTGACTGCCTGTCCAACGCCTTCTGGCTCTGGAACATCCAACATTTCAATGATTTCTTCGATCCGCTCAACATTTGCAGCATTGTCCAAGACGATCAGCATCTCTAGAGGTTCATAAAGGAGCATTGCTCCAGCTTTAGAGAAGATCGGCTGTAGCGTCGCTTGTATTCTTTTAAGATCAGCATGTTTGAAGCTGATCAGACGCATCACAAATTCTTGTTGAGTGTCAAGGGGTACTTCTTGTGAGATGTTAAGTCTGAGAAATCTGGCCTCGGCAGCTGGTAGAATTTCAACGACGTTACTTTTAGCTCTGGGCACTAGAGCAAGCCCTTGGGTCTGAAGAATCTTCTCGAAGAAATACAGAGCATCTTTGGCAGATACTTTTAGATTTGGAGGAGCGGTGATCGACATCTGACCACGCAGATTTTTCTCTTCGTAAAGAAAGACCGTGTTGGTTTCAATGGCGATAATCTTGATAAATTCTTGAAGGATCAGGGTGGGGGGTAAGTTGATTGAGACGTCCTTGGAAAGGGCCTCGAATCGTGCCCGCATTTCTACTGTAGCATTATCGACTTCGGAATCTTCTTGGGCGAAGACGGGGAGAATAACCGAAAAAACGCAAAGCAGCATCAATGCTGCGAGGAACTTGTGAATCCGCGACAAGTGTATCTTCATGAAATTTGGTAAGTCTATTGGTTGAAGGAATGATTTGAAAGAAACTTCGCAAACTCTAGGTCTAGAGGTGTTGTGATCTTAAGATTTGTTTCCTCTCCAGGAATCAGATGTACGGGTATCCCAGTTTTCTCAAGCAGAGAGGCATCATCAGTAACGTCCCAGTCTTCTTGCTGAGACTGCAGGGTGGCTTGCCAGTAAGGTGACAAATGAAATCCTTGTGGGGTTTGAGTCGCTACATAATTTTGTCGGTTTACCAACTTCACCTGCTCCCCATTGATTTGGCGAATTGTGTCCTTCAATGGGATGACAGGAATGACAGCTGGATAATGCTCCAGCGCTCGGATGACCCTGCTGATCAGCTCAGTTGAGCAGAGTGGTCGGGCTGCATCGTGTACAATAACTTTTTCAACCAGACGATCTGTTTGAATCTGAGCTAGCGCTGCTGCAACAGAATCTTGACGCCTCTCTCCCCCCAAAACTAAAGTCAGATCAGGCAGTGAGCGTAAAGAGTTTAAAGATTCTTGGTCCTCTTGAGCATAGACTAGATAGATATGACAGATCTGTGGGTGACTAATTACTTTTCGGAGAGTCTCTTCTAGTACGCTTGAATCATTCAGTGGAAGGAATAATTTGTTTTGATTAGCGCCCATTCGCCTGCCTTGCCCGGCAGCTGGGAGGATTGCAGCAACTGGTGTCATTCGATGGAGTATTTAACTCGCTAGATTTTGTGGTTCCGCTCAGAAAGCAAATCTAAGTTGAATTACATCACGAGCGTTTGTCCTGTCGCCTGCTTCCTGCCCCATACTTTCGGTGTAGTGTGCATATTCGATTGTGAAAAAACGGAAAAAAATAAATGGATTAATTTCAGCACCCCAAGTTGGTCGATTTTGATTGACGCCACCTCTCACCGAAACGAAGCTAGCGCCTGAATCAATTGGAAGAAAACCTAATTCCCATCCCCAATTAAATCTCTTCTGAAGACATCCAGAACTTCCCTTGTTCTCAAAACAGTAGGTGTCATTTGCATTAGCGTAGGTAAAATCACGAATATCAGCTGCGAAAAGGAAACGGATAGGACCAAATTTTGGTTGTGCTGAGAAGCCAAGATCATATTCTGGCATATGGGACCTCGGACAATTATCGGAGCTTCCAAAATCAAGATGTCCTACGTTATGAGCAACTCCTCCAAAACTCATCCTAAGCCATGAAGCCGAAACTGCCCTTCGCTGGAAACCAACACTGTAGGAATTTGCAGCCTTCTTAGAGGTGTAACAAGCAAATTTGGATTCAATTTTGTCAGCGAGTTTTTGGACGTCAAAATTTTGAATTTGAGTAGTAACATTGTCAATGAAGAGGGCGTCAGCAAGAGTAAGGTTATCAGCTCCATTTGCAGCTGCTTGGGCTAGAAGAGTATTTAATTGAGTCAGATCAGCAACACTGATCACGTCTTCAGTGATATCCTCAAATGCTACTGTCGTAAATGGCTGTTCTCTTCTTGTAATTGTGTTTTGTTGGACCCCAAAAATCCATTGCCCCGTTCCTGGTGCCACAGCTAACCCGTACCGCAGCATGCCATCCTCACGCATGCCCAACCCGATGTTACTGTTTTGTATAGTGTTTACCGCCTGTTCTTGACTTGATGTTCCTGAGGAATCAACCGTGGCTGAAAAATCATAAGTATATTCGAGGGAGTAAATTGCGCCGATAGTGAACC
>DJYX01000196.1:0-21781 GCA_002450295.1 Deltaproteobacteria bacterium UBA6967
AGAAATTGGGCATATTCCAATGGATTAGAAACTGTTGGTGCTTGGTTGCTGGCACTCCTTTGGATCTCACCCCTGCTCTATGCCTTTTGGGCAGCCTTCCACCCTAGTGAATATGCTGTCAACTTTGAGTTACTTGCTCCAGTTACGCTCAATAATTTTGGGGAGGCGCTTTCTCAGGCACCTTTTCTACAATATGGCTTGAACACCTTCATGCTAGTAACAATGCTTCTAGCATCACAATTGATTGTATGTACATTGGCTGCTTACGCCTTTGCTCGATACCAATTTGCCGGACACAACATCGCCTTTTCTTTGGTGCTAGTGCAGTTGATGATTACCCCTGAAATCCTTATCGTTGAAAACTACAGCACTCTTGCAGACCTCAGCTTGGTGGATACCATCACCGGAATTGGGCTGCCCTATATGGCCAGTGCTTTTGGGATTTTTTTGTTGAGGCAAGCATTCAAATCTACTCCCAAAGAGTTAGAAGAAGCAGCTCGCTTGGAAGGGTGTGGGGTGTTTGGTGTTCTGTGGCGGGTTTATGTTCCTTTGGCGAAACCGACCTACCTTGCCTACGGATTGGTCTCCATCAGTCACCACTGGAATAATTTTTTGTGGCCTTTGATTGTGAGTAATTCCGTGGAGACACGACCTCTTACAGTCGGATTAGGGGTTTTTGGAGCACCAGAATCAGGAGTCGATTGGTCCATTGTTTCGGCGGCAACCCTGCTTTCAGTTGCTCCATTAATGATAGCGTTCCTGCTGTTTCAAAGACAGTTTATCCAGTCCTTCATGCATTCTGGAATCAAGTAGTCATTCTTTTAACCAAAGATTACTTAAAAACCTACTGGCACATGAGGGATATAGGGTGCTTCCAACCTGTCAATCATTTCTTGATCCAGCACTAAGTCCAAACCACCGAGCATTTGCTCAAACTGTTCTGACCTCGTATAACCGATAATTGGTGCTGCTACTCCTTCCTTCTGACGAATCCAAGCCAAAGCGACTTGTACCATTGGGCGGCTAATTTCTTGGGCTATTGCTTCAACATTACTGATTACAGCGTTGTCGGCATCAATCGTGTTGGAATACATATTTTCAAGGACGTTGTCAGTTTCAGCCCTTGCTGTTGAGATACCAACTGGACGGGCCAATTTACCTCGAGCAATTGGGGACCATGGAATCAGGCCGACACCCTGATCCAAACAAAGTGGAATCATCTCGCGTTCCTCCTCACGATAAATCAGGTTGACCTGATTCTGCATACTTGTGAAGCGAGTCCATCCATTCTCCTTGGCAACTTGCTGGGCTTTGGCGAATTGCCAGGCATACATTGAAGAAGCCCCGATGTATCTTGCTTTCCCAGCACGAACTACATCATTCAAAGCCTCCATGGTTTCCTCGATCGGGGTAACTGGGTCCCAGCGGTGTATCTGATAGAGATCCACGTAATCAGTTTGTAGCCGTTTTAATGAGTTATCAATTTGCCGCATGATGATTCTACGTGACAATCCCCGCCAATTCGGATCCTCATCTCCAAAGACCTTGGTTGCCAAAACAATCTCATCCCGTTTAACCCACTTCCATAGCACTCTTCCAAGAATCTCCTCCGAAGAGCCGTCTGAGTAAACATTGGCGGTGTCGAAAAAATCAATGCCGGCATCAAGTGCCTGCCGAATCAGGGGTTTTGATTGTTCTTCAGGGAGAGTCCAGGCATGATTTCCGCGCTTGGATTCTCCAAAGGTCATACAACCAAGACAAAGCTCTGAGACAAACAATCCTGATTTACCAATTCGTTTTCTTTCCATTTTTCTACTTAATCTAAGGGCTTAATTATAAAAAAACGAGTCTGCAGTAGGGTTTCGAAATCTTTCCAGGAGTGATAATTCGCAAATATTAGTTGAAGATCTGCACAAATGTTTTGGTGGGAGTTATAAGAATTTTTTCAATTATGAAAGTCTAACAATTTGAAAAATTCAAATACTGGAGATTCAAGACCGCTCCTTTTCCAAGCATTTTTCAATATAGATTTTGGTAGGATAGTCAATGGGGTATTGATCCCCAATCTTTGTGAAGAGTTTCTTAGCCCCTTGGAAATTGCCAGCTTGAAACAGGCTAAGTGCGGTCATGAACTCTCCTGAGAATTGGATTTGATCTTCGGTTGCCTGCTTTATAGATTCAACCAATTCATAGATTTCCACTTCTTGTTGCTTACCCTTCACGGCGACGGAACCAAGCGGCCTGAAAAGAAATTCCTTTTCTGCAGCATCACGAGTGTCACTGCTAACGATGATTTCCGTCTTATAGATCTTGTTGACACCCTCAAGACGACTGGCCAGATTCACACTGTCACCTACAACAGTGTAATTCATTCGACTCTGCGAACCGAGGTTGCCAACAAGGGTTACACCAGTATGGATCCCAAATCGTGACCAAAAAGGCTTCTTGCCTTTTAACTCCCATGACTGATTCATTTCCTGAATCCCCTTGCTGCAGCTTAATGCGGCATGACAGGCATGAATTGCGTGTTGTTCAGAAGATACTGGGGCTCCCCAAAATGCCATGACTCCGTCTCCAAGATACTTGTCAACAGTACCATGATTGAGTCTGATCGTTTCCGCCAACATACCTAGATAGTCTGACAACTGAAGCATCAGGGGTTCAGGATCCAAATTTTCTGAGATCGTGGTGAAATTGGCTATGTCGATAAACATGATGGTTAAAGTACGTTCATTCCCACCAAGATTCGCTCCTTCTCCACGCTCTATGAGTTGACGTACCAATTCCGAGGGGATATAAGCTTGGAAAGCTTTTATACTGTTCCTCATGGCCGTCATTCCCTGACTGAGATCGTGAACTTCGCTAATTGCCGAATCTAATTTGAATTCTCCATCAAGTTCTAACTTCCCAATTTTCTTTTGCTCTCGAGTAATGGTTTCAATTGGTTTTGAAATATTGTTTGATAACCACCAAGCTGTCCCAATTGACAAAGATAAAATAAACAATGATATTAATATAATGGCTTGCTGAATTTCACTAAAAAAACCAATAAAATCATTCTCAGGGACAACGATTACAATTCGCCAATCTTTACCGAACTCTGCTGGAAAAGTTGTGAAAGCTGATAAATAGTTAATCCCGTTTTCAGTGACAGAGAAAGAATTTTTGCCAGTTTCAAAATAAGTGCTTATTGCTTTTTGAAGATAAGGCAATTCTAACTCTGTGTATTGAATAGTCCTGAGTTTATCATTCTCCATTTTCACAAGGTTGATCTTCGGAAAGGCTATAACTTCTCCCTCTCGATCAATAATTAAGACGAGACCCTTTCTGCCAACTTTTTGGTCTTCAAGAAAGACTGAGAGTCTATCTAATTCTATATCGACCCCCACTACACCAATTAGTTCTCCAGATGCATTAAAATATGGTTCAGCAACCGTAATCCCGGGCTTCTTTGCTGTAAAAAAAATGTAGGTGTCAGACCAGAAGATCTTCTGAGCTTTCTGGGCACCCTGATACCAAGGTCTAAGCCTCGGATCGTAGTTGTCATCCTTATTTACTCTAATTTCAGTGAGTTCACCCGCAGCGTCAAAATGCTTCCAAAAACTATTCTGGATGACACTTGTATTTTGATCCCTGATGATATTTAAATCTTGTAAACCTTTTTCTTCAAGAAGGTTCAGGAATTTGGGTAAGAGTTCACCTGAAGGATCAATTACTTTGATTCCAGCTTTCCCATTTTCCATTTGCTTTGCAAATAAGAACCGTCCTTGTATGTCTCCCACAAAGATTCCTGAGATATGTGAATGCAATTTCAGCATATTCAGGGCGTGAGCTCCAAAATGAGTTTGGATGGAGTCATTATTTCGGAGAGAAATTTGTAGTTTGCCAGGATTGTCAGCAAAATTTTTTGCTATTTGGACTGCAGGGTTTAGGAAGGTGATTGTTGCGTCACTTACATTTTTCGTGATTACAGAGAAGAGATCTTGGGTGATTTGGTTTATACCATCGAATGCCTGTTTTTGAGTGTAAAGGAAGATAACCAATACAGTTGTTATCAAAAGGGCAGAGAAAGCGACGATAATTTTTACTTTTAGTTTAACTTTCAATGAAGCCTGCCAAGTAATTATTTATTAACGATGGGTTATCTCAATTGCTCAATTGATTTTGAAAGTAAAACTAACATTCCGTTCAGAAAAGTAAATCAGTAGTCGGGTTTTTTGTTGGGTTTTTACAGATATTCCATTCCTCATGATACTCAATGGGGAGCATGCCCAAGGGTTCCCCTGAATTGAATAGTGGTTTGAAGTTTTTCACTTTTCTCGAATTTTTCACCGTTGATCAGTGAAACCAGAATCTGGGCAGCTCGGGTACCCATTTTACGGTGAGGTACATGTACAGTGGTTAGTGCTGGGTCCACCACTTGTGCTAATTCGATATCATCAAAACCCGTGATAGAGAGATCATAAGGAATTCTAAATCCCATCTCTTTGGCTTTTCTTAAAGCACCGACTGCCAAGACGTCATTACCTCCAATCACAACGGTTGGTCTCTCTTCGGCCCCCATGATTTTCTCGAAAGCTTTTGAGCCATTTTCAATGGAGTAGTTCGTCTGCACCAATTGAAGATTCCTTTCTGGTAGATCAGCCTTTTTCATGGCTTCCTGAATACCCTTCAAGCGATTCCTTGCTCGATCATTATTTTTTAGTGAGGCTGTGATGAAGCCAATTTTTCGATGGCCAAGCTCTAATATCTTTTTGGTCAAGTTATTCATGGCTTCGACGTTATTGAAGCCAATAGCTGGCCGAGATTCAGATGGATCGAAAGCCCATGTTACCAGAACTGGAATTTTACGATTTCTCAAAAACTCATAAATTACAGGATTGCGGTCGTACCCAATTAGCAATAATCCTTCCGCACCTCGAGCAATCAGGTTTTTGATCTGCTCTTCTTCTCTTACTGGTTTATAGGAAGAACTGGCTACTAATAAGGTAAAGCCATGGTTGCTTAGCTCTTCCTGAAAAGCTTGGATGCCTTTGGCAAATATCGAGTTCTCCATCGTAGGAATCACTGCACCAACCGTCTGAGTTCTACGTGCCGCCATGGCCCTGGCACCAAAATTTGGTGTATAGGATAGAGCATCGATTGCTTTAAAAACTCTTTCTCTAGTGTTGGGGTCAACTCTTTCCGGACTGTTCAGACAGCGTGATACCGTCGCAGTCGAAACCTGAGCCTGTTCAGCAACATCAGCGAGAGTCGCGAGTTTCTCTGTGCTATTGTTCGACTTTTTTTTGTTGGAATTCAATTTTTTCTTTCCTGAAGAAAATTTATCAATTCAAATGGTTAATAATATATAGCCAATTTTTTCCAAAATACTAGCCTATGAAAGCGCTTGCATCAAAATTAATATTCGGTTATTTGATTTGCCATGTAAGCGTTTACATAGCGCTTACTGAAGCCATAATTTTGTGGTAATTCTTAATGGGAGAATGGATGTATCTGACGATCATTCTGCTCGTTATTTTCTTTACAAATGTTTTGATGGGAACTTTGGGAGGACAGCCGGTTTTAGGTGACATCGGTGAAATGCTGCTGTTATTGGTAGCCTCCATAATTTTCACAATCACCATCTTGAAACATGAGCGGATTGAGAGGATAGAACGAAATTACCTTTACTTGCGGAGGAAATTACCAAATCTTTTGGAAGTCCAGACATTTTGGTCCATGCAGCTGGAATTAACCCGCGACAAACTGCAGACCAAGTCACCTCAGAACAATGGGAATTGACACTCTGGTTGAACCTCTCGCTACCTTTTTTCCTCAGTGAATTGTTGATTGGAACTATGCAGAAGAAAAGTTGGGGAAGAATCGTTAACTTTGCATCATTACAGACTACAAGGGCTTTCCCCGGTGGAATAGCTTACGGTGCTTCAAAGGGCGGTGTTGGACAATTGACCCGTGCAATGGCGGAAGCTTGGTCTAGAGATGGAATAAATGTCAATGCAATCGGCCCCGGATTTTTCCCAACTGAACTGACCAAGGCGGTTTTTGAAGATCCTGAAAGATCAGCTAGGAACGCAAATCAGACGTGCATTGGAAGAAACGGAAACTTGGAAGATTTAGATGGCCCACTGTTGTTCTTATGTTCGGAAGCATCTCGATTCGTAACTGGCCAAATTCTGATGGTAGATGGAGGATTTACCGCGAAATGAAAGCTTTGATTTACACTGGTCCTGAAAAGGTGATCTACACAGATGCATCGGACCCAGATCCCCAACCAGAGGAAGCGCTGGTTCGAGTGGATAGTGTGGGCATTTGTGGTTCAGACATGCACGCATTTCTGGGTCATGATGAAAGGAGACCAGCTCCACTGATCCTCGGGCATGAGGCTGCCGGGGTTGTAGTGCAGGGGAAAATAGAAGGGAAACGTGTGACTTTTAATCCCCTTGCTACGTGTGGTAAATGCCAAGCCTGTCTGCGTGGTCAGGACAATATTTGTCCAAGTCGGCAGATCATTTCGATGCAACCCCGACAAGGTGCGTTTGCAGAATTTGTAGCCATTCCTGAGGTCAATCTGGTTGAAGTGCCTGATCAAATTGATCTGAATCAGGCTGCACTGGCTGAACCCATAGCTTGTGGTTGGCACGCTGCAAAACTGAGCCAAAGAGGTATTTCAATCGATTTGGGGGCAGCTAATGCTCTGGTGATTGGAGGCGGAGCAATCGGAGTTAGTAGCGCCTTGAGTCTAAAAGCACTTGGAATTCCCGATGTTGTAGTGTGTGAACCCAATGAGATTCGCAGAAATTATCTCACTGAAAAATGTGGGCTTCAGATGGTTCATTCCGATGAACTGGATGCAAAAACCTATTTTGATGTGGTCATTGACGGAGCAGGCTTCGAGTCAAGCCGTGAACTGGCATCAGCGAAAGTCCAACCAGGTGGAGTTATCGTTCACATTGGTTTAGGATCAGCCAAGGGAGGATTAGATATTCGGAGACTAACCCTCCAAGAGATCACCTTTATTGGTAGTTACACCTATACTCACCAAGATTTCAGAGAGGCCGCCCAAGCAATGTTCGATGGTAGACTAGGCTCTTTGAATTGGGCTATCCAACGTCCTCTTTGGGAGGGACAGCAGGCTTTTGAAGAAATTAGATCTGGGAGCATTGCTGCTCCAAAAACCATTCTCAAACCTAACTAGAAAGGAGAAGTCCGTGGCTGAAATTCCACATCTCTTGGTTCATGACCACAAAGACAATGTTGGTGTTGTGGTGGTGGAAGGCTTGACTGCTAATACCGACATGCTTTGTTGCATCACTGAAGATAACACTATCTTTCGTTTGACCTCTAAGATGGACGTTCCTATTGGTCATAAGATTGCGCTCCTGGATCTGAAGACCGGGGATACAGCAACAAAGTATGGAGAAGACATCGGTAAAATAGTCGCTGACATTGCTCAGGGTGAGCATGTTCACACTCACAACTGCAAAACAAAGCGCTGGTAGGGAGAATTACGCATGTCAGTAAATTATGAAGGCCGAAAAATTATGGGCTATCGACGTGAAAACGGCCGAGTTGGTGTAAGAAACCATGTGCTGATTCTTCCCTTGGATGATATTTCGAATGCCGCTTGTGAAGCAGTCGCCAACAACATCAAGGGAACAATCGCGATACCTCATGCTTATGGAAGGCTTCAATTTGGGGAAGATCTTGAGTTGCATTTCAAGACGATCATAGGAACAGGAGCCAATCCGAATGTGGCTGCTTGCGTGGTAATTGGAATTGAACCCGGTTGGACACAGCGGGTGGTAGACGGCATCGCAGCAACAGGTAAACCAGTCGAAGGGTTTTCTATCGAGCAAAATGGTGACTTGAAAACCATCATGAACGCAAGCCGTGCCGCCAAAGAGATGGTTCATTTTGCGACGGAACTTCAGCGAGAAGAATGTGATATTTCAGAGTTGTGGATCTCTACAAAGTGCGGGGAGAGCGATACGACGACGGGCTTAGGATCTAATCCAACCGTTGGAAATATGTACGACAAGCTTCTACCTGTCGGCATTACAGGTTGCTTTGGTGAAACCTCAGAGATTACAGGCGCAGAGCATATTTGTCGTCGACGTGCAGTCAATGAGGAAGTAGGAGAGCGCTGGTATAAGATGTGGAAAGCATACCAAGATGAAGTGATCTTTGCTCACCAAACTGATGATCTTTCTGATAGCCAGCCAACCAAGGGTAATATCGCAGGTGGCTTGACTACGATTGAAGAAAAAGCTCTCGGGAATCTTGAGAAAATTGGACGTACTTCAATGTATAAGGAAATTCTCGGGCCTGCTGAGACGCCAAACTCAGGTGAGGGGCTTTACTTCATGGATTCTTCATCCGCTGCTGCAGAGTGTGTGACGATCATGGGGGCTGGTGGATTTGTGATCCACACCTTTCCAACAGGGCAAGGTAACGTGATTGGTCACCCAATCGTGCCCGTGATCAAAATTACAGCAAATCCGAGAACAATCCGGACAATGAGTGAACATATTGATGTGGATGTTTCAGGAATTCTCAGAAGAGAAATGACAATTGATCAGGCGGGTGACGTCTTGATCGAAATGATCTGCCGTACTGCAAATGGTAGAAATACAGCTGCTGAAGCACTTGGTCATCGTGAATTTTCAATGACAAAGCTTTATCGAAGCGCGTAAATGAGCCGGGTGATCAATCTAATCTCATGAATTGATCACCCCAATCAATAGATAGCTCACTAGCCCCACTGTTGAAGCTGCCAAGCAACCTGCTACGAAAGGTTTTAAACCTAGTTCTTTAAGATTGGCAAACCTGGTATTCAATCCAATTGCAGCCAAAGCAATGACTAATACTTGCACTGTCAAAGATTTAAGAATCCCGCCAAATCCCTGCCAGTTTTCTTCAGAAATCACCCCCAAAACTTTCTCCGAAGATTCTAAACTAAAGTCACCTAGTGACCTAAAAGTTGCCATAAATAAAAACCAAATTATAAATAAAGGTATATACTTTTTAAGTTTCAGTTTTGGTTGTGATCCAGTTGTAGATTCATTCTGAAAATTTTCTCCATAAACCGAAGAGAAATATGCAATTAAAGGTAAAACTAAAATCATACATATATTTCTAAATAATTTGGTAATGACAGCAATTTCTAAAGCTAGGGGTTGATTAAAAAGATCCGCATAAAGTAAGGCTGAACCAGTTACCTGTGATGTGTCATGAACAGCAGTACCCAAGAAGTAACCGACTTTTGTTGGTTCATTTTCAAAAAGATGGTTTGCAAGATACGGATACCCAATAGTGGCTAAAATCCCAAAGACTGTAATCACCGAAACAGCATAAGCAATCTCTTCCTTCTTTGCCCGAATGATTGGGCCAGTTGCCACAATCGCTGTAACTCCACAGATTGAAGTTCCTACCGCTATTAAAATCCCCAGATTCTTCGGCAGACCAAGCAGTTTCGATAGAAAAATCGTAAAAATGATCCCAGTGATAATGCATCCTAAGACAACTGGGATACTCTCTAAGCCAGCGGTAAAAATATCAGAAAGACTCAATTGAAATCCAAGAAGGATAATCCCAAAGCTAAGCAATTTCTTTCCAGAAAAAATCAGCCCAGAATCACATGATTTAGGAATTGAGATTAGATTGCTGACTAAAATGCCAATGATGATTGCCAGCATTACTGGTGAGATAGGTGATTTCTCAAAACTCAAAATATCTTCACCAATTATTTCACTGAGAAGGAAACTGAAATAACCAACTACAACAGCAAGTACAAAACCTGGTAAAATTTCTCTTAAGGCTTTAATTTTTGATAAATAATTTGAATCTATAGATTTTACTGATACCACTTTCGCAAGTCCCTGAATAAAATAAAATTAGACATAATTTAAAGTCTAATTTTTAAAGTAAACCCAAAAAGATTCAAGAGGAATAGAAAGTAGTTTCAGAGCATTTTTTGAAATCTTGAACTGGCTGGAAGAATTGTTTAGGCAAGGTAAACAAGTACGTAGAAAAATGAAATCAGAAGAGTCATTTTTGTGGAAGCTTGCCTAAGTCAATCAGTTTGATTTAGGCAAAGATTACAAGGTTGGTACTTAACTGCAAACAGCGGAAGTTGGAAAATCAGCACACCATTTTGTCTTTTTCTCGATTGCTGCTTTGCCCTCAGGGCAACTTGCGGACATTGGGAACTGGGTGCAAAAGGCGTTTTGTTTCTGAATGGCTGCTCTGCCATCTGGACAGGTCACAGATAATGGAAATTCTGCGCAGAAGGCATCCTGCTTCGCTATTGCATTTTTTCCATCTGGGCAACTTGCTGACATAGGAAACTGTCTGCAAAAATCATCTAATGACGCTTGCCCAGGGTTAGCAGCCTGTTGTGTACAACCTACTGCGGACATTACCATACTGAACACAACACTACCGTAGAAAAGTTTTTTCATCATTGGGGTGCTCCAAAGTGATTAAAAATATCATCAACTTTTTTCAAAAAAGTTAACCCTTTTGGAATACAGTAGCTAAGATCATATTTCAACTGTCTAACAAAACTCTAACAATTCAGTAGTTTCCCCCCTGTTGAAGGCTATTTCAAAATGCATCTTCAGGAAATACTTGCAGAGGTAAGCCAAAGATTTGAAACTAATAATAATGAAATTTTATTTTCCATTTAATACCCACTAAAAAGCACCTAATGTCCGAAGAGCCAAAAAGCAATTTAGATTCTGAACATGGTAGTAAATTAAATGACATGATTCGGGTAACCGGTGCTTGTGAACACAATCTGAAGAATCTGAGTTTGGATATTCCAAAGGGGACTTTGACTGTGTTTACGGGGGTAAGCGGCTCAGGGAAATCTTCTCTAGCTTTTGACACCATCTTTCAAGAAGGACAAAGACGTTTTGTCGAATCACTATCAGCATATGCTCGACAATTTCTGGGCCAGTTGGAAAAACCAAAGGTCGAACATATTGAAGGCTTGAGTCCAACCATCTCAGTTGATCAGAAAACTGTTAACCGGAATCCACGCTCAACGGTCGGGACGGTAACTGAAATCTATGACCATCTACGATTACTGTTCGCTCGTTTGGGGCAACCGCACTGTCCTGTATGCAAAACCCCGATCTCCAGTCAAACCCCAGAACAGATCACCGATCATGCTTATGCAGTAGCACTCGATGAGGCTTGCTTGATCTTAGCTCCAATGGTGCGTGAGAGAAAAGGAGAGTATAGAAAGGAACTCCAACAATGGGCACAAGATGGATTTGTCAGAGCTCGGATTGATGGAGAGATTCGTAGGCTTGATGAAGAGATTGAGCTTAAACGATATGAAAAACACAGTATTGAACTGGTTCTGGACCGACTCATCTTAAGCTCAGATGAAAAAAGTCGCCTAACTGAAGGCGTCGAGAAAGCGCTTAAAATGAGTGAGGGATTAGTCATTCTGAACTTCAAGGAAGAAGATCATCTCTTCAGCCAATTGAGTGCTTGTCCAACCTGCCAGATCTCACTACCCGAACAGGAACCTCGCCTGTTCTCTTTTAATGCTCCCCAAGGTGCTTGTCCAACTTGCAATGGCCTGGGCGAGACTCGTCAGTTTGTAGAAGAAAGACTCTGTGATTCAGAAAAATCTCTGAAAGACGCTGCTGTCCAATGTGTAACCGCCAACGGGAACATTCATTTCACGAAAATTGACAAATCCCACCTTTTTTCAGCTGCCAAGATGTTGGATCTTGATCTGAATTTGCCGTGGGGTGAGCTACCTGAGCAGCAGAAAGAGCAGTTTCTGAAGGGAAATGCCCAAGTTTCTCTTTATGTGGGCAACGTTTTTCGATTCCCCTCCCATCTAAAAAAACAAATCAAAGCAGGCAAGTGGGCTGGTGTGATTCCGATTTTGGAGTTTGTTTACAGGTTTGCAAAAGGACCCTTGGAGCGCTTCCAAATGCGCGCTATTTGTCCGGATTGTGGCGGAAGCCGACTCAATGCGATGGCAAGGGCTGTAACCTTCCGAGATCAAAACATTGTTGACCTCGGTGATTGCTCGGTCACCGAAGCACTCACTTTTTTTGAATGCTTGGAACTAGCGGATAGAGAAGAATTGATTGGTCGGGATCTTTTTCGTGAAATTCGTGCGCGCCTCTCATTCTTAAATGAGGTCGGATTGGGGTACCTCAGCCTTCAACGTTCAGCTGCTACGCTTTCTGGAGGGGAAGGCCAGCGTATTCGCTTGGCAAGTCAACTAGGCTCGGGTCTTCAGGGAGTGCTCTACGTTCTTGATGAACCAAGCATTGGTCTGCATCAAAGTGACAATCAGCGACTGATCAAAACTTTGGAAATGCTTCGAGACCGTGGAAACACAGTTTTTGTGGTTGAACATGATGAAGAAACGATCCGTGCTGCTGATCATATCATTGATATCGGACCCACAGCGGGTCGAGATGGGGGAAACATTACTGCGCAAGGGTGCTTTCAAGAGATTCTGGACTCTAGTGAATCTGTTACAGCTCAGTTCTTGGTTGGGCAAGAAAAAATGCCAGTTCCGACTGAACGTAGAGATTCAGATGGACGCTGCTTATCGATTCGGAATGCACGTTTGCATAATTTGGTGGGCCTTGATGTCGAAATTCCCCTTGGACTGTTTGTCGTTTTGGCTGGAGTCAGTGGCTCTGGAAAATCGAGCCTAGTCCATGGAATCCTGCGTCCCGCCTTATTGCAACATCTGCAAGGAAGTGGAAAAGATGACTCTCATGAACCGGTCGAGGAGGAATCATCAAAAGAAATCAAAGGCAGGTGGGATAATGTTGCAGGTCTGGAGCATCTGGACCGACTAATTGAAATCAATCAGTCCCCGATTGGTAGAACTCCAAGGAGTAACCCGGCTACCTATACCAAAGTTTTTGACTTGATTCGTGATCTCTTCACCATGCTTCCAGAGTCAAGGATTCGCGGATACAACAAGGGTCGATTCTCCTTCAATGTCAAGGGAGGGCGATGCGAAGACTGCAAGGGTGCTGGGCTGAAAACCATTGAGATGCAGTTTTTGAGTGATGTTCAAATTCCCTGTGAAACCTGTGATGGAAAGCGATTCAATGCCGAAACTCTGCAGATTCGATACAAGCACAAAACGATCTTTGAAATTCTTGAACTGACGATCACAGAAGCTGCTGAACTTTTTGAAAACCAACCAAAAATCCTTCACATCCTTCAGACTCTGCTGGATGTTGGCTTAGGGTATGTCAAACTTGGGCAGCCCTCGACCACCCTCAGTGGGGGCGAAGCTCAGCGTGTGAAGTTGGCTTCAGAATTACGAAAAAAATCCACAGGTCGGACACTGTATTTACTAGATGAACCTACGACAGGTCTTCATTTTCAGGACATCCGTACGCTGCTACAGACTCTGGATCGCTTGGTTGAACAAGGTAATAGTGTGTTGGTCATTGAACACAATCTCGATGTTTTGCGCTTTGCCGATCAAGTCATTGAATTGGGGCCTGGGGGAGGTAAATTCGGAGGTAAATTGGTGGGCCACGGTACCCCAGAGGAATTGGCTGAAAGGAATACCTTAACAGGCGGATTCCTAAGGCCATTTTTGGAGAAGCAGTTAAATGAAGAATCCTCCAGAGTTGAGGAAGTAAAAGAACCTTCTGCAATAAATGGATTTCAGAGTGAAAGAAAAGAAAGAGATCTAGTTGTTCGGGGAGCAAGTAAAAACAACCTACGACATGTGAATGTTGAAATCCCAAAGCATCAGTTTACGGTTATTACAGGGGTTAGCGGTTCTGGAAAGACTTCTCTGGCCTTTGATACAATCTTCGCAGAGGGGCAGGCTCGATATGTCGAATCCCTCTCCACATATGCAAGAAGATTTCTCGGTAGAATGGATAAGGCCCCTGTTGATAGCATTGATGGACTGGCACCAGCGATTGCCATTAATCAGAAAGCTACCAGTCGCAATCCCCGCTCTATTGTCGCAACCACCACGGAGATTTTCGACTATCTTCGTCTTCTATACGCAAGAATTGGTGTAGCTCATTGTCCAAAGACAGGGGCACAACTGGAAAGCTTCACGGCAACTCGGGCTGCCAAATTCCTTGTAGATCATTATGAAGGAGATCGGCTCGAAATCCTGGCTCCATTATTTAGGCCAGATTCCAAGCACTCCACCTTATTAAAACACCCAAAAGAACTTCCAGAACATCTGGCAGCACTTCAACAATCTGGGTTCCTCAGGGTTTATATTGGGGATAAATTGATTCTAATTGATGATTGGGAGTCCGAATCAAAAAAACTTAAACTTACCAAGTCCGTAGCGGTTTGGTTGGTTGTGGATAGGATCAGAGTGAGTGTCGAGGAACAGCAAAGATTAGCAGAGAGCGCTAGCATCGCTTATGAACAGGGAATTGGCTTGTTTTGCGCTCGTCGTCCGGACGACCAAAAGATGATCTGGTTTTCTGAAGTCCCTGGCAATGTTAAAAGTGACTACTACTTGACTCACGATCTCAACCCAAGAATGTTCTCCTTCAACTCTCATGTTGGAGCATGCCCAGATTGTGATGGACTCGGGGAAATCGAACTGACTGGAAATCTGGATTTTGATGAAGACGTAGATGCGGATTCACTAGTTTTTCGTACTTGTAAGACATGCGATGGGGAAAGGTTGAAGCCCGAATATCGATCTGTTTTGATTCGACAGAGGAATATCCTCCAGTTGTGCAAATTGCGAGTAGATGAGGCCCTACGCGAAGTGAGTACTTGGGAACTTAGCGCAACCGAACAAGCAATCGCTCAGCAGGCGCTTCAGGAAATCCTCAGTCGCTTGAAATTCCTGCGCAATGTAGGACTCGGCTACCTTACGCTAGATCAGCGATCCAACACGCTCTCAGGTGGCGAAGCTCAACGCATTCGTCTAGCTTCTCAAATTGGCTCTGGGCTGACTGGGGTGCTATATGTCCTGGATGAACCTACGATTGGCCTGCACCCAAGAGATACAGAGCGATTATTGAAAACTTTGCTACAGCTACGTGACCTTGGAAATACGGTCCTGCTAGTTGAACATGATCTTGATGTGATCAATCGCGCGGATCATCTGATTGATATCGGTCCTGGGGCTGGACACTACGGTGGAAAAATCATCGCATCTGGAAAACCAGGGGATCTAGCCTTGGATTCAGAATCCATCACAGGGCAATATTTGAGTCATGGACAAAGGATTCCGATTCCACATAGAAGACTTCCCAATCCAGCACGACAGATCACGATTTCAAACGCCAAGGCAAATAATCTCAAGGATATTTCAGTTGATATCCCAAAGGGTTGTCTAACGGTTGTGACTGGAGTGAGTGGTTCAGGTAAATCATCTCTGATCATTGATGTCTTGCAGAAAGCTGTAGCAAAGAAGCTTTCTGGGTATGTAGGTGAAATTGGAGAACACAAAGCGATCAAGGGCTTAGAACAACTAAAGTATCTGAGAATCATTGATCAAGAGCCGATTGGTCGTACCCCCAGAAGTAATCCCTCCACATACACAGGTGCACTGTCGCCAATTCGTGATTTGTTTTCCCAACTTCCTGCAGCAAAGCAAAGAGGATTTGCTCCAAGACGTTTTTCTTTTAATTCCGTCGAAGGAAGATGTGCTGCCTGTGATGGTCAGGGATATCATCTTATTGAAATGCACTTTCTCTCAGATGTTTGGGTTACTTGTGATCAATGTCAGGGCAAGCGATACAATAGGGAAACTTTGAGCGTAGAGTACAAGGGGCACACAATCGCAGATGTACTCAACCTTGAAATTGAACAGGCTTGTCAACTGTTTGCAGCTCAGCACAAGATCTTAAGAATTCTGCAAACCCTGAGAGATGTTGGCCTTGGATATATGAAGTTGGGTCAGGCGGGGAATACTCTATCAGGCGGGGAAGCACAACGGCTGAAGCTCTCGGCTGAACTCTCTCGCAGATCTAAAGGAGAAACACTCTACATTCTGGATGAACCAACCACGGGACTACATATCGATGATGTGAGGCGTCTACTAGAGGTGCTCCATAGAATTGTGGATGATGGTGGAACAATGGTGATCATTGAGCACAACTTGGAAGTCATCAAATCAGCTGATTGGATTATTGATCTTGGACCCGAAGGAGGAATTCACGGAGGAGAGGTGGTTGTAACTGGAACGCCTGAGCAAGTCATGGCTTGTGAAGCCAGTCATACCGGAAGAGCACTTTGGCCTGTTCTCAGTAACCAGATTTTTGAAGGGAAACGTTCCAAAACAAGTTCATCAAAAAATATTCTGATTCCTCAGCAGCAGCCTTCATGGAATTCTGGACTTACGGCTGATCAACGAAGATAGCCCGAAAGTCATTGACATTCGTCATGGTGGGACCAGTTAATACAAGCTGATCCAATTGCTGAAAGAAACTGTAGGCATCATTATTAGCGAGGAAATCATTGGGTTTGAGATTTAACTGTTTTGCTTTGAGAAGGCTTCTTTGATCTATCCAGGCACCCGCGTTGTCCTCTGTTCCATCAATACCATCCGTGTCAACAGCGATTGCTGAAATCCCCTCTTCGCCCTGCAAGGCTTCAAGCAGGGACAAAATGAACTCTGCATTCCTACCTCCCTTACCATTACCCCGAACCGTGACGGTGGTTTCTCCCCCAGACAAGATCATTGCTGGGGCGTTGAGTGGTTGATCTCGATGCTTGATCTGCTTCGCAATCGCTGCATGAACCTTGGCTACCTCCCTGGCCTCACCTTCAATACGATCGCTTAG
Organism: Deltaproteobacteria bacterium UBA6967; assembly: GCA_002450295.1. Lineage (GTDB taxonomy): Bacteria > SAR324 > SAR324 > SAR324 > NAC60-12 > JCVI-SCAAA005. The sequence goes on from DJYX01000196.1 coordinate 16,788, forward strand.
GATGATGGGTGTAATTCCGAACTTCTCAGCTTCTTTTGCAGCAGCTTCGAGCATCAATTGCGGAGTGGCAACCAACCTTACTTGATTCCTTGAAAAAATGTTTTCCCGAGGTTTGGGAGTTTCTTCTTCAGCTGCTTCTAAAAGTGCTTGAATCGCTGGGGTTGGTTGTATTTGATACCTTCTTAAAATCTCTAGAGCATCTGCAAAGGTAGTGGGGTCTGGAACAGTTGGGCCAGAAGCAATCACAGAGAGATCATCTCCTGGAACATCTGAAATTGCGAGAGTCCAGAGTCTTGCTGGCTGAACTGCTCCAGCGAGACGCCCACCTTTGATTGAAGAAAGATGTTTGCGGACGCAATTGATTTCTCCAATCGTAGCCCCAGAATGGAGAAGGGATCTGTTGAGTGCTTGTTTGTCTTGAAGGGTCAGACCCTTAGCAGGTAAGGCCAACAAAGCAGATCCGCCACCAGAAATTAGGCAGATTACCAGATCTCGATCAGTAGCAGTTTTGGCTAGATTCAGAATTCTTTGAGCCGTAATTTGGCCAATTTCGTCTGGTACTGGATGAGATGCTTCGACTATTTCAATTGAATTACAATGTACTCCATAGCCATAGCGTGTCAGAACCAGACCACACAAATTTGCTCCCCAATCGGTTCCCTGCCAATGACACTCCAACGCATTGGCCATCTCGGCTGAGGCCTTTCCGGCACCTAAAACTATGATTTGTTCTGGTAATTTTTCTGTCTGTTGAATTTCTTTCAAGTACCCAGGCAGACAAATTTTGGGCTGTGAGCGTTGAATGGCTGCCTTTAACGTTTGATCAAGAATCTCAGGAAGTGAACTCATTTTTCATCTCTTAAAATATCAAGAAGTCATTGAGATCTTTGAAATTATTCATTTGCCCAACCAACTTGAGGCCCAACTCAGTCCTTTAAGAGTTCCCGAGAGCGGTCTATATTCGCAGCCCACCCAACCTTCGTATCCTAGTTCATCCAATTTTGAAAAGAGGAATGGGTAGTTGATCTCACCAGTTCCAGGTTCATGACGCCCAGGAGTATCAGCAATTTGAAAGTGAGCAATCCTAGGGAGGAGTTCAGTGATAGTTTGTGACAAATCTCCCTCCATGATTTGCATGTGGTAAATATCATACTGAAACCAAAGGTTTGAAGATGCCACTTTCTCAATCACCGAGATTGCCTTAGCAGAATGATTCAAGAAATATCCAGGCATGTCTCGAGAATTGATCGCCTCAATTAGCAATCTAACATTCTGTTGTGCACAGAATTGTGAGGCGTATTTGAGATTTTCTGCATAGATTTCTAAGAGAGCTTCTTCAGGAATCCCCTCTGGCTTGATTCCAGCCATAGCATGAATTTGCTTACAGCCAAGACCATTAGCGTACTCAAGAGCGACTGCAACACTTTCACGAAATTCGTTTTGACGATTTGGATGACAACACATCCCTCTCTCCCCTTTCTCCCAATCTCCTGGAGGAAGATTAAACAGCACTTGGGTTAATTGATTCGCTTCAAGGGCTTCTCTTAGATCAGCAATTGAGTATGCGTATGGAAAGAGGAACTCTACTCCCTGGAAACCTGCGTTTGCTGCAGCTCCAAAACGGTCAATAAAATCATGTTCATGGAACATCATTGACAAATTAGCATTAAAACGGGGCATAGAAATTCTGTAAAAGATTTTGATAAATCAACCGAATTAAATCTTCGGGATCATTTATTCAGGTTTTTAAGGGTATCGATCCTAGATTTTCAAGAATTGAAATTACCTTTTTGATCCCATTGACCGTCAGATCTTCTAATTTTAGAAACTTGATCCAATGCCAAGCAAAAGCTTTTCTTCCTGAGTGCTGTACCAGACACGAGTTTGTACATTTACTCGATTAGCGATCGTATTGCCAAACTTGAGGCCGAAACGAAAATCACGTTGTTTGAGTTCGGCCTGTTCTTCGCGCTCATTGAAATCGTTGTTGCCAGAAGAATCAGTGGGGCGTGGATCTATCTTGTAATCCTTGTATCGCCACTTAGCTTCCGAGATTAACGCAAAGCTCGGAGCTTTTAGGAAATATTGAAATGCTCCTTGAACTTGTGTTGAGCCTAGAAACAGATGGATGAAACTGTTTCTACTAGGAAATTTTGCAATTCCAACTGCGTAAATTTCCCACTCATCAAAGGTGGGAGAAAATTTACTTTCACCGTCCTTTTCAACTCCTGTGTAGGGACCCTCGCTAAGGAGTTCATAGTCTTCGGTATAGCTCAGATAAGTTCCCCCGAGGGCTAGGCCCAATGGAGTACTTCGGTTTCCCCAAGCCCTAAATTGGCCGCTGAATTGAAGCTCTCTGACTGGCTGCTTCCATGATGGGTCATAACGAAGGTCAATGAGACCTCCAAATGCTCCCTCATCCTGGCCCATTCCCAGGACCAGACGCCACAGACTGAATCGCTCTTCTCGTCCTTCGTCCGTTGCGATCCGTAATTCAGGATGAACATAAAAACGCGGATTAGCCACACTTCTCATTTCCAAAACAAACACGTCCTCAGCCAAAGGGTCGTCCAAAAGAATTGCTGTTAGTTCTTCAATTTCTACGCTCAGACGGTTAATGGCGTCTTCAACTTGTTCCTTTAAGGTGGCGCCCATCTGATAGTCACGAAGTGCCATCAATTCTCTTCTCTTGAACTCCTTTTCTGCTAATTGATCTTCCACTAAGTTCAGCTGTATTTTCGCCAACCCTTGAACTGCTTCAATCTGTTGAGGAGAGTCTGGAAAACGGTTTAGATAATTTTTCCATGCTTCCATAGTATTGATCCGAACTGATTTATTGAATTCCAGCTCAGATAACAGAAGGCACTCAAGTTCAATGTTTGCCAACTGAAGAGGTGTTTGGGCTTCGGGTCCTAAATCCAATTGTACATTCAATATGGATGGGCAGGTCTCATCCAATTGGGATTGTTGCTTAAGTCCTTTTCCTCCATGAGTTACCTGGATAGGAAGCTCACTCAAGCGAAGACTACCGCTTGTTGAAATAGTGTTCAGTTGTTCAAGTTCTCTTTTTCTCGAAGCGAATTTTAGTCTCAAGGGAACATCGGGAAGAGGTTCCCCTTTGAAGGTCAAATCTAATTGCAGGGGGCTCTCAAAGCGATAACTTTCATTATTTGAGGCTGGAAGTAAGCGAACTGGATTAGGACTGTAGGATAGCTTCAATTTTGAAAGTAGAGAATCTAATTCGCTACGAATTTTACTGCTAGCGGGAATACTTTTTAACTTTGCGAGTTGTAGCGCTGCGTCACGATATCGGGATCGCTGCTCAACCAGCAATGCGCTACGATATGCCCTCAATAGTCGGCTAAAATCCACAGCATCAGGACCAGATTGGCCAAATAGTCGTTCAAGTAGGGTTTTTCCGGATGATGCTTTGGAAGCTTCGTCCATTAAAGCGGCTACATCCTTGGAGTATTGAACCGATGGAGCAGCCAACTGGCCAATTGTCAGTGGGTAGATCACTAAAATTGTTTCATCACTGCAGCGTAAAATCTCTGGTGGTGGCAGTGGTATATCGATTCTACTTGATGTGCGGATTCGTTGAGTCGATTCTTCTATGAAATTCTCATTGCCATCGCTGAGTTTCAGTTCCATCTGATTGCTAGTCATCGACTCGATTCTGAGAAAAATAGCTTCAGCAATTCGTTCTTGTGCCCTTCGAATTGCCTCCTCAGTATCGGCACCTCTGCCAGCAATTTCCTGCGGCCACTCTTCCAAGGCATTTAACACCAAACGTTCTCCCCTTGGAGGCATCGATTGCTGCAATTGAGATTGTCTAAAGTCACAGTCAGTTGACTGAGCAAATGCATTTTCTTCAGCAAAAATGAATGTGATGACGCAAGCCGTCGCGATCGAAGGGATTAAAGAATTCAAGATTTTTTTGAATGAATTGAATTGATTCGCCATTTTGCAGAGAAAATTGGTTAGGGTTCTCCTATGAAGCTGCAGACTCATCTACTGTGGGCTCAGCATAGGCTTGCATGTCTGGTCCAAGCGGTACTACTCGACTGGGGTTTATTGTTTCATGACTGAAGTAATAGTGTTGTTGAATTTGCCAGAGGTCGACTGTCTCAAGAATTCCTGGGTAATGTAATAATCTTCGAGTGTAGCCAAACAAACGCGGATAGTCTTTTATCCTACGTCGGTTGCATTTGAAATGGCCGTGATAGACCGGATCAAACCTGATCAGTGTTGGGAATAAGCGCCAGTCAGCTTCAGTGAGTTTGCTTCCACAAAGGTAAGTATTGTCCGCCAAGTGCTCTTCAATGCGGTCCAGTGTTTCAAAAAGTTCGACGAAGGACTCTGCGTAAGCATTCTGAGTGGTCGCAAATCCACACCTGTAGACTCCGTTATTGAAAGTTCGATAAATTAAATCATTCCACTGATCGATTTCATGTTGATGCTCAATCGGGTAGTAGTCCTCATGATTCCCAGTCAAATCATTGAAAGAAGAATTGAACATTCGAATAATTTCAGAGGATTCGTTGCTGACAATCTGCTCGGTCTCTTTATCCCATAAAACTGGAACAGTGACCCGCCCAGTGTATTCAGGATCACATTTCGTATAGAGACGGTGCATATAAGGCAATTCGTATAGATGATCGATAAATCTGTAATCCTCAGCTGCCTTCCGAAACTCCCAACCACTCTGAAGCATATGGGGATGAACAACTGAAACCCCAATCAAATCCACCAAGCCTTTTAATTGTCGAAAAATCAAAGTTCGATGGGCCCACGGACATGCACCTGAAACGTAGAGATGATACCTTCCTGGCCGGGCTGGAAAACCTTTTGATTCGTTGGATCCACTTCTCCCATCACTGGTAACCCAATTTCGGAATTGAGCATCCTCCCGTATGAAGTGACCTCTGTTAGATTTAGTTTCGTACCATTGGTCATGCCATTGTCCGTTGATCAGAAGCCCCATTTTGCCCTAG
>DJYX01000196.1:22114-25700 GCA_002450295.1 Deltaproteobacteria bacterium UBA6967
TTTAGATTGGGAATTTGTTAGTTGCTCTTTTAAAGTTCCACAAGATCACGGTGCCAGATTGGCGGTATCGGGGCAAGTGCTTTGGCAGGAAAAAGGATTTCCTAGAAGAAATCCTGGGTAGAAGATGCCTATCTAGATGAATCAATCCTATAGAAGTTTGCTCGTCATCATCACAAAAAATTAAGGTTTAAAAACATGGATCGATCAAAACTCTTCGAATGGTTGGGTGTGATCACTGCCATATTATATTCGCTCTTAGTGGCTTTGAATATTGGTGCTGAATTCGTTGGGTTTTCATTGTTATTGATTTCTTCATTCTTGATTGGCGTCTGGGCGTATTGGGGAGGCCATCGAGGAATCTTAATACTCCAATTGTTCTACGCTTCAGCTGGAATAATTGGAATGTTTCGATGGTTCTGAAAACGAAGGTAGGGAAGGTTTTGGAAAGAAAGTTTGATTCAAATGAAAAGTCTGGTTAAAAGGCCACTTTCCTATAAATTGTTTCTGCTAAGCGTAATCTGATTGTGAACGTGGTGCCCATCCCAAGTGAACTTTTCACAGCTATTTGTCCATTATGTTCTTCAATGATGTTCTTGGCGATTGAAAGGCCAAGTCCTGTTCCTTGACCCCGTTCTTTTGTAGTAAAGAATGGACTAAAAATACTGGATACAGTGGTTTCATTCATGCCAAGGCCATTATCGATAACTTCTATTTTTGCGAATTGATCTTCCGCATAAAAGTTTAACGCCAAAGATGGATTGGGTGTATTCGTCAGCGCGTCAACCGCATTGTTGCATAGAATCAGGAGGACCTGCTCAAGTTGGCCCCTGTTTGACCTGATCAATGGCAATTGCTTTGGCAAATCTACCATCATCTTGATTCCCCTATCTTTTAGGGTTGGCCCAATCAATGATCTAACACCCTTAAGAACTTCCCCCGCATCACAAGGCCCCAATCCAGGTTTTCCCCCATGAGTCATTTCCTGCATAAGTTTTAACCTATTGAGTAATTCCTCAGTGACATTTGTCATTGATGAAATATGTTCACCAAGTTCTTTTTCTCCTAGTTTGTTTAGTTGATGCAGGATGTTCAGATTCTGCAGCTGTGCCATTAAGACGCTCAAGGGTGTATGGAGTTCGTGCGCTAAGGATGCACTGGCTTCTCCAATCGTTGCTAATCGATTTGATGATTTTACGGCTTCATGCGCGTTGGCTAATTCTTTGAGCAATGTATCCGTCGCTTCCAGTTCCTTTTCTTTCAGTGCAGTAACATCAGAAACAATCCCAAGGAATTCAAAAGGTTTTGCTTCAAAATCGAAGCTAAATTCCGCAACTGCACGAAGCCAGATAATAGATCTCACAGGATGATGAAAACGAAACTCCAAATCTCTCTTTGAAGATCCATCTTCCGGATTCATAAATTGTTTGAATTTCTGGAGGTCGTCTGAGTGAACAAGCTGTAGCCATCCGTCCAAAGTTATCTGATGACTTTTTGGGAAGCCAAGGAGTTCAAGAGTTGCAGGGGTGCAAAACAGCTTATTGGTGCGGAGGTTTAATTTCCAACTCCCCATTTGCAAGAGTTGAAACCAAGTCTCAATTGGAAGATTTGGGGCCGATTCATCAAAGTTTTCTGGTCGATCAACTTTTGATTTCATTATTACTGTTGGGGCGATTTTAAATCATAAAGTCTCATCTTTAAAGTTGTAATAACGAACCTTGTTGTCAGTCAAGACAAAATTAGATAAATTTGTCACTATTATGAAACTTTTATTTCTGAAAAGCTGAAAAATTTCTTTCGATTCTTCCATCAGGTAAAAAAATTGTTGCGCTGACGCAGTCTAATTTATCCTCAATCTGGTGGCTGATGTAAAGAATTTGTGTGGTCTTTGATTTACCCAATAAATTAATCTTCTTAATTAATTCTGCTCTTTGATAAGGATCAAGCCCTTGGCAGGGTTCATCTAGTAATAGAATTTCTGGGGATTTGACCATCGCACGGGCCAATAAAAACAATCGTTGTTGGCCATAGGAAATGTTCAAGAAGGAATTTTCCGCGATTTCAAAAAGATCAAATTGGGTTAACCACTTTTCAGCCGTTTCTTTTTGTTTTTCAGAAATAGCTCCATAAAAGCCAATCGAGTCATTGAAGCCAGAGTAAACAACTTTCCGGCCAGTAACTTTTTTACGATAGTTCATCTGCAGTTCGGGAGTAACCATTCCAATTCGTTTGCGCAGATCCCAAATGTTCTCACCAGAACCTCTGCGTTTTCCAAAAATCCAAACCTTGTTGCTGTAAGCTTGTGGGTGTTCCCCTACTATCAACTTTACAAGAGTTGACTTCCCCGAACCATTTGGCCCAGCAACCTGCCAATGCTCTCCCGGTGGCCATGTCCAAGAAAAATCTTCAAACACCGTGTGACCCTGAAAATAGAGATGCACATTTTCCATTTCAATGGGTGGCACTGAGGAATCTTCGATTTTTCTAGATTCAGAAACAATAATCTCGCTTTTGAAATTACCTGTGTCTGAGGCCTTGATTTCACTTTTGTAAAGTTTCTTCAAGTTTGCTTCAGTAAGGACAGCAGAACGCCCCCCTGAAAATTCCATTTTCCCATGCCGCAAACCCATCACATCAGTGATTTCTGGGATCAATTCATCCTGACGATGACTCACCAGAATAAGTGATAATTTGGAGTGTTGGACTAACTCTCGGAGCAATGATTTAAAATCCTTGCTGGAATTCTGGTCCAAACCGTCAAATGGTTCGTCCAGCATCAATAGCTTTGGGAATCGGATCAGGGATTTGAAGAGTAAGAATTTTCGCCATTCCCCATTGGATAATCCACGGATGGGACGATCTACTTTTGAGTCCAATTGCATAAGGACAAGCAAGTCCTTACTTTCCTTTTCAGCGAGCATATACTCAGAGAACATGCTTCGAATGGTTTGTTGCTCTTGCTCCCTTCCACTATACTCTTCCCATCGATCCTTCAGTTTCTCCTGTGCAAGTAGACTCAAAGGTTGATTGAGGTGAACCCAGCCAAGGTGAGTTACGCCCTGCAATTCAGGATGTCGACGCAATTTTCCCTCACAATAAGCGATTTGTTGGGCCAAAACCCGCAGCATTGTAGACTTCCCTGCCCCGTTTCCGCCCAAGATTGCCCAATGCTCGCTTTTCGCAAAAGTCCAATCAACTTTTTCCAAAACAATTCTGCCCTGTAGACGAACAGCAATACCTTTCATCTCAAACCAATTGATGCTGTCATCTGCTAAATCAGGCATTTTTAGAAACTCCACAAAGAAGATTAATCAAGAATCTGTTTGAATTAGTTATTGCAAAAAATCCCCGGCAATCAAATTCAGTGTTGATTTTTGGCAAGGCCCTGCCCCATAATCACGCCGAATTTTTCAGGACGCAAATATTTTTAAAAATTTGATGACATCAGCAATCAGACCTTTGATCTTTGTTCTTGATAAATTCAGCAATTCACTTTGCATCGGTACCTGTATGCATCCAATCACAACAAGGGGGTAAGATATGAACTTAAACGAAACACAACTACTGCAAGCGTACCGCAAGATGCGTC
>DJYX01000261.1:0-5136 GCA_002450295.1 Deltaproteobacteria bacterium UBA6967
AATCAAAACGATTGAGGAGATGAAGATGAAAAAATTATTCTTGTCCTGTCTGTCCGTTGCCCTCTTGGGTGGAATTGCCATGGCTGGTGGTCATGAGAAAGGGACCCTGGCTGCTGTGAAAGAGCGAGGAAAGTTGGTGTGTGGCAGCAACACTGGCCTCGTCGGATTTGCGGCACCAGATGCCAGTGGAAACTGGCAAGGATTTGATGTAGACATGTGTCGTGCTGTAGCCGCTGCAGTACTTGGCGATCCAAACGCCGTAGAATACGTTCCCCTGACAACAGGAACTAGATTTACAGCTCTCGCCTCCGGCGAAGTCGACATGTTGTCAAGAAACACCACTTGGACATTCTCACGAGACGTTGACCTCAAGTTCGAATTTACAGGTGTTAACTATTATGACGGTCAGGGTTTCATGGTGCCAAAATCTCTTGGTGTCACCTCAGCTACAGAGTTAGATGGGGCCACTGTTTGTATCCAAACTGGTACAACTACAGAACTTAACCTTGCAGACTTTTTCCGTGTAAATGGAATGAACTACGAACCTGTGCCCGTTGAAACAAACTCTGAAGCACAGCAGCAGTACCTAGCAAATGCCTGCGATGTCTACACAACCGACGCTTCTGGACTTGCTGCGACTCGAGCATCATTCGAAAATCCAGGCGACCACGTAGTTCTACCTGAGATCATTTCCAAGGAACCACTTGGACCTTTGGTTCGACATGGTGACCATGAATGGGGTGACGTAGTACGTTGGTCCCTGAATGCGATGGTAGCTGCCGAAGAATACGGAGTAACCTCACAGAACGTTGCAGACATGGCCAAAGGAACCAATAATCCAGAAATTAATCGCTTACTTGGAAGTGAGGGAAATCTGGGAGAAATGTTAGGACTGTCACCAGATTGGGCAAGAAACATCATTTCCACAGTTGGCAACTACGGGGAATCTTTTGAGAGAAATATAGGTTCTAGTACACCAATTGGTCTGGCCCGCGGACTTAATGCACAGTGGACCGATGGAGGTTTACTGTACTCACCTCCTTTCCGCTAAAATCTAGTTATCACAGGGCGCAATGTTTTGTGCCCTGTCCCGCTCTCATCCATCCACATCCAAGGCAAAACAGTGGATTCAAAATTCCACTGAAATTAGTTCTGGAGCATAGGTAAAGTCGTCATGATGAAAGTGACCGAACCACCGAAGCCGTTGTTCCAACTGCGCCAGTTGATCTATGACACAAAATACAGATCGCTGACTGTTCAAGCGATAGCCATGTGCTTGTTGGTTCTGTTCTTTTCATGGCTTGTCAATAATACAATTCAGAACTTAACCGCCCTCGGCAAAGACTTTGATTTTGGATTTCTTACCAACATCGCAGGCTATGACATTAATCAGCGCCTCATTGAATACTCTTCTACATCTACGCACGGTAGAGCAGCACTAGTAGGTATACTAAATACGCTGCTTGTAGCTTTTCTAGGCTGTGCACTTGCCACAATAATTGGAATCGTTGCAGGAGTCCTCCGACTCTCTAAAAATTGGATTGTTGCACGTCTAATGACAATCTACGTGGAAGGATTCCGAAACGTTCCACTGCTCTTATGGATTCTCATCATTTTCGCTGTGATGACTGAATCCACTCCTGGCCCAAGAGATTTTCGAGCTGGGGGAAGTGCTTCAATGATTTTGTTTGATAGTGTTGCTATTTCAAACCGCGGAGTTTACATCCCTTTTCCGGTGTGGGGTGAAGGCGCTGGGATCTTAATATTTGTTTTTTTACTTTCACTTCTTAGTGTTTGGATCTTCAAAAAAATTGCAACTTCAAGACAACAACAAACAGGAACAACCCTTCCAACATTTTGGATTTCAACCGGGATAGTAATCATTCCATCCATTACGACTTTTTTCGTATTGGGGCAGCCTGTCTCACTAGATTATCCAACTCTTGGTGGGTTTAACTTTCGTGGTGGATTACAACTAAGAAACTCACTAATTGCCCTTTGGCTAGCCTTATCGCTGTACACAGGAGCTTTCATTGCAGAGATTGTTAGGAGTGGCATTCTCTCGGTATCAAAAGGACAAACAGAAGCTGCCTACGCTTTGGGTTTACGACCCAACCGCACAATGAATCTGGTTATCTTACCCCAAGCTCTCCGTGTCATTATTCCTCCTCTTATCTCACAGTATTTAAATCTCACGAAAAATTCTTCGTTGGCAATTGCTGTTGGGTATATGGATGTACGTTCCACACTCGGAGGGATAACCATTAATCAGACGGGGCGTGAACTTGAAGGTATGTTAATGCTTGGACTTTTCTATCTTCTTGCTTCTTTGGTCATCTCAACTGTGATGAACATTTATAATAACTCAGTCAAACTCAAAGGTCGTTGAGGTGAATAGTCCATCCTCCAAACTATTTGTACGAACAGAGCTTATACCTGCTAAAGTTCCCCCTTTGTCTGAAATTGGGCTGACAAAGTGGGTTAGAGAAAATTTGTTCTCAAACACTATAAACTCCATTCTAACAATCCTCTCACTTTTTCTGATTTACTGGCTTCTCGCACAAATTTTACCGTGGATTACACAAGGTGTTTGGGAGGCTGACTCACTTAACGAATGTAGGAAACTTCGAGAAAGTATTGGTGAAAATACCAATGTGGCTTGCTGGGCAGTGATAAATGAAAGATGGAATCAATTACTCTTTGGATTCTATCCACCTGAAAGCTATTGGCGCCCAATCTTTGCGCTAATACTTTTTGGTTTTGCAATATCTCCAGTACTTTTTACAACTGTACGAAAAGAGCTGTATATTTTAACCTTTACTTCTCCTTTTCTTTGCTACTGGCTGTTATGGGGAGATTCTGTTTGGGGGCCAGTTTCTGCAGCTTTTAGTTTTCTGCTAGGCATCTTGCTTTTTCAACAAATAAGTCGATCAAAGCTATCCATATTGAGTGTGCCAATTACCTTTGTTTTTGTTGTTTCGTACTGGTTCTTTTTACTTACCCCAGTCGCTGAACAACTAGACAGTTTTATACCAATTTCTCTCACATACATTCCATCAAAAGAGTTTGGTGGATTCATGTTGGCTCTAATCATTGGTATCACTGGGATAATTTTATCATTACCAATTGGTATTTTGTTAGCACTCGGGCGCCAATCAAAACTGCTTATCATTAATAAAATTTGTGTTTTTTTCATTGAAATTATTCGTGGAGTTCCTTTGATTGTCTGGCTCTTTACAGCCTCACTCCTTTTAAATTATTTCCTACCACCCGGTACGAACTTTGATCTGATGCTAAGGGTTGTAATTATGGTCACTCTGTTTGCTTCTGCTTACATGGCTGAGGTGATTCGTGGTGGTCTTGCAGCACTTCCAGTTGGGCAGCACGAAGGTTCCTCAAGCTTAGGTCTGAACTATTGGCAGTCTATGCGGCTAATTATTCTTCCCCAAGCTCTTAAAATTTCAATTCCAGGGATCGTGAACACATTTATTGGTCTTTTCAAAGATACAACTCTCGTAGTTTTTATTGGTCTTCTCGATCCGATTGGACTATCAAATGCGATCAGAGCCACAACTGATTGGAATGGTATCTATTGGGAGTTGTTCATATTTATTGGTCTCCTGTTCTTTGTGTGTTGTTTTAGTATGTCGAGATATTCCCAATTCTTAGAGCGTAGATTACAAACTGAACACCGTTAAAAGGGTTAGTCAATGAGCCAAGCTAGTCAGGAAAGTGCTGTTAATGACAAAAATATGACAGCTTCTGGAGAGCCCATCATCCAAATCCAAAAGATGAACAAGTGGTTTGGGCAATTTCACGTTCTCAAAGAGATTGATCTAGAAGTGATTACGGGAGAACGAATAGTGATCTGTGGCCCTTCAGGGTCAGGAAAATCTACGCTAATTCGCTGTATCAATCGACTTGAGGAGCACCAGGAAGGACAGATCGTAGTGGATGGAATTGAGTTGACCAGTGACCTGAAACATATTGAGCAAGTGCGGAGAGAGGTTGGAATGGTCTTTCAACACTTCAATTTATTTCCACACCTCACGGTATTGGAGAATTGTACACTGGCACCCATCTGGGTTCGTAAGCAGCCTAAGGCAGAGGCAGAGACGACCGCAATGAGTTACTTGGAGCGGGTCAAGATTCCGGATCAGGCTCTCAAATATCCTGGTCAACTGTCAGGTGGTCAACAACAAAGGGTAGCCATCGCACGTTCGCTCTGCATGCAGCCCCGCATAATGCTCTTTGACGAACCAACTTCTGCGCTGGATCCTGAAATGATCAAAGAGGTGTTGGATGTCATGATTGAGCTTGCAGAAACAGGAATGACGATGCTCGTGGTGACCCACGAAATGGGCTTTGCCCGAACAGTAGCCAATCGTGTGATCTTCATGGATGAGGGACAGATCATTGAGCAGAACGAACCAGAAGAATTCTTCAACAATCCGCAGAGTGACCGAACTAAACTGTTCCTGAGCCAGATTCTGCAGCATTGATCGACAATAGTTTCAAAGTGACCAACTAGAATCAGCGCAAACCTTGTCACTGATTCTTTTCAAGATCCCAGCTCACCCCAAGCTTGAGTGCTCCTCATACATCCGGCCATTTCCTAACAATTTCTGATTGCCAGATAGCTTCTGGCCAACCTTCCCGGCCCCTTACACGTTGAATCTCGTCCAGAAACTTCACAACGCGCTGTCCCTCATAACCTAACTCACGTAGAACACAGCCGAGAACAGTTCCAGTTCGACCTCGTCCTCCCCAGCAATGGACAACAACTCCTTGACTGTCACTCAGGGACTTGAGGATGGTTCTTGTTGCGGATCTGATTCTGCGGATTTCAAGTACTGGGTCCTTAGGTGAATCACCACTAATGAGATCTTCCAACGGTTGATCATGAATGCTTGTTAGTGGAGTTGGGTCGTATCCCATTGGATGCAATGAAACCAAGTTGGGGAAACCACAATCATAAATGGACTGCCAGGGCCAATTTGTTTCTGGGAGGCACATCCCCGCAAGTGGAACTGGACTTTGAAGTACCCAGTAAAAGTCCTCGGGAGAGCGAAGTGCTTGGACTTGGAAGCTATTTTCTGGCGGAACCAACATTCTTGATCGCTAACTTTTGGTGGG
>DJYX01000261.1:5546-6998 GCA_002450295.1 Deltaproteobacteria bacterium UBA6967
CTTCCAGAGTTTGAGTGGAGTTTTCGACCATCAAGATCGAAGAATTGAAGCCCATAACAAAATCATCTTCTTAGGCCAGATGCAACTCTTGGTGCAAAGCGATAGACTTATTTCGGCGAAAATCTGCTTGGGAATGTTGTGATTTGGGGGAAGGTCTTGAAATGGGAATTTTTGAAATTTTGGGGAAGCGTTCAAGAGGAAGGCGAAACTGAATCTTTTCTTCGGTCACAGGAACTTCTTCAATTACAAGAGTTCTTCTGAGCGCTAATCGGTCAAGGAGTCTCTGCACAAGATATTCAGGAGCCGAAGCACCTGCCGTCAAGCCCAAAACGTTGACATCATCCAACCACGCTAAATTCAGTTCGTCGGGTTCAGGAACCAAGCGGACTCTTTGACAGCCAACCTGTCTCGCCACTTCGGTCAGACGTGTCGAATTTGAGGAAGTAGGGCTACCTAGCACAAGGAACGCCTCAGCTCCTGATGCGATAGTCCGGGTTGCCTGCTGCCGGTTCGTTGTTGCGTAGCAAATGGTCTCCTTACGTGGCTCAATCAACTTGGGGAAGCGCTTGCGCAGTACCTCAACGATTTGCCCAGTATCTTCTACAGAGAATGTCGTTTGCGTAACGTATGCGACTGACTGATGGATGGGAATCTGAATATTTCGGGCAGTTTCAATATCATCAATCACCTGACAGTCTTTGGTAGGTAGATGCCCTAAGAGACCAATTATCTCAGGGTGATTTTTCTTACCAATCACCAATATTTGACAGCCGGCTTTGTGATGGCGAACCGCCTCTTGATGGACTCTGGCCACTAAGGGACAGGTGGCATCAATCGTAGGAAGTTCCCGTTCTTTAGCTGCATTGACAACAGATGGAGGAACGCCGTGAGCAGAAAACACAACTGGCACACCATCTGGAACCTCTGATAATTCCTCAACAAAGATCACTCCTTTGGCTTCCATCTCTCTCAGAACGTGCTCATTGTGGACAATCGCATGGCGCACATAGACAGGGGCCCCATAGCGTTCCAGACAGGCTTCAACGATCTGGATGGCTCGGGTTACTCCAGCACAGAAACTCCGAGGCGCAGCCAGCAACACTTTCAACGGGAGATGTGATTCCATGAGAATTCTCGCTCAGGAGTCGAAAAGACCGGCAGAGGTCGCCGGAGGTCGAAAACTAACCAATGCAAAACCACATGTGGAAGGGTCAGAGCCGCAAGACCAATGAATATCACCTGCAAGCCACCCCACTCCAGAGCACGGTTGGGTAGCCAAATCCAGGCAAACAGAGCCATGACCATTGCAGCCAAACTTAGAGGCCGAGCCTGCTTCCAAAATTGACGGAGTGGCTTTGATTCATTCGGAAAAAGCCACTGTGCCATCTCTTGGCTGTGCCGTAAGGAATGATGAAGGCAAAAGTAGAGAACAAAGCCTTCCAAGGGAGATAG
>DJYX01000169.1 GCA_002450295.1 Deltaproteobacteria bacterium UBA6967
ATAGACTGCTGGTCGGGGGGTGCCTTCTCCATCAAGTAGCCACTCACCAGTAAGTAGCTTTTCTTTGAGTTCTGAAATAGGTCTTGCTCTACCTTGGGACATGTAACCATCAGGCCCCTGCCAACTTACAGTAGGATCGTAGTAGGAATGGTAGATTTGAAGGAAGATCCATTGAGTCCACCTGAAGTAATCTGGATCTGTTGTTGAGAATCGCCTTGTTGGATCATGGCTCAGCCCCAGCATCTTTAGTTGCTGCAGCATATTACGAATATTGTTGTCCGTTGTGATCCCTGGATGCTGGCCGGTCTGGATTGCATATTGTTCGGCGGGAAGCCCAAAGGAATCAAACCCCATTGAATACAGGACATTGTAACCACGCATTCTCATAAAACGGCTTAGAATGTCAGTCGCAATGTAACCAAGTGGGTGTCCTACGTGTAATCCAATGCCACTAGGATAAGGAAACATGTCTAGGACAACAAATTTTGGCTTCTGCTTATCAAATCCCTCTTCGTTTGGGTTGGGGGTCTTGAAAATCTTTTGAGTATCCCAATGTTGACGCCATTTGGGCTCAAATTCCTTGGAGGCGTCCCGATAAGTTTTCATGAATGTTTTGCTCCAGAACCTTGACGGTAATTGCGGGGAGGGATGGAAAGTAATCGTTAGGGAAGGGAAGACGGGCCTACTAGACCCGTCTGTCAATCAGCGCTTAGACAGCAGCAGCTTCTTGCTGGAGGGGGGTCATCAAACTTATGGAAGAAGATCTTGCTTCCAGTCGGTTAAGTGCATGTACGAAGGCGAGTGCACTTGCCAGAATGATGTCTGTGTGAGCTCCACGTCCTGTAACTTGCTGTCCCTCTTTTTCAACAGTTACACTAACTTCCCCTTGGGCGTCAGTGCCTCCTGTGATTGCTTTCACTACGTAGGAAGTTAGAGTACAGTTTTGTTCGGTAATCTGCTTGATCGTGTTCAATGCAGCATCTACAGGACCATCACCGAATCCAGCTTTGCGAACAATATCGTTGCCCACTCTCATTGTTATCGTTGCTGTGGGCACAGAAGTCGTTCCCGAGGTGACAGTCAAATGCTGTAGTTCGAAGCGATTGTTTTGTTTGCGAACATTGTTGGTAATCAGTGCCTCTATGTCTTCATCGAAGACCTGTCGCTTGACATCAGCAAGGTGTTTGAACTCCTTGAAGATATTATTCAACTCCACATCATTAAGTTCAAAACCAAGTGATTTCACTCGCTCACTCAATGCATGTCGGCCAGAATGTTTTCCAAGAACAAGTTGACTCTGTCTTATACCAACTGACTGTGGAGTCATAATCTCGTAAGTTAAAGCATTCTTCAACACACCATGTTGATGAATTCCAGCTTCGTGTGCAAAGGCATTTGCCCCAACGATGGCCTTGTTGGGTTGAACTGCTACACCCGTGATCTGAGTCAGTAGGCGACTTGTAGGGTAAAGTTGCTCAGTGACAATATTTGTTTGGAAGTCGAAGTACTGCTGACGGGTGTTCATAGCCATCACAATTTCTTCCATTGCAGCATTGCCAGCTCTCTCACCGATACCGTTTATCGTACATTCGATCTGTCGAGCTCCAGCTCTCACGGCAGCCAGAGAGTTAGCTACACCCATTCCCAAATCATTGTGGCAATGAACTGAGAAGACCACCTGATCTGCTTGATATACCTCATTCTTCAGAAGTTTGATTAAGTCATACATTTCATCAGGTGTGGTATAACCTACAGTGTCAGGCACATTGAGAATAGTTGCACCAGCTCGAACTACAGCAGAGAAAAGCTTGACCAAGAACTCTGGTTCACTTCTGGTTGCATCTTCTGCACTGAATTCGACGTAATCCGTGTGCTTGCGTGCAAACTCGACAGCTTCAATCGAGCGCTTAAGCACTTCATCCTCATCCATCTGCAGCTTATATTTCATGTGCAGTTGGCTGGAAGCGATGAAAGTGTGAATTCCCCAGTTTTCAGATTCTTTTAGAGCATCAACCGCTCGCTCAATATCTGAAATACTGGCTCTGCAAAGTGAAACTACTTTTGCTCGACTAATTTGTTGTCCAATTTGCTTAACACTTTCAAAATCCCCAGGGGACGATGCTGCGAAACCAGCCTCAATCACATCTACTCCTAGCCGATCCAGTTGCCGAGCCAGTAGTAGCTTTTCTTTCGCGGACATGGAACAACCAGGGGACTGCTCGCCATCGCGAAGCGTAGTATCAAAAATGCGGATCGTTTCCATAAAGCTCTCCTCGACAGGAATCGATGAAACTCTGCACCATTACAGGTTCCAATGAGTAGTTGTGTTGCGCTGCAATTCCTTGAGAAATTGAGATTGCAACTTAAACAATTAATTTAGCACTTGCGAATGAAGATTCAAGCATCATCAAGTCTTAAATGCAATTACAGGCCAGCCTTAAGCTTATGTCCTTGCTTGCGTCGTGCCTTGTCTACCAGTATCTTAACAAATTCATTGCAAGCAAAAAGTTAAGATTTTCCAAATAAATAAGATCTTTTGTTTTCCATATTTGCTCAACTTACGTGTGGCTAACTCCGGATGAAATCAGTCTCTAACAAAATCAATTTCCCTGAACTGGAATCTCGAATTCTCGAATTTTGGCGACAAGAAAACATCTTCAGAAAATCGGTAGAGGAACGACCGGCTGATAACGAATTCATATTTTATGATGGACCTCCATTTGCGACTGGTCTTCCACATTATGGACATTTGTTAGCAGGAACAATCAAGGACGTGATCCCCCGCTACAAGACCATGCAGGGCTATCGTGTAGAAAGACGATTTGGATGGGATTGCCATGGATTACCCGTTGAATATGAGATTGAGCAGACTTTGGGTTTGAAGGGACGTCCTGATATTGAGGAATTTGGAGTCGGGAACTTCAACGAAGAATGCCGCAAGATTGTGCTCCGCTATGCAAGTGAATGGCGAGAAACCGTAGAAAGAATGGCTCGCTGGATCGACTTCGATAATGACTACAAGACCATGGATCTGACATTTATGGAGTCGGTTTGGTGGATCTTCGACCAACTCTGGAAGAAGGGACTCATCTATGAGGGTGTCAAAGTGATGCCATATTCATGGAGAGTCTCCACCCCCCTTTCAAACTTCGAAGCAAATTTGAACTACAAGGACACCCAAGATCCATCGGTTACGGTTAAATTTGCCCTAACATCCGAACCAAACAACTTTATCCTCGCTTGGACAACGACTCCATGGACTTTACCTTCCAACCTTGCGCTCTGTGCAGGTCCGAACTTGAACTATGTCTGTTTGCAGCCCCACGAAAGTGAAGAGAAGTATTGGATCTGTGAAGGGCGTCTTTCGGCATACTTTGAAGAAGGCAGCTATCAAATTATTAAGAAGTGTGCTGGGAAGGAGTTGGAGGGCCTAGCGTATGAACCAATATTCCGTTTTGCCGATGGGAGAGTTGATCTTTCTAAGGCACGACGAGTTTTATTGGATGAGTATGTCAGTGATGAAAGCGGTACGGGAATCGTGCACCAAGCCCCTGCTTTTGGTGAGGATGATTTAAGAATCTGTCAGCGTGAAGGCATTCCTGTTTTTGATCCTGTGGATACAGAGGGAAATTTCTGCACTTACATGGATTTTATCGCAGGAATGAATATAAAGGAGGCGGATAAAACGATTATTCGTGAGCTGAAAGAACAAGGCTCACTATTCAGGCAGGACACGATTCAGCACAGCTATCCATTCTGCTGGAGAACAGACACTCCACTGATTTACAAAGCTATCTCAACATGGTTTGTTAACGTAGAGGCAATCAAAGACCGAATGGTTTCTCACAACCAAACTGTTCATTGGGTGCCAACACACATTCGTGATGGACGCTTTGGCAAATGGTTAGAAAATGCGAGAGATTGGGCGATCAGTCGCAACCGATATTGGGGTACACCTTTACCCATCTGGAGGAGTGAGGATGGGGATATTTTATGTTTTGGAAACGTCGCTGATTTGGAAGAGGCTGTTGGTCAAAAAATTACGGATCTGCACAAGCATTTTTTGGATGATTTATTGATCAACAAGAATGGGAAAACCTATCGACGCATTCCTGAAGTACTAGATTGTTGGTTTGAATCTGGCTCAATGCCATACGGTCAACAACATTATCCGTTTGAAAATTCAGAAAATTTTATGGATGGTTTTCCTGCTGACTTTATTGCCGA
>DJYX01000036.1:0-1448 GCA_002450295.1 Deltaproteobacteria bacterium UBA6967
GCAGATTATGGGGGGATCTTCTATGGGTTTGCACCCGATGGAGAGACCTGTGCGCCCACTAAGTATTTTTGGGTTCAGGCGGAGTCCATTGCTACAGCTTGGCGTCTTTTTTGGTTGACAGAAAAGCCAAACTATCGAGATGATTATTTGGAATTCTGGCGTTACGCATGGGATCATTTTGTGGATCACCAGCATGGTGCCTGGTTTAGGATTCTCTCTCGAGAGGGTCAAAAAATTGATAGACTCAAGTCTCCACCTGGTAAAACGGACTATCATGTCCTGACCGTGTGCTGGGATATTCTGGATCACCAGCCAGAGTAATCCCTCCAACATTTATTAGCTTAGGCATACATCAACTTTTAAAAAGGAAGGTTACCCTATGGAAAGAAAAAACTATGGTTATCAATTCCAAATGGTTCAGTTGATTGTTCGAAAAACGCAAAAGATGGAGGCTGTAAAAGTAGAAAAGCAACCTCTGAATGAACTTCAGACTGAAAAGGGTTCCTTCATGATTCAACGGAACCCTGCTTAAGTGAACTCAGAAATCTTTTTCAAACTGACATGCTTCTCTTCATCCAGTCCGCCTAGGCCAATTAAGGTTCTGCAATTTCAATCTTGGGGCTGCGGGCCTCAATCTCTTTGGCAGCAGAAATGAGAATATCCTCTCGGAAGCGTGCCCCAACCAGTTGAGCGCCCATTGGTATCTTTCCATCAGGACTCTCATTGTATCCCGTGAAGATGGAGAGGCCCGGAATGCCCATCAAAGGAAGCCCTACCTGGGTGAGCTGAGCCTTGATCACTCTTGGGAAATCCTGTAGATCCAGCAAATCTGGAAAGGGAGGTTCGCTCGAAGTAGGGCAGATCAAGACAGGATATTTCTCCAAGAAAAGTTGCCAATCCCGAAGAAATCCCAACCGTGCCTGTAAAGCATCCAATACATCATTTATCGTTGGTACGGGAGAGAGTTTGGTCATCTCCCCAAAGACGTGGATGGCATCGGGATCTCCCTCTTTGTCTAGAATGCCTGTCCCTACTCGATGTGTTTCAGCAAGCCAGAGAATAGCCTGCAATCTAGCTGGTTCCTGAAACGGTGGGCTCTCTACTTCCGTTACCTCCCAACCCGAATCTTTGAGCCTTTCAGCAGCTTGCCGAACTGCTTTTTCAACGGACTCCTCTGTTTGCATGCCATCTGGATTCACACAGAGTGCAGCCCTCCGAGGAAAATCACCAATCTGATACGGCAGTGGAACATTCCAGGGGTCTCTTAGATCTGCAACAGCCATCGCTTTCGTGGCTAACTCTAGATCAGCGATTGTCCTGGTAAGTGGCCCTGAAACCGCCATCAACTGAGCACCAATATGCCGGTCTTTTCCCGAAGGATTCCAGGCAGGAAAGCGTCCCTGAGTTGGGCGAAGCCCTTGGAGTCCACAGGCATAGGCTGGATATCT
>DJYX01000036.1:1786-3251 GCA_002450295.1 Deltaproteobacteria bacterium UBA6967
ACTGAACCCCCGATGTCTGTGCCATGCCCGATCGCGCCAATTCCTGAGGCTGTTGCTGAAGCGGCACCTCCAGAGGAACCACCGGGAGTAATCCTTGAGTTGTGCGGATTGATTGTATGGCCATGCAATTGGTTTCGTGTGAACCAGCGGAGGGAGAATGCTGGGGTGTTTGTGCGACCAATGATGATCGCTCCTGCTTTGCGAAAGTTGGTGACGACAGGGCTGTCCCGGTCTGCAATAAGATTCTCCTGCAATTTCAGACCATTCGTGTTTGCGTATCCTGCTTGGTCAATGTTGACTTTAACCGTAACAGGCACACCAGCCAATTCGCCTGGATCTTTACCACGATCAATTGCTTGGTCTACCAACTCAGCAGAGCGCAGGGCATCCTCAGGGGTTTCAATGACAACCGCATTGAGCTTTCCGTTGATTGCTTGCAGGCGACTAAACGCAGATTGGGTAACTTCAACCGCAGAAACTTGGCGTGATTTTACTAATACTGCGATTTCAGCTGCACTCCTTTTCCATAATCCTTTCATCATTATCTCCTGAAATGTTTGCCAAAAATTCCTTGGAAGGGTCTTCCTCACTGTCACGAATTTGTCTGATTTCAGTGCCCACCCTCTAAAAGTCCTGAAAAAAAATCAATTTTTCATTGACAGGTTGAAGATTCATCAAGATAAAAAAGAGCCAAACTTCCATTGTTTTGATCAAACCTAATTTGGTAATTTTGGAGGAAAACATGAGCGTCATCGATGCACACTTACACGTATTTCGAAGATATTCAGAAGATTATCCTAGACCGATTCATGCTGGACTAGCAGAAGCAGATCGGGAAGTGCTTGCTGAAGATTTAATCAAGGAAATGGACAAGGCAGGAGTTGACAAAGCAATCTTAGTCCCGCTTGGACCTGAGGATCACTACGTAGCCGAAGTTCAACGGGAACACTCAGGTAAATTTGCGACTGTTGGAATTTTTGATGCGACTGCAAATGACCAGGAGGAAAATCTGGACTCTCGGATTGCTCAAAGCAGGATCCAGGGAATTCGGGTGGGGTTTGTTGATCAAAGAAAGAACTTTGGAGAGGACCCAAGGACTTTTGAGATGTTTCCGCTCTTTAAGGCGATGGCTGAGCGTAAATTGAAAGTTTGGTTTTATGCCGAACCGCCACAGGTGAAATTGTTTGATAAAGTTTTAAAAGAACTTCCGGAACTGGTTGCGGTTTTCAATCATTGTGGATTTATGGTTTCTTTGGACAATTTGGCGATTGATGAGCACAACCGGCCCCATTTTTCAGTAAAGTTACCCCCTGAAACCCTTGATCTTTTAGAGATGGTGGCGGCCAATCCAAATACTTATCTCCACTTTTCTGGACAGTATGCCTTTACGCATGACCCCTATCCTCACAATGACATGAAGCCCGTTGCCCAAAGACTTCTAAAAATCTTTGGTCCCAATCGTATG
>DJYX01000003.1 GCA_002450295.1 Deltaproteobacteria bacterium UBA6967
CAACCGTTACTTCACAAGCATCCACGGTAGCCTCTATCCGAGATTACGTTGAGTTGATGCCGGAATGTCAGAAGAGCAGTACTCCCCAAAGCATTGACCTGATTCTCGCCCAAGGCTGTGTCAATTTTCAGGGTATTCACTATCGGCCTAACTTTTTACCCAACAATCTTGACGGATTGAGCCAGATCGCCGATTACGTCGATGTAGTCCGCCAAAACGATCGGTTCTCCTACTATTTTGAACCGGTCACGTTCTCAGAAAATACTCAGGCTCTAAGTGGAGGGCGTTCCTACATTGGTTTCAGCTACCAGGTCAGCGACGGCAATGCAGTGATCAGCGATAGCAATCCCTTTTTGCTAGGGTCGGTCTTTCCCTTTACAAGAGCCTGGTGGGATGGGCTGGAAGTTGGGGATCGCTTGATTGCGGTTGATGGAGTCCAGATATCAGGACTGACCGTAGAGGAAGTCAGGGACTTACTGCCTAAAACAGAAGCAGCGACCACCACGCTTACCCTGCTCAGTGATGGCAATCAACTCCAAATCCAGACGGCTTCGGAAACTCATCTATCCAGATCACTTGGTTCAACCAATCAAATCGCTTATCTCAACCTACGGGAGTACACCACCATCAGTGCAGATCGAGTCCGGGATGATTATACTAGTTTGGTCTCGGCGGGGAGTGGTGGATCTGGAGGAGTGATCCTCGATTTGCGTCAAAATGGAGGGGGTAGTCTAACTGGAGCCTTGAATCTCACTGACTTTCTAGGCCCCAGTTCTGTCAATAGCCAGGTGATGTTCAGCCTGCAGCAGCAATCCCAAACGACAGACTATCGATTTGGTGTTTATGGTTCAAACCTTGGCATCACTGATTCAAGTAAATTTGTAATCTTGATGGATGGTAGTTCCGCTTCTGCTTCTGAAGTCACCTCGGCTGCACTGAAAGATCTGGGGATAGCCACACTGATGGGTGGTCAAAGCTATGGAAAAGGAGTTGGCCAGAATGTGGTCGGGTTGCTGGATGGCAGCGGGGTCTACATCACCTCCTTTGAGTTACTCTCTCCTTTGGGTAACTCCTGGCACAACCTGGGAGTCAGTCCGGATTATTCCCTCAGTACTATTCTTCCAGCCACCCCAACTGACGACACCCTGCTCCAGGCAGCGATTGAATTCATAGAGACAGGTAGTGTCAGCCAAGCTACAACCAGCCGTCGCACCACAAAATCTCCTCTCTTGCTGTCAGTGCCCCCCTATACCCATCCTTGGGATGGGGGAAGTCGCGAGGGCTTGCAATAACCGCAAGCTTCTGTCGGTTCGCTAACTAACCTGCCTTATGGCTTACCCTCCTTAACGCTCCTCTAACTGCAGCCAATTATTCCCCTAACATAGCTCAACTGCTATTTGGCATTTTAATTCGCTACAAAGAATTTCAAAGCCACTGACCGGGGGAGTTGATGCCCATTCCTGGAACAACCAAGAATATATTTTCACGATTCGCAAAAGGATTACTCTGCGCTGGCATCATCGCCGCCATCGTAGCCAGTTGCTCATCGGATGATGAGGATGCTGCTCCCCATGCCTCCAATTATGGTGTCGCAAGCGGCGACCCAAAGGCGGATGGAATGATCCTTTGGACACGCATTACCCTAGGCAGTGAGAGCCCAGACGAAATCACAGTGACTTGGGAAATTGCAGAGTGGAGCAGTGATGAATCGATGAGTAATGTCATTATAACTGGAAACACGACCACAGATGCCAGTCAGAATTACACTGTCAAAGTGGACACTGAGGGGTTAGCAGCCAATCAACGTTACAACTACCGCTTCCGGGTAGGTGATGTGTAATCAGTGGTGGGACATACCAGGACGCTTCCCTCAGCAGATGCTGATGTTAGTGAACTCAAGTTCGCTGTCTTCTCCTGTGCAAACCTCCCCAAAGGCTATTTCCATTCTTACGCCCACGCTGCAGATCAAGCAACCACTGCTGGGGATATTGATGCAGTAATTCACCTGGGCGATTACCTCTATGAATACGACTCCTCCGGATACCCATCACTCGTCGGGCGAGGTGACAACAATACGGACACCGCGCTGTTCAGCCCGAATAAAGAACTGACCCAGTTGGCTGATTACAGGCTCCGCCACGCTCAATACAAATCAGATCCAGATCTTCAGGAATTGCAAAGGCTCGTTCCATTCATTGCTGTCTGGGATGATCATGAATCATCGAATGATGCTTGGAAGAATGGAGCAGAGAATCACGACGAAGCTACCGAAGGTTTCTGGACAGAGCGAAAAGCTGCTGCCCTTCAGGCTTATCATGAATGGATGCCGATTCGTACCCACACAGAAAATGGTACTGAAGATCGAGAACGGATCTATCGAAGCTTTGACTATGGCAACTTGGCCAATCTGGTGATGCTTGATACTCGGTTGGTGGGTCGAGATCAGCAAATTGACCAAGTGCAGTTTTTGCTCGCAAATCACGACGAGACAGCCTTCATCGATAACGGTACTCCAGTCAATCCCTATGATAATTTTGGGGCCTTTGCCATGGGAGTCGGCAACCTAACCTACGCAACACAATTTGGCCAGGTGCAGGCAGCAAAAGCCGCTATCGATGCAGCTGTCAATGATAACCGTAGTTTGCTGGGTTCCTCTGAAGAAACCAGGCTCAGCGGTCAAGTTACTAACTCCGTTGCCAATGGTGAAACTTGGCAAATATCCGGTCAGCAAGTGATCGCTGCTGATGTAACGGCACCGAATTACCTATTGGGAACAGACAACATAGCGGAATACACAAGTTTCCTTAGTCAAGACTCGGCAACTTTACTACAGACCTTGGCAAATGCAGGAAAGGGAGCTGCCCAATTGGTTGCTGT
>DJYX01000278.1:0-8584 GCA_002450295.1 Deltaproteobacteria bacterium UBA6967
CTGGCGACGATTGCCGATGAACAAAACTCCCAGGAGGAACTGCTGCTCTTTGCTGAAGAGGCCTCGGTGTCGCCTTTGGAGCGGATCGAATTGCCCGAAGGTCGTGTTCAGTCCATGGTCGCTTCTCCGACTCAGCCCGCCTTGTTGCTGACTACCAGTCGTCTGGAGCTGTGGTATCTGAACCTTGAGAAGGGAACCCTGACACTGCTGGATGCTTCTGACCTGCGTGAAATTGAGGATGTTGTCTTCTCACCAGATGGTAATTGGGTTGCTTACAGCAAACACCTGAACACCGAGCAATCCGCTATTTTCCTCTGCTCCGTCGAGCAGCCCGAACCAAGGCAGGTGACCGAACCGGTACGCTATGACTTTGGTCCCTCCTTTGATCCGGAAGGTCAATGGCTCTATTTCCTCTCCTCACGCACTTACCAACCGATCTGGGACACTGTGCAAATTGGGGCGAGCTTTGCCCGTAGCATGAAGCCCTACCTGATTGCTCTGCGCAATGACCTGCGTTCCCCTTTCCTGGAACAACCTGCGCCTCCTGGAGAAAAAGAAGAAGAGGAACCCGAAGAGCGAGAAGAGGAAAACAGCGAGAAGAGCACCGAAAAGAAAGAAGACAAGAAGAAGAAGGAAGAACCGGTCCCACTGCGTATTGACTGGGAGGGTTTGTCCCAGCGAATCATTGAGTTTCCGGTGAATGAGGGCATCTATGGACAGGTTTTTGGTTTACGCAAGCGAGTGCTTTTCAGTGAGTTTCCACTGAGTAGTGGCAGTGAGGAGGAAAAGCCAGGCAAGCGCAAACCAGAGGGGCTGCTCTGGGCCTATGACTTCGAAAAGCAGGAGAAAGAGCTGTTGCTGCAGGGGTTGGACTACCTGGAAGTGACTCCTTCCGCTCGTACGATGGCCTATGCCAGCGAAGAAGGCCTGCGCGTGCTGGAAGCTGGAGCCAATGTGAGTGAGGACGATGGTTCGCCTGAGGAGCCTTCCCGCAAGACCGGCTGGCTGGATCTGGATCGATTGCGCTTTGCCGTGGAATTGCGTCCGGAGTGGCAGCAGATGTTTCATGAAGCCTGGCGTCTGCAGCGAGAGTTTTTCTGGGATGAGGAGATGTCTGGGGTGCGTTGGCAGGAAGTGGCAGAACAATATCGTCCGCTGTTGGACCGAGTAGCGTCACGGGCTGAATTGTCGGATTTGATCTGGGAGATGCAGGGCGAACTGGGCACTTCGCATGCCTACGAATATGGAGGAGATTATCCCCCCAAGCGACGTTATCAACTTGGACGACTCGGTGTTGATCTGGAGTGGGATGTGGCTGCCAAGCGTTACGTGATTCAACGACTCTATGCCGGTGATCCCTGGCGTTCGAAGATTCGTTCGCCACTCTGTGAACCAGGACTCAATGTGCGAGAAGGTGACTATCTCTGTGCCATTGGTGGCGTTCCCCTTGATGAGCAGACCAGCCCCGGAGAGTTGTTGCTACACCAGGCTGAGCAAATGGTTCCGCTGACTTTGCAGCATCCAGAGAAAGACGAAAAACCTCGCATCATTACGGTGCGTACCCTGCGTAGTGAACGAGCCGCTCGCTATCGTGATTGGGTGGAAGGGAATCGTCACTTTGTAGCCGAGCAGACCGCAGGACGAGTGGGATACCTGCACATTCCAGATATGTCGACACAGGGTCTCGCGGAGTTCCACCGAGGATTTCTGGCCCAGGTTCACCTCGCAGGATTGATCCTCGATGTGCGTTACAACGCAGGTGGGATGGTTTCCCCACTGATACTGGAGAAGCTGGCTCATCGGCATTTGGGTTATGATGTGCGCCGCTGGGGTGCTCCGGAGTCGTATCCGTACCATACGCTGCTAGGACACCTGCTGGCGCTGACGAACCAGTTTGCTGGGTCGGATGGAGACATGTTCAGCTATAGCTTCCGCGAATTGAAAATGGGGCCGCTGCTGGGCAAACGGACCTGGGGTGGAGTGATCGGTATCGACTCCCGCTATCAGCTTGTCGATGGCACGACGACAACCCAGCCTCAGTACTCAATCTGGTTTCACAAGGCAGGTTGGAATGTCGAAAACCAGGGAGTGACACCGGATGAAGAGATTGAAGACGCTCCCCATGATTATGCTGCAGGACGCGATGCTCAGTTGGAACGCTCCATCCAACGAATGCTACAGCTGCTGGAAGAGCAACCAATTGAGCCTGTGAGCTTCACAGCTCGACCCCGACTGGGCTGATCGATTTGCCTTCTTGTCTGAGGAGAAGGTGGCCGATAGGTTGGATGGGGGGAAATCAGCTATTTAGGCAGATTGCTGAACAAGTCTTGGGTGTCCTGCTCCAGTCCAAGGCGGACGTATTTTTCCAACAGCGATTCCCACTGCTGAGGATGCTGGGTAGGATCCCATCGACGTAAGGGTAGTTTTTGGTGGGTCATTTCCTGACGAGCAACAGATTCCCAGCGCCCCATGTGGTGTCGGTGCAGCTCCAACTGGCCTTTCAACTCTGCGATGCCCGCCCAAGCCAGTGATGGCTCCTGACGAAACTCCGGGGAGAGTTGTAAAACCAGAGCGTACTCTGCAGTTGGCCTGCGCCATTGTTCTGCTGGAGAGAATGCCCCACGTTTTCGAAGCATCATCGGGGCTTCAAGTGGCTTGAATTGATGAGCTTGCAGGGCGTTCTGCAAGGGATTGGTCAATGGTGCCAGTTCGGTTGCTTCCAGTTGCCAGTCTTCTGGTAGAAGAACAACGGAGAGCAAGGAGTTGCTAGGAGGACGACTCATCACATCACTTCGTTGAAAAAAGAACTCACCTCCCTGATCCCCCTGATTAGAGATGGGACGAACGATAGGTGTTTGTTGCTTCAGTCCGATCAGGTTCTGGGTGTCGTTGGCAACATACTTGGAGAGGCGCCAGCCCAACTCGGTAGCCGAGAGATAGGGGCGGACATTGGCTTCTAACTGAGCCAGCAGGTGGTAAGCGAAGACGGAGTGTCCTGCCCAGCGTGGAGCACCATCAACGACTGGTTCGTTGCCTCCGGAACTCAAGCCGATTACGCTCTTGAGACGCTGTTTCTCCCGGAGCATTGCCGCTTCAAAATCCCAGGAATCTGGTTGATTCTGGAGTCCCCGAGTGAGCAGATTGCCACTGAAGCAGGAATCTGCGATCAATAGTTTGTGGCGCACATCGATCTTACGGAACTCTCGCAGCAGCCTTTCGTTGTGTAGCCAGTCAAAGTCCTGGTCTCGGCGCCCGTCGACAGGTACCCAGTATGCGGTGTTATCCCCTTCATCGACGCTACCGTGTCCAGCATAGTAGAGCAGCACCCGGTCGTTGGGCTGAGAAGTCTCCTGCAGCCACTGAAGGCCCCCGAGCATATCCTTGCGAGTGGCGTTGGTCAGCAGGCGGATGTCCTCGTTAGCAAATTGATAGTGTTCCTGCAGAACTCCGGCGAGGGTTTGGGCATCGTGTACCGCTGATCTAAGGTCTTTCCAGTGCTCGTAATCATCATTGCCGATCAGCAGAGCCCGATATCGATAGGGAGCGTCCTGTGCTACGAAGCTAGGTTGTTCAACAACTGGTTTGATAGCCCGTTGGGCTTGTCCCCAGGCGAGCTGGCTTCCCCAAAGAACGAATAATAAGCAGACCCACCATCCGAGTTGATTTGGTCGCATGAAGTTTTTCCAGTGGATGAGAAAATATTGTGTTGTCGTGTTCAGTGTCTGGCTCTTTGTCACAGGTGCCATTGGGCTGCAAGCGGCTGAGCTGTTGCCTGCACCACCTTCATTCTGGCTAAGTAATCTGGAGCGTGAACGCTTTGACAGCCGAACACAGGTAGAACCCTACCTTGTTAGCTTCTTTTTTGTCGGTTGTGTGCCCTGCCTTGAAGAGATCCCAACACTCTATCGCCTACGAGAGCAGCACTTTCCCAACACCCCGCTGCTTTTCATTAGTCCCTTGCGAGAAGATACACCAGAGCGCATCGGTCGCTTCGCCGATCAACTCCAGGTGCCTCATTCGTTCTTCTATGCCGATCGTTTCGGGCAGGTAGCTCGCAAGTTCTTCCCTGGTCAGCAACAGCTCCGCTTCCCTACCCTGTTTCTATTGGATTCCCAAAGGGTTCGTCTACGTTCCTACGTGTTGGATGAAGTGACTCAGACGAGGCTGATTAGGGAACTAAATTCAGTTTATTCCGAATAAACCGGATGGGCGTGGCATTGTAGCCTAAGGATTGTTTAGTTTATGGGTGAGTAGCTTCAAAGAAATTTCTAACATCCTCCTAGATTTACTGTAGCACAGCGTTCTCCTGTGCAATCTGGCCAGGTAATGCCGGAATCGACAATTGAGTGATTCGATCTGAGTCGTGAATGTCTTGCCTTGGTGATGCAAAGCTGTGGGGATCAGATGTTCATAGGTTTTGAGAAAATCTGTGCCATAGCCCATGGTAGGCAAGTTCCTCAATTGCGTGAAAAGTTCTCTAGCGGTTTTGATTGATCTACTATCACAGACAAAGCCAAGCACTTTGCCAACAGTGGAATTGATTGCTGTCCAGATCCAGCATTTAGATTTTTTTAGCGACAAAGCTGCAGAGTTCATCGATCTCAATCAAGGAACAGGCTCTCGTCTTGGGTTGGTCGACTGGTGGCTGCCCAGCGGCCTGGACAAGCCAGCGGGAAACTATTTTGTGATGTACTCCAAGGATTCGGCCAATGGCTCTGAGCCCCAGTCCTTCAAGGTATAGCTTTTGAGCCTGTTCTTTGAAGGCAGAATCCTTGCCTCTGCGCATTGTCTGAAAGGTTCGTCGACAAGCTTGGCAGCGGTAGCGTTGGGCTCCTCGATTCTTACCAAAGAGGATGTAGTCTGGATGAGCACAATGAGGACATTACATTGTTAGATCTCCAAATCTTGGAGATTACTTCATTTGTCAAAATTACATAATTGCTCCAACCCCAAATTTTTAGGTCACAATATAATTCATCTGTTTTATTAACACTGTACTGAATTTTAGATTACTCTTTTCTATAAGTCGATTACATTCACAGGAATTCCTCTATTCAATATTGTGCCATCGCCGAGTTGACCGAACCCATTATCTCCCCAGCATTTGACTTCATCATTGGACTGTAAGGCGCAACCGTGTGCAAAAGCTCTAGTACCATTGTTGTAGCCCCCGACTCGTACTTCAATTGCATCAGAAATATCACTCACATCAACTGGTAAATAGCTGTCTATTCCATCAGGTTCTCCATTTCCTAGATATGGATCGTAATTAAAATATCCTCGTAGCCCAGCATTACCATCCCAGCATTTAATTGTACCATCTTCAATTACAGCACAGTTTAGCCAGTGAGATGAATCGACCTGAACAACATGATCAAGACCTTGAACTTGAGTAAATTGGCTATAAGTATCATCATAGTGTATTAAATCCCAGTAGTTAGCTTCTAGAATATTTCCATTTTCTAAATTGATAAGAAAATTTGATGAATGACTTACTGAAATATCGATCACATTAATTAGATTTGGAATAATCGCGGGTAGGTACTTACCATTACCTCCCCAATACATTGTTCTACCGTCTTTCAACAGGGCAATAGCAGAATCTGAACCTATTTCTATTTGAATTGTGCTTGTGACTCCTTCAGCACTCACTGGATTATTACTATCTGTGAAGGTTCCAGCTCCAAATTGCCCATGCTGATTTCCACCCCAACATTGAGTGATACCAGATTCTAAAACGGCACAACTCGTATCATTACTAATGTCTAAATCAATAACAGAGTTGATATTTGGGACAGGTGTTATTTGACCTGAAGCATTCCAACAAGCTACTGTTCCATCATCTACAATTGCACAACCTCTACCTCCTCCTCTGTTACCAATACAAGTAGCGCTTTGAAATGTTTTGACTGGTTTTATACCGTAATCCTCACCCCAGCATTTTACTAGTCCATCCTTGAACAATACACATGATGAACTACTACCTACACTTATTTGTATGATTTCATTAGTTGTCTTACGTGATTGATTTCTTTCCACACAAGATGCAATATCTTTTTCAACATTTCCTTCAACTGAACTTACTGAACAATTGGAGTTAGTATAGCTGCCTGATAGAACTCCGTTAAAACAAGTTCTCGTCTGCGAACTACAGCTGTTCCCTGCCGCCACACTATTACTCAAGTAGGCTGTTACAAAATCTCCATGCTCTACATTGGAGCCGTTGAAAGAGCAATCGAGAGGTTCTGCTTGCTCACAGTTGGAGAAACTGTAGCTTCCCGAGAGAGTACCGTTGGAGCAAGTGCGGGTTTGAGAGGTGCATGTGAATCCGAAAGGAACAGTTGCTGTTTGATAAGCGGTAGTGCTGACACCGTTGGCAATCGAGTTGCTGTTGAATTGACAATCCGTTACTTCAGCTATGCTGTCGTTAATTGCTATGTTGTTGTCTATTGGATCTAGCTCAGGTTCTGGGTCAGGTTCTGGGTCAGTTGATGGAGCTCCGTCTACAACAAAATCTGGAAGTAATTGACGAATTGCTGTCTCCGTAGCAACCGACCCTGGACGTCCTTCTTTTACGAGGCTTCCATGCAAATGATTGATAGCATCCTCTGATGCCACTAAGCCCTTACCAATTGCTACTTGGAGAACACTTTCGTTGGAAGAGAAGGAGGAGACTGGAACATCAAAGACGATGCTACGACCCGCCATTGCGGATCGAGTTGTTGAGTTGATGTTGATCCCATTACTCGGATCTTGGTCTTCATCGAGGGACTGAAGCAGGCGTGCGATGTTGATCACACGACGGTCTGCAGTGTTACTCACTCCGGCCAGTTCGATGGGTGTGATGACGGCTCCACCCGTGACTGTTCCCAGAAAGGTACCACCAATTTGGAAGGTGACCTGATCTCCACTGCGATATTCGAAGCTACCGTTGACTGAGGTAAGGCCGGAGAGGTTGGAGTTAGTTTGGTAACTGACTCCGGCAACGGCACTATCGATCAAGGTGCCGGTGAGAATGGGACCTGTGTTGCTGGAACTCCCATTGTTGTTGGTGGTACTCGACCCAGATCCTGAAGAGCCTCCATCATCACTACTGAGTCCTCCTCCAGCCAAGACGGCAACAGCAGCACCTCCAGCGGCAATTCCAGCTACGGTTCCTGTCTGAAAGCCACCCTCGTTCTCGGTGGTACATTCTTCTTCGGTGGCGCAGTCGACAGGGATTGGTTCACCACAACTGCTTGTCCAAGCGAAGATCAACAGAAGAAATCCTAGAATCCAGCACGGTCTTTTTTCACGCATAGAGTTTGTTGGAAGAAGAGATAGTTCCTTGCTAAAGATTTGGATTTGGTTTCACTGCTCTGCTAACCAATTCAAGACCTTACGGGCCTGGGGGTTGCCATTCTTAGCAGCTTGGCGATAGAGAGCACGGGCGCGAGCTTCGTTTTGAGGAACCCCGTAGCCCTTGCGGTAGAGAGAGCCAAGGTTGAACTGGGCAAGGGCATAATTCTGGTCCGAGGCTCGTTGATACCAGCTAGCAGCCTGGGTGGCATTTTCAGCGGTGCCGATGCCATTGCGGTAGAGGTAGCCGAGCATACTTTGGGAGGGTGCGTGGTTGCGTTCTGCAGCTTTGCTGTGCCAGCGGAAGGCTTCGATCCGATTACTGTCTAGTCCCTGTCCTCGCCGATAGACCTCTCCCAGTTGGTAGAGCAACTTGGGATCTTGTTTCTCAAAAAAAGAGGTGAAGCGATTGGTTGAATCGTCGGCTCGATAGCGGTTAATCGCGGTACCTGCCTGAGCGGCACTGCGTTGCAGTAGCTGGGCAAGTTCTCGTAATGTTTGGAGCGCTTTCTCTTCCTGTTGTTGACGAGATTCTGCTGCCTGACGCTCCAGGTCTTGCTCCATCTCTGCCTGCAGATCGTTTTCTACTTGGGGCAAGAGACTGGTGATCAAGGTATCCAGTCGTTGATTGAGTTCGCGCTGATCGCAGCTTTCACAGTAGTCGCTACGCACCTGGCGTTTATCGAGATCCACAGCCGTCAGTGTCAGTTGTGTATCCTGACCAGAGCGGACTAGCTGTAAGTGGAAGTAGTCCTCCACTTGTAGAAGTTCCTGAATCAAGCGGATGCAGTTTTCTTCTGTACACTCCTCTGCGGTTAGACTTGTGAAGACTTCATCCTGGGCACTGGCAAAATCTGATTGAGAGACAAGGTCGTAGCGTGTTGAAAGCCGATCCTGCAAGCGGTTGAAGAGGATCACTTGCTGGGCTGTGGTGACATCCAAGGACCCTACCGGGGCAAGCGCTGCCCTGGGACGGTCTTGTGCAGCGAGAGGAAAAGAAGCAAGTAATGAAAACAGAAGTAGCAAAAGTCTATGAAGCATAAAGACTCCTTGGACAGAAACGAAAAAATACGTTTGAGAACGTAAAAATATATAGTGTATACTTCTTAACTAATACAAAAAATTATTAAACTGTAAATCATTTAAATTGCAACAATTCTGCAACAATTTACTGAGAAAGATACTTAGTTTTAGAGATTTTAATCTTGCTCAACATGATTCTTAAGATCCAGAGAAACTGATGCAA
>DJYX01000278.1:8911-12627 GCA_002450295.1 Deltaproteobacteria bacterium UBA6967
TCACTACAAAGCTACAAACCGTTTTGGTACTAGGGATAATTCTGTTGCTGAGTTCAATTCAGCAGGGATTAGCTGCAACTCCAGCAGAGGTCTATCGGAAGGCAGTCCCAGCCGTGGTGCTGCTGGTCAGCATGGAACCGAACTCGAAGACTCGCTCCAAGGGAACGGGTTCGATGATCACTGACCGGCATGTGCTGACTAACGCTCACGTGGTCCTCGGAGACAGTGGACGCCCGATGGACAAGACGCTGGTTTTTTACAGCTTTGAGAACCCCAACGACGGAATTGAGCAGAACTTCCGCAAGGGACGTCAGGCGAAGGTGAGCCATTATTCGGAGAAACTGGACCTGGCCCTGCTGGAGGTTGAAGATCCACCCAAGGTGACACCACTTGGCTTGGGACCTGCGGATAGTGTGCAGATTGGAGATCCGGTACTGGCGATTGGGCATCCGGAAAATGGAGGGCTCTGGTCGCTTACCTCCGGACGCATCGGGGCGAGAATTCGGAACGCGGAAGGAGTCCGTGGCAATCACACCTTCCAGACTGAGGCGAGTTTGAATCGTGGAAATTCTGGTGGGCCGTTGCTCAATGAAGATGGACAGATGATTGGGGTGAACACCAGTATAGCTCGCAAGGCCTCGGATGGTCTGGCGATCACAGGGATCAACTTCGCGGTACAGAGTGATGTGGCGCGTGAGTGGTTGCAGTCTGTGAGACTCCGTTTACCCAAGGTCATGGCAGTTGCTGCGAACCGACCAACTCCGACACCAGCTCCAGAAAAGCCTGTAGCAACGGCCCAAGAGACGAAGCCAGCTACCGCAACGGCAGAGGCAACCAAGCCTGCAGCTACCGCAGCCACAACAAAACCCACCCAGCCAACTCCCCCTGCCCAAGAGACACCGGCTCCGGTCGTCGTCTCCACACCACCAAAAGCCAAGCAGGAGCCACAACTGCTGACGAAGCCTCGACCTTTCCGGGATGATCAATTGTTCAATCACATTTCGAATCAGACCTACGCGGAGTTCAGCCAGCAACTGGAAGCTGAGTTTGAAGCCTTCCAGAAGCAGCAGGGTCAGTAGCTGTCTGCTTGCTCAGCCAGTTCAACTTTTCAATACAACAGCGCAGAGATTCGTTGGGCCTAGGATTGATCTATGGTAGGAGCAAGTTTGTAAAGGGATGGTGCTTTTTCCAGCGGTAGGTTTGAAAATCTCTCTCATCGGTAGAAGCGATTCTACCGTGGCCCAGGTGTTCAGTCAGCAAAACTAGAGAGGCGTCAGCAAGATCCATTGGCAGACTCTGATACTGCTCCAACAATTGCTGCAGTCCAGGAAGATGTTCGTCAGTGAGGGAAAAGGTGGAGAATTTTTTAAGTTGGTGGAGTTGCTGCAGGGTCTTCCAAAGTGACAGCCCTTGCTACGGGTAGCCACGATTCATCAGCAAATGCATTGATTCTGTCAGAACTGGGAAGGCTGTAATCAACGGTTCTTCACAGATTGACAAAAAACTGTAGCAAGCAGAGTGGTATTGGTCTCGCCGGTCTAGCAGGCCAAACCAAAATCCAGTGTCCACGATGATCATCAGGAGCGATGCTTCCGAGAATAATCCAGCACAGTCTTGTAGTTTGTTGAGAGTTGTTCATCAGTTGCCAGACAACCTACCAATCCTGCCTTTTCAAAAACTGCTAATAACGAAGAATTCTGACTGTCAACGATGTGTACATCGGTATGTTTGGGTTTTTGCTGTAAAGCGTCGATGAAATTCAACACCTCTCTTGCCTTCTCTTCGGGCAACGTGAGACTCTTCTGATAAATTGTTTCTGCTAAGGTCATTTTGTTCACCACAAACGGAAGTAATTATTCCTGTCAGAATGATCTGATGCGTCAAATTTAAGTTGATTTCAAACGCCTATCCTACAGCAGAGCTGAACACCAGACTAGGTCAATCCGACTACTCATTCATTATCTAAAACTCTTTTTGCCAACTGTACCGTAGCCTGATCGATCATTCGACCATCGATTGCCACGGCACCCAGTCCCTGCTTTTCCGCTGCCTGTGCCGCCTCTAGAACTCTTTGTGCCAGTTCAATCTCCGTAGTCGTTGGAGAAAATACCTGTTGAATCACATCCAGTTGTTCTGGATGAATCGCCCACTTGCCATCACAGCCCAAAGCCTGTGCCTGGGTGGCGGACTGTTCCAGTCCAGTGGTATCTCGAAAGTTGCCATAGGGCGCATCAATCGCTTGCAGACCTACAGACTTGGCAGCGGCGACCAGACGACTCAGGACGTAGTGCCAGCGATGGCCTGAATAAACCGATTCCTCGTTTTCCCCATGACCTGAGAGCGAAACCAACGGACTGCTAATAGCACGAGAGTAGTCCGCAATCCCAAAGACCAAAGCTTCCAGACGAGAGGAAGTTGCGGCAATTGCCTCTGACTGTACCAAGCCTGTGGGGCTTTCGATGCAAGCATGCAAGCGAATAGTCTGCTGAGCCTTGGTGTGTCGTTCGATTCCATCCAGTAAGCGGCTAAAACAAGCCACATCGCCTGCATTTTCAACCTTGGGAATGACCAAGACAGAAACCCGATCCACGGCAGCTTCCAAGATTTCAATCACATCTCGATAGAACCAGGCGGTCTCCAATCCGTTGCAGCGCAGAGCCAAACGAGGATGGTGTTCTGGTAGGTCCTGCAGGGTATGGATGATTTGCCGACGGGCGGCCTCTTTCTCTGCAAGCGCGACACTGTCTTCCAAGTCAAACATCACCAGGTCGGCAGTACTCTGGAGAGCCTTGGTCTGCATTTTGGCGGAGTGTCCAGGAACCGAAAGAATGGAGTGGAGTTGAGGCATACGTTTTCTCCAAATCAGGTCGAATCTAGCTTGAGTCTCCTGAGAAATTAGCGCATAGACTTCAGCAGAGTGTTTTGTATCCGATGGTTACAGCACGGACTTCTCACGGGAACTTCCCGCTCCACGGAGAATTCACGGCTAGCGTGTATTTTCCAGAGAGTACGAATGGAGCAGTGGGAGCAAGTGCCCGACCAATTGGCGGAACAGGGCTGGGTAGTCTGTGAGAATTGGTTGGAAGGTCCAGTTGTGTTGGCCTTGGCTGAAGAAG
This sequence comes from Deltaproteobacteria bacterium UBA6967, assembly GCA_002450295.1. Taxonomy (GTDB): domain Bacteria; phylum SAR324; class SAR324; order SAR324; family NAC60-12; genus JCVI-SCAAA005. The sequence goes on from DJYX01000278.1 coordinate 12,028, forward strand.
CCCGACAACGCTGGGAAGCTGGAAGATTCCGGCAGGCCAGCATCGGGCGAAGACACCAGGAGCAGCAGCAAGTGCGGATTCGAGGAGATCAGATCGACTGGTGGCATCCGGATCAAGTCACCGTTGCCCAACAGGCCTACCTGCGCCGCTTAGAAGAACTGCGGGAACTGCTCAATCGTCATCTATACCTGAGCCTCATCATGCAGGAAGCGCACTATGCACTCTATCCCCCACAAACCTGCTATCAACGACACCTGGATCGATTTCAGGACGCTCCAGAACATACCGTTTCTACCGTCTTCTACCTCAATTCGGACTGGCATACTGAAGAAGGAGGTCAACTGCGTCTGCACTTGGCGGGGGGCACTCAGGACCTGTTACCGAGCTGGAATCGATTGGTGCTTTTCCGCAGTGCAGACATTGAGCACGAGGTGCTACCAGCTACAAGGGAACGGCTGAGCATCACAGGCTGGTTACGTTGTCGCTCGGCGCTACCGATTCCTGTGGTGCATGAAGTTGTCTGAAGTTTCTGTGATCGATGACCGATGGAATCAATCAGGTGTACTTCCCTCTTCCCTTGACTTCCCAGATGGTTTCAAC
>DJYX01000278.1:13012-13354 GCA_002450295.1 Deltaproteobacteria bacterium UBA6967
ATGTAATCAAGCGGATCTCCCGGGCGTAAAGAAGTGTTTTCTTCAGCAAGATGAATTGTGCCATGCTCAGAGGAAAAACTGACAGAGTCCACGGCATCTATCCCAAGTGGCTTGGGAGCGACTGACCAGCCAGGGAGAGTTTTCCAACCCGTGTCTGTGATGATCCTTTTGGGACTGGGACGACTGGTGACAAGGCTTCTTAGAAAAAGTGAGGGCCGAGTCTCTGCACCCCACTTGGAGTAGGCGACATCCGTGAAGATCACACCGCCAGCTTGAATTTCAGTAAGTAGCTTAAAGTTGGAGGAGATGGTGTAGGTTCCACTGCCGCCACCGCTGATGATT
>DJYX01000166.1:0-4374 GCA_002450295.1 Deltaproteobacteria bacterium UBA6967
TAGATTTAATGTTATGACTCGCATGAAAAATTCTATTTTCTATATAGTTTCTGGAAGATTGAATGGTTTTGGCGGATAACTAAGCAGAATAAATTCTACCAAAGAAGGTTGGTGATCTTTGGTCATCAACGATTCATTGAAATCTTTGTTGTTCCTGAAGAGGTAACTTGGCAAAACAGCGTGGGCAATATCACCGATTAATTAAAAGCCTAATTCAAAGTGAGAAAAACGACCTTTTGCAAAGTCTGCTCAAGGATCTTAGCCCCTTTGACATTGCCGCTGCAATGCTTCAGTTAAAAACTAAGTACCAAGTTCAGATTCTCGCCACACTGCCCGAAGATCGTGCATCAGAAGTTTTAGCTGAAATGAGTTCAACCCCACTTCCACTTTCAGATCTCGTTGCCGAGTTACCCCCGGAGCAACTAGGTGGCTGGGTTGGCGAAATGCCAAAAGATGATGCGGCAGATTTTGTTGGATTGATGGATGCCCAACAAGCCGACGAAGTGCTTCAATTACTGCCAGATCACCAAAGAGAAGAAATCACGTCTCTTCTCCAATACGCGCAGGATACTGCCGGGGGGATAATGAACCCCTATGTGATTTCTGTGCAAAAAGAGCAATCTGTGGACGAGGCCATTCGGAGCATCCGTCAGTATATTGAACTGCAAAATTCGATGCAGCCATTCTATACGGTTTATGTTGTTGATGAATTTCAACATTTGATTGGAACAGTCGCCGTCACACAGCTATTGCTTGCCAAGAGGCAAACGCTCATCAGCGAAATGATGAATCCTGATGTGATCGCTGTTGATGTGGATTTGGATCAAGAAGAGGTCGTACACATTGCCAAGGAATACGACCTGGTTGTGGTTCCTGTGATTGACAAATATCTCCGTTTGATTGGCAGAATCACAATTGATGACCTAGTGGATGTGATCTATGAGGAGCATCAGGAAGATATTGCACAGATCAGTGGGACAGCGAGAGAGGAAGTTTTAGAAGTGTCGCTGATTAAAACTGTTCGTGAGCGTTTACCCTGGCTAATGCTTGGGATGCTAGGGGGCAGCCTAACTGCTTTAGTAATGAGAGGTTTTGAACATTCATTGATTGATATTCCCCAAGTGACGTATTTTGTGCCCCTTATTGCAGCCATGGCTGGGAATATTGGGATTCAGTCGTCATCTATTGTTGTTCGCGGCTTAGCTACGGGAGCAATAGGTACTGGAGACTTGATCGTGAGGGTTTGGAGAGAACTTCGAGTGGGAATTCTGTTAGGAATTGTCTGTTCAATCGTACTTGGTTTTATGACCTTCTTATTGACTTGGAATCCTGGGATGGCCCTGACCACTCCAGTTTCACTACTAATTGTTCTCTGTTTTGCGGCTGTGGTAGGTTCGGCAGTTCCTATTCTGCTGAAGAGAGCAAACATAGATCCTGCGCTAGCAATCGGGCCGTTCATCACGACGATGAACGACTTGGTTGGTGTTTGGATCTATTTAACAATTGCTTTTCAGGTAGGAGACTGGCTCTGAGAATTGAGCCTAGCTTTTATTGCCCCAGTGCAGATTTTGGAAGGATTTCTGGGTACTCTGTGTAGTCTGTTTCAAAGTATCAAAGTCGTCTGTGACCTGCACACTAAATTTACCATTCGAATTACCAGCTTCTCCAATCATCATTGGCAAGTCATTGATTTTGACAACTGCTTTCCCTGAATATGGAACAGAGATTGGGAGAACCTGTCCTACTTTCAACAACAACCCACTCCTATCGCCTAATTCAACTGTACCCAACTCGGCTTTGACCTCATAGCGCATATCCATTAGCAGTTGTTGAAAATGATCCTCAACATCTTTCTGGAAATGATCCATGGATTCTGGAGGCAGCACTCTTCTATCATCTAGTTTAGATAGCAGTGGATGAACAACAGAATAGGGAATACAGATGATCAGATAACTCTCAAATCCTTCCGAGCGGAAACGAAGGGTTCCCAGAAGGCAACGTTCGAAAGGAAGCATCACCTTAGCGCGCATTGGGTGGGTCGTGATCCGCTTTAGGTGCAGTGGCAATTCACCAATATTGAACCAGCAGCCTTCCAAGTCAGCAACAATCTGAGAAACGATATCAAACAATGACTTTTGCGTCTCAGAGTTTAACTCAGTCACATCTAAGGGAACTGTGTTTTCAAGTGCATCCGGATCTCGATCGATACAGGCTTGGGCAATCGCGTTGTCCAGAATTAGAAGCCCCTTACCCTTTTGGTCTGACTCAAAAATGTACATGGGTTGATCACCCAGCATTTTGAGTACGTCACTAAATCTGGTCCAGATGACTGTTTCAGCTTCAATTTCAAAAACTGAGTGGAGGTGATCGAATAAGGTACTTTCTAACTGGTTTGCCCATCGACGCATTACGACATCAAGCCAGCGAAAGCGACCAACGTGGATTTCGGCTTCGGCGAGAGAAAAGTCTTCTATCTCTTCTGGCAATTCTTCTGGTGAGTACAACATCAAAAAGCTCCTTATCCTTGGTGGATACCAATTACACGTACTCCCAATTTCTCCCGATTAATCACCACAATCTCACCGTGCGCAACCAGTTTGCCATTAAGTACGATATCAACCGGCTCTCCAGCTGCTTTATCTAGTTCAATCACGCTGCCGTGAGTCAGTTGGGTAATTTCCTCACCAGTCAACCGTGTTCGTGCAATTTCAACAGTGGCCTCATGGTGGACATTCATCAAAAGTTCTGTTCCCACAGACATTTCTCCAATTACTTGCGCAGAGTTTTCAGCGACGATACCAACTGCGGCAATGCCCGCGGCTGCGGCGACAACCGGTGGTACCTCTTCTAAAATAGTTTCTTCTGACTCAGATTCAACAGTCTCCTCAGACTCTGATTCAACTGGATCCGAACTGGTCAGGAAAGGGTCGGCCTCATCATCCTCTTCAATTTCAGGGGAGAAACTTGGCTCATCTTCATTCAAGTGTTCAGCAAATGGGTCTTCTTCCGAGTCATTTTCAACCTCAGCAGTTGATTCGGACTCATCCCCTCCGCCAACTGGTTCTGTATCCATCGACATTTCTTGAAGATCATCTGCCGAACCATCAACATCAAACTGCATCTCTGCATCGGCACTGACCGTTTCAGGCTCATCAACAGGTGCATCCTCACTCAGAGCTTCCAATAACTCATCATCTGAATCGCCAGAATCATCCGTACCAAGACTTTCAAACTCATCTGAATCACTGCTGGCTTCTGTAGACTCGTCATCGAAACCAATTTCTGAAACCTCAGACATTCCCGAGTCTAAGTCCATATCGTCAAAGCTCAAACTATCATCATCCGTATCGAAACCGTCTAAGCTGAGATCATCATCGTTTTCTGCCATTACAGTCCTTATTCAGTTTTTCAGGAACTTTTTAATTGATATGGTTCAAAAAAATTTGTTTACGTTGGAATGCTAAAATCAGTCCAATAAAAAATTTTGTAACCTTCCTGAATGCTGAGCAATTTAGTAGAAACTTGGTGATTTTCCAAGCTGGGAGATGTGCTTATCGGAACTATCGTAACTCTGACGGACAGGAACCTTTGAAACAATAATTGCTTCCTTAGATTTTGCAAGCAAAGGATAACAGAGATGATTTTTGATTAATCAACTAAATTCACCCCAATTTTTTGGAATCACTTTGAATTTTTGAAGCAATTAATAGCTTGTCGACCTGAATCAAATAGAGACTCCAAGTGTTGAAAAGCTGTAACAACACCCAGTAAGCGGATGATCTGCCTATCGAAACAAAATGTAGGATACCAAAACCAGTATCGTTAAAAGCAAGAAGGGTAAGGAACCAAATTTTTGCATCATCCTCAATCTTTACTGGCCAACAAATCATTCAGAAGATGTTTTAACTCACTGGAGGAATGGGTCTGCTGTATCCGATCTTGCGGTATGGCCTCTTCCCCTGACAAAGCACCACAGATTGCCCCAACCTGAATAGCTCTTGAACAATTACATCCTCCCGCTCGGATAGTCATCCTGACGGATTCAATGAAAGATTCACCTTTCAAAACAGCGTGCATTGCTCCTTGGAAGGTCCCAGGAAAAGGACACGCTTTGCCAATTCGCTCAACAAAATCTGTATTGTCTTCATCAAGATTCTCAACGATCAATTCGATTTCCTCTTTCACCTTTTGCGAAAACAGCTTTGGATAATCAGTCAAAAGTTTGTTGACAGGCTCAGATTCAGCATCAATCGCCCATTTCAGCAGTGTTCCTGTCACCAAAGCATGGTCGCTACAGGTTTCGCTATTAGCTAGCAGCTTCAAAGCTGAGTTTGATTTTTCCAAAGATTCTTCGCTGGATTCAATCAACAAAAC
>DJYX01000166.1:4758-5537 GCA_002450295.1 Deltaproteobacteria bacterium UBA6967
ATCTGACCCGTTAATCGGTGATTCTCCAACATTTTGGTCATCAAACCATTCCGCCAAGGCCCATTAATTGGTCCAGGTGTTTTTTCATCCCTTTTCGCGTCAGCATACCGCTTCTTTCAGTCTTGAAATGAGTCTTCGTAAGCGGAATTCAATCCAAAATGTTCCTCGGCTTTTTTCAAGAAAATGGAAGGATTAAAATTACCACCGTTCTCTCCAAGGGCTCTGAGCATCACGACTGTGGTATCAAAGTAAGAGCTGTGCGCACCAGTTGGAAGTGTGTAGAATGGGGATTCACTGGTTGGCCAAAACTCTGGCTGAAATACTTTTTTTAAGAGTGATTCCATCTTCTCACGATCATAAATCCAGTGAAGAGGGCGGCTTGCTGCATCGGCCACAGCTGCTCCATGTATTGCTCCACTTTCTTCATTTTTTAACCAATTCAATTGTTTGTAATTCTAATGGATTTCTCGTCAACGGATTATTCTTATTATTTTCTGATCATTGCGGGCATTTTGCCTTTTGTCCTCACCGGTGTTGCAAAATATGGAGTTTACAGTCGCCATGAGAATCGTGAGCCCAGAACATTTCGCGCTTCACTGACTGGATACCGCAGGAGAGCCTATGCCGCTCAAGACAATTCCTTTGAGTCCTATCCGTTTTTTGCATGTGGTGTCATCGTCGCCCATTTGTGGGGCGAGCCAAGTCATTTTTTATGGATAAACTCATTGGCAGCCTTGCATGTTGTGGCTCGCTTTTTCTACGGATGGGCCTATGTAACA
>DJYX01000166.1:5918-15575 GCA_002450295.1 Deltaproteobacteria bacterium UBA6967
TATCTGGTTTAGGTACCCATGGAAATTCGACGAACCAATCCAAGCCAGCTTCTCCTCTCTTTTTTTCTCCTAATTTTCTTGAGTGGCATTTCCAAAGATCTACATGCTTTCGATGGAGCTACAAATGTAGATGCCTTTCACTTAAATCGAGAAAATTTTCTCGACATCCAGTCATATTTATTTAGTGCAGCACAAGATCGAAAATGGCGTCGAGCTGAACAAGGTTGGCGTATGACTGGGGGTAGCCTTGGACTGGACCTACTCTTTTTGAAATTCCAGTTGAAATTAATTGAACAACTGAGTCGAGGATTCAGCGCTAGTGTCAGAATGGACCATGAAGAGTTTTATGAGAGAAAACCACTAAATTTTGAAATCGAGGTGGGCTGGCAGGCGAGTTCTAAAGTCACACTTGGAATTGCCGGGCAACCTCAATTTGACAAACGAAATGCAGACTACGGGGCCTTCATCACCCTTGGAGACCGTCAGGAGAGCTTCCTTAGACTACATCAACTGCGACAAAACTTATTTTATAACGAGAAAAATCTTTATGATCAATCAACTCAAGACCCCCATCCAATTGAAAACCAAGTTGAAGGCACTTGGCTTGGGGATGATTGGGAATTTGGATTTAAATGGACTGAATCACTACCCATGAAATTACTGGATCCAACCCTAGCCCTGAATTTCTCACATGAAGAGACACAGCAACAACTACTTATTGAGCATCAGTGGAATCCTGATTGGACACTCGGATGGCAATGGAAAAAATTTCGTTCTGAAAAATATCGAGAAGTGACTATTTCTCCTGATCCATCTGATCATCGCTATCAGGAGGCAAGTTGGTCGCAACAAATACTGCAAGCTGATGGTCCTCTAGCTCAAGATTGGTATTTGAATGCCGGTTTACGATACGACATGTTTCGGCATCATTTACTTCAGCTAAATGCAGTAAACGAAAGCGAAGAGAATACTATTTATTCCTATCAATGGTTTGGTTCTATGCGTCAACTCCTGGGCAATGAAACCGCTTGGGAAACTGGAATTTACTTGGGTCAGGTAGATAAATCGATCATCAACTTAAATGATTTTTCGAAAGAAGAGGATAGAGGACCCGAAGGCAAATTACGAATTAGTTGGGAAGTCCGAAATGATTATGTGGGTGGAGGTGCTTTGATGTTTACGAGTACTTGGAATCTAGATAACTTTGCCAATGATTTTTGGGATGGTGGAAATGTTACATATCAAAGAACACTCTGAGTAATCTTAGTGGACTTTTGAAATCAAAATTTCAGAAAAATTTTTAAAAATTTATTTTTTATTTAATCAATTTTTTACATAATAACTCTTTTCTCATCTTCTTGATTTACAAACGTATAGCCCGCTCCTCGCTTGGTGCTGATATACTTCTTCTCATATCCTTTATCAAGTTTCGCTCGTAATCGGCACAAGTGATTGTCAATGACTCTCGATTCATTTGCATCCAGTCCATGTCCCCAAAGTGTGTCCATAATTCGTTGCTTACTCATCACCTCATTAGGATGCTCCATTAACAATTCTAGAAGTTCGAATTCTTTTTTCCTTAATTCAATGGAGGATCCGGCTCGCTTCACTGTTCGATTTGTACGATGAATTATCACATCACCAACACGCAACTCTGATGAAGGAAAGTTTATTTCTCTAAGCACGCAACCCTGTGCAGATTCTTCTGAGAGTCCTATTCTCCTTATAAGAATTTCCAGCCGCAACATCAACTCTTGCAAAGAAACCGGTTTAGTAAGGTAGTCATCAGCACCAGCTTGCAGACCAACTATCCTGTCCTGAGCAGTTTCTCGTTCGCTCAATATAATTATTGGTAACGTAAATCCATACTTTCGGATGGTACGAATCACCTGCAAACCATCAGTATCAGGCAGATTTGTCTCGAGAATCAAGACTTGGTAGTTTTGATACCCGAATAGCAACATCGCATCAAGTCCACCACTAACCCAAGTCACTTCAAATTTGGTATTCAGAGAAGGCATCAATTTTTTTGCTGTCTCTGAACTCTCTTCAAGCAGTAATAATTTTTTTCTTTCCACGTAAATTTTTTTGTAAGATTCTTATATAATATTTGACTTAAATAAAAACTATCTACTTTCTTAAGTTATAATAGACCTTACATAAATTTCTGTATTTTACAATTATTACAGAATAATTTTACTAAAATAATACGTTCTAAGTAAGAAAATCAAATGATCCAGAATAACCTACGCAGAGAGGAGGCTGAGAAGAAGAGAAAAGAGAGCAGATTGGATTGAGATGAAAAAATTCTGGAAGGATTCACATCAAAAACTACTTTCCAAACGAACCCGGATAGCTTCTGCATGTGCAAATAACTCTTCTTCTTGAGCAAATCGCATTACAGAGGGACCTTGTTGTTGGAGCTTTGTCTTGGAATAAGAGAGGATTGAACTCGTTTTTACAAAATCTGAGACACCAAGAGGCGACGCAAAGCGGGCAGCACCGGAAGTAGGAAGCGTATGGTTCGGTCCAGCAAAATAATCACCCACAGGTTCAGGAGTGTGAGGACCCAAGAAAATTGCCCCTGCGTTACGAATACGATGTAAATCCTCCATAGGGTTTTGAGTCAGCACTTCTAAATGTTCGGGAGCAATCTCGTTGATAGCGTCAAAGATCTCCTCTAGATTTTTAGCCACAATGATCCCGGATCTTTGTCGGAATGATTCTTCGAGAATTTCCTTTCTGGGTAAGGATGGGATCAATTCTTCCAATCTTTTTGCAACTGCCTCTGCTTGGCTTCGAGATGTTGTGACCAGTACCGCACCTGCATCTGGATCGTGTTCAGCTTGGGAGAGTAGATCTCTCACCAAGAATTCTACTGGAATGTCCTCTCGGTCACAGACCACCATGATTTCGCTAGGGCCGGCAATCGAATCGATCCCTACAAGACCGTATACCTGTCTTTTTGCCTCGGCAACGTATGCGTTTCCAGGTCCAGTTATTTTGACAACTTTTGAGATGGACTCTGTACCGTAGGCAAGCGCAGCAACAGATTGTGCTCCGCCAACTGCATAGATTTCCTCTACGCCCACCAAGGCGGCTGCCCCACAAACCAAATGATGGGGAAAGCCCGTTTCTCGATTTGGAGGAGACACCATGACCAGTCTGGGCACTCCAGCAACCTGAGCCGGGATAACGTTCATTAGCAGTGTTGAAGGATAGACCGCTCTCCCACCCGGCACATAAACACCTGCGGCATCAACAGGAGTGACCTTCCAACCTAGCAGAGTCCCGTCTGGCTCAAATTCCATCTGACTCTGCTGCTTTTGTCTTTGGTGAAAACGACGAATATTATCTGCAGCCTCTTCTAAGACCGAACGAAGATGCTTATCCATTTTTTCTAGACAGCCTTTTAGATATTCAGTTGGTACAGGAATTTGATCCAGCGAGACACCATCGAACCGGCTAGTCAAATCTTTCAGAGCTTTGTCACCCTGAGCCCTCACCTGGCCAATAATTTCACGAACGCTATTACTGATTTCGTCAGAAAATTCTGGAGGTGTCGCTTGTTGAAAGTCTGTGAGGTTGTTGTAGATGGCTACTTTCATTTCAGTCAAACCAAGATGATTTACAAAAGGAGGTTGATTGTGTTCAGAAAATTTTCTCTGGAGATCCCAACAAGTTCAAGGTGAAGCAAATTTGAATTAACATTCTGGCAAAATTTCTTGTGCGAGACCAAAACCGGTTGTCATACCGACTCCCCCAATCCCATTGACAAGCATTACTCCATCAGTTGGCTTATAAATCCAGGGTTCTCCAGAGGGGTGGCTAACATAATTGCCCAACCAGCGTTCTGAAACCTGTGCATCGGGCAAAGTTAGAAAACTGCTAAGATAGTTCCTAATTAGGCCCTCAATTTCTTTTTGATAAAAGATGGCTGGGGTGTCTCCATATTCATGGGAGTCACCAACTGTGATTCTTCCATGACTGTGTTGAGAAACCAAAACATGGATTCCAAGTTCCAGCAATTTTGGATGTTCCTTGGTTAAACGATCCTTCAACGTTTGGTAAGACTTTAAAGCAGTAAAAGCTGGATAATGCAGTAGGGACAATCCTGAGGCCAACATAGGGCCTAAGAGCCAACTACAAGGCTGTGCATTCGTACGAAACATTTGTAGTTGGCAATTTACCAACCCGCTGTTACGAAATTCATTAGGAAAGAGTGTTTGTAGATCTGACCCTGAACAGATAATGATCTGTTCAGCGTACCACTGTTCTCCATTCGCAATCAGTTGACCAGATTCAACAACTGTCACTGTCGTTGAATTTTTGAAATTGACACCACAATTCTCGAGCCAAAGAGAAATCTTTTGGATTGCATCCTGGGGATCAACACAGATTTCTGATTCACTCCAAAGAGCACCAAGTAACCCATCCTGAACCAAACCAGGACTTTTCTTCAGAGCCTCTTTAAGAGTCAGCAGACGCAGCCCCTTGATGTCTTGTCTTGAAGAAACGAATTCCTCCAAAACTACAATTTCCTCTTTGGAACGAGCCACCAATAAAGAACCACAGGGATTGAACCAAAACTTCGCGCTTTGGCCCAACTCCAACCAAAGATTGCGAGTTCGCAGTGCTCTTTCAAAGATTTTTCCTGGTCTCATGCCTAGGGGATAGATCATCCCAAAATTTCGAACAGAGGCTCCTCTAGCACTTGGATTTCTTTCAAATACAGTAACTTTTTTTTGTCGTCGTATAGCTTCTAGGGCAAAGGCTAAACCCATGATACCCCCACCAACAACCGCAACGTCTGTTTTATTCAATTGCTTCATCGGCCTTTGGCCAAGAGAGTAAAAAAACTGACCTAATCAGTTAAAATTTTTTTCTCAAAATTTTACTTCATTTATCACTGTAAGAAAACTTTAAGAAGTCGTTTTCGGCTGATTTTTTTCTTGAAAATATTAAGGTAGAATTAGGTCGAACACTTAATTGCACTCAATACTTGACTGTTCCTGAATTATACTCTGTAACTAATTCGCCACTTGGAATGTCCCTTTATTTCCGAGGCCAGGCTTACACCCCAACAACACTAACCTTCCGAGAGGTCACCCAATGAAGAAATTCATCCTGCTTGGGCTGGCTGTTGCGGCCTGTGCAACCACCGCTTCTGCCAATTGTCCGACTGTTTTAGCTGATGCAGCTAAAGGTAAGTATCCAAATCAATATGATTTGCAGGAATTTGAAACTGCGCACAACTGTAAGCTGAATTTTTCAGGAAATCCTGATGCAGCTTCCCTGAATAAGCGAATTGCGGGTAATCCAGGATTGCCTAGCGTTGATCAGAGGCTTCCCAGCGAACCGCTTGTGATCACGCCCTATCAAAAAATTGGTAAACATGGTGGCGTTTTTAGTGGAATTTCAAAAGCCACAGAAGCAGGAACTTCTGACCTACTATCTGTGCGACATGTGAATTTGGTTCGCTTTTCCGATGACCTCGCTACAATCGTTCCAAATGTTGCGAAAAGTTGGGACTGGAATGCTGATTTTACAGAAGTAACTTTCACTCTTCGTGAGGGCCACAAATGGTCAGATGGTCAACCATTTACTGCCGAAGATGTAGCATTCTGGTACAATGGAATGGTGATGGATAAAAACATCATTGAATCTCCTGCAGACCGCTTCCTTTCTGATGGCAAGCCGATGAAAGTGGATGCAATCAGCGCTTCCAAAGTTCGCTTTACTCTCAACGCACCAAAGCCAGGTTTGATCGCCCAATTCGCAACGGACTTTGCTCAGCCATTCCAACCAGCTCACCTGCTGGGTAAGTTCCATCCGTCCATGAACAAGGATGCAAACCAGTTGGCTCAGTCATTGGGTTTCAAAGATGGCTATGAAGTAATCAATTTTTACTACGGCCAATCCGATTGGAAAGACGTCCCTCAGCCTATACTGAAGGATGCGGCCAAAGCCAACAAATTGGTTGAAGCTGGCTTCACAGCTGTGGCTCCGACTCTTGAATCATTCATTGTTGTAGAGGATACACTTGACGGGCGTCGGCTTGTTGCCAACCCATACTTCTTCATGGTTGATTCCCAAGGGAACCAGCTTCCGTACATCAACGAAATCAATGAAGTCTACATTGGAGACGAAGACGTTCAGACAGCAAAAATGGTTGCTGGAGAAGTGAGCTACAAGGCTCAGTCAGTCAATCTGCCTTCCGGTCCAGTGCTGCTTCAAAATGCGGAGAAAGGGAATTACTCGGTTGAGTTGCGACCAACCATTGGGATGTCAGTCTTCGCGTTCAATCTTACTACGCAAGATGAGTCAAAGCGCGCGGTCTTCAATGACTTGAATTTCCGCAAGGCGATGAGTCATGCCATCAATCGTGACCAGATCAATGAGATTGCCTATTTTGGTTTGGGGACACCTCTCCAATACACTGCTTTTGATGCTGACACAGCTGCCTTCGTCACGAGCGATCAACGCAATGCCAATATTACGTTTGATCAGGACGGAGCAAAAAAACTGTTGGATGCAGCAAACGTAAAGGATCAAGATGGTGACGGGGATCGCGACTTACCGAACGGTCAGGAACTCCGATTGAACATTCAGTTTGCTACACAGGGAGTTGCTGCTCAGGTTACTGAGATCATTGCACAAAATTGGTCTGATGTGGGGGTAACTACATCCATTAAAGAAGTCACTTCTGATGAGTACCGGGCATCTCAATCTGCCAACGAACTGGATGTTCATGTATGGAACAAAGGTGAACCCCTCGCTGTGTTTTTGGGTGATACTCAAGAAATAGTTCCACCTTACTCCGGATACTTTGGATTACGAAACGCAATGCTTTGGGATCAATATTTAAATACCGGTGGAAGCGAGGGCGTACAGCCTCCCCAAACCGTCTATGAAATGCAGAAACTCGCCAGAGAATTTACAACTGTTCCGGCTGGTTCGTCTCGTTCAAATGAGTTGGGACGCAAGATTGCGCAGCGTACTGTGGACGATCTATTCTTCATTGGTACTGTCAAAGCCGTAGCTCCAATCTACTTTTCTAACAACCTTTCGAACTTCAAAGTACCGATTACTTCTTCCTATTCTTATTACAGAACTTTCCCCTACCTAGCTCCTCAATGGAGTTTAAACTGATTTTCACCTGAGCTTACGAGGTCTGCATTCTCATGAGTGCAGACCAGCCTCCAAACATCTCTTCTCTTTGGCCATAAAGTCAGCATGAGTTTTCTAGCAGAGACCTGGCTTTTCTGGTCACTCTTCTTGGTTGGACTATTTCTCTTTCGGCAGGCACGGCTTTCCTTGATCGGTCAGTTTCTGTTTGAGAGATTTCTGCTCGCACTTTTTACCCTTCTTTTGGTTTCAATTGTCATTTTTGCTGTCATGGAAGCTGTCCCAGGGGACTGCGCAACAAGAATGATTGGTTATAAAAATACACAAGGAGTGGTAATCACTGATGCAGACATCCAAGCCGAAAGAGTGCTGAGAGGATTAGATGGATCGTTACCTGAACGCTGGGGGAAATGGATTTATGGGTTGGTCACGGAAGGAGACCTTGGTTTTTCCTGTGAAAAAAGAGCTCCGGTCCATCAGGTTTTAGGGAATCGATTTCTAATTTCTTTGGCTGTATGTGCACTCGGGTTGCTTTTCGCTTATTCCCTAGCAATACCTCTTGGAGTGATATCTGCGGTTATCATGACTCAACCTCTCTTCGATCATGATCCTCTCCGTTCTGCAGGTGAAAAATTCGGAAGAAGTCTAGGACTGGTCATGTCCAAGATTTTTGAGGCTCTGCTCCGCATTGTTTCATACCTTGGCTTGGCATTACCCAATTTTTTGATAGCTCTAGGAATCATCGTCTTCTACATCCAACTGGATCTTGATGCGCCAATCGGTCTTTTCTCCGAAGAATTCAGAGACCAAGCTTGGTGGCTTGACGATGGCTTCAATACTGCCAAATTTGGAGACTTTTTGTGGCATTTTTGGTTGCCAGTGTTCACCTTGGGATGGTCCGCAACAGCTCTACAATTACAGACCGTTCGTGCCTTAACCATTGATGAGGCAAATAAGCTCTATGTTACAGCTGCACGAGCGCGAGGCCAAGCTGGAGCAGGCCTTTGGATGCGTTATCCAGTTCGACACTCCATTGGCCCTTTGGTCAACTCCATTGGATTTGACTTCAACAGAATCTTCAACGATCTACCCATTGTCGCTTCCATCATACTTTTGACAGATGCCGGACAACTGTTGCTGACGGCCCTGGCTTTCACGAATGACCAGGAATTAGCCTCATCTATTCTCTTTCTGATTACACTCACAATTGTCGTGGTCAATTTCTTGAGTGATGTTCTGCTAGCTCTCTTCGATCCAAGAATTCAACGTAGTGTTTTGAAGGAAGAGTGATGCGAGCAGAGAGTTACTATACTGCTGGTCAATTTGCTCTGATTCGGGCTCGATTTTTCAGGAAGCCCGTCTCCTGCTCAGCAGGAATTCTCCTGATTATACTAATCCTAACGGGCTTTTTTGCCTCTTTTCTTTCTCCTCATGAACCAAATTCAGCAGGTGCTAATCGACAGTACATCAATGGACCCCCGCAAATGCCAAAGTTTCGGGACCAGGATGGTAGTTGGTCCAAACCCTATCTGTGCACATTTGAACAGCAACTTGATCGAAAGACCCTGCGAAGAGTTCAGGTAGAAAATTGTGAGAAAAAGCGATACCTGACTTGGTTCACTAGGAGTTGGGAATACCAGCTGATTAGCCTGAATTTGGGATTCACAGAGTTTACCCTAACCTCAAACCTTCACCTCTTTGGCATTGAGACTGGTCAAATCCATCTCTTTGGGACTGAGAAGGCTGGTAAAGACATTTTTGGCAGAACTCTTCATGCAATCTGGGTTTCGCTTTCCATTGGCTTCCTTGCACTGACTATCAAGCTCACAACCTCGTTACTGGTTGGGGGGATCTCAGGGTATTTTGGGGGCCGCATTGATGCCATACTCCAAACCTTTACCGAAGCTGTTCGAGTCATTCCTTCCATCCCTATTTATTTGGCCTTGGCCGTGGCGATGCCTGATGAGTGGAGCTCTGAAACTCGTTATTTTGCGATTGCCTTTATTATTGGAGCATTCGATTTCCCCACCTTAGCGCGAAGACTACGAACTCACCTGCTAGCAGAACGCAACCAGGAATATATTCTTGCAGCAAAACTCTCAGGCTCTAGTTCCAGTCGAATCATTCGGAAGCATCTGATCCCTAGCTTCCTTAGCTATATCATCGTCGACACTATCATCAACGTCCCTTATATCATTCTCGCAGAGACTTCACTGAGCTTTCTAGGTTTGGGGTTGTCTGAACCCGTCAATTCCATTGGTGTATTGCTCTCCCAGGCACAAGACGTCGAAGTACAACAGAGCCTCCTCTGGTACTACATACCTGTCGTGTTTTTTGTGCTGATGATTCTTGCCTTTGTCTTGGTCGGAGATGGGCTTCGTGATGCGGCTGATCCTTACTCTGAGGAAGGTCGATGAGCGAACGTCTTGTTGATGTGAAACATTTGCAGGTTGACTTCAAGACCGAAGAGGGCTGGTTCACAGCAGTCAAGAACGTCAGCTTTCATATTGAAGCCGGTCAGGTACTTGG
>DJYX01000166.1:15963-24507 GCA_002450295.1 Deltaproteobacteria bacterium UBA6967
TGAATAGTAACAACGCAATCTATCGCTCACCCTCACAAATCAATCTCTACAATAGCGGACAGAGCGTTCCGGTTTTGCAGTTGCGATCCCCCAAAGCCTTGAGACAGCTCAGGGGTGGGCTCATCTCCATGATCTTCCAAGAGCCAATGGCCAGTTTTGCTCCAGCAATTTCGCTTGGCAAGCAGATGGTGGAAACGATTCAACTTCATCTTGGATTCGGCAAACACGAGGCGGAGCAAGAAGCTATTCATTGGCTTGGGCAAGTTGGATTAACCGAACCAGAGCGGCGATTGCGCCAGTATGTTCATGAATTGTCAGGAGGAATGCGCCAGCGGGTTATGATTGCTACAGCGCTCTCTACCAAGCCCAGACTTTTAATTGCTGATGAACCCACTACGGCACTTGATGTAACTATCCAAGCTCAAGTACTCGACCTATTGCTTGAACTTAGGCAGCGGTTCGGAATGGCAATGCTTTTCATCACACATGATCTGGGTGTCATTGGAAAAGTGGCCGATGATCTTTGTGTCATGCAATCTGGTCAGATTATAGAGGAAGGATCCGTTCAAAAAACACTCCTGACCCCATCTCACAAATACACAAAGCGCTTGCTGGCAGCAGTCCCTAGTCTCAAAAAACTACAGTTAAAACGTGAGGGAGCAACGAAATCGAGTGTGCAGAAACCTCCGAGTTCTCTCGTGAAGGTAAAAGATCTGGATATTGTTTACGAAAGCAGTGCTGGATTGCTAAAACGGAGCAGTTTTACAGCTGTTTCAGCAGCTAATTTTGAGATTCCAACTGGAAAGATTATTGGTCTTGTAGGAGAAAGTGGATCTGGAAAAACCAGTTTGGGAAGAGCTCTGCTAAAGGCCATTCCTTTCCAAACAGGAAGTATCATTTATCAGTTCAAGGATGACAAATTTGATCTGAATGGCCTGAGTGGCTCATCGCTAAAAGCTTTTCGTCAACATGCTCAAATGGTTTTTCAAGACCCGTATGGTTCTTTGAATCCACGCTTGACCGTCAGAGATATTATCGCAGAACCTTTGGAGGCCATGCAGTTGACACAAAATCGTAATGAAACTGATTTGCGAGTTCGTGAAATTGCAACACGTTGCCGACTGGACCTGGAGCATCTCAGACGTTTCCCCCACGCTTTCTCAGGCGGGCAAAGACAACGGATCTCTATTGCCAGAGCGCTGATTTGTCGTCCCTCCTTCATTGTCGCAGATGAAGCTGTTGCCGCACTAGACGTATCAATCCAGGCTGAAATTCTTGACCTCATGAAGGAACTACAGAAAGAACTGGGCCTGACAATTCTTTTCATCTCTCATGATCTCAGTGTAATCGCGAACCTTTGCGAACAAGTGATCGTCATGCAACATGGCAAAATTGTGGAGCAAGGCCCTGTGGAGCAAATTTTTCTCGAACCAAAAGAAGACTACACACGGAACCTGATTTCTGCCATTCCAACTCTCGATAACTTGGGAGGAATCAATGCCTCGTAAGGTTCTGCTGATCACAGCTGATCAGTTCCGGTTCGACCATCTTGGATGTACAGGGCATCCCCTCAAACCAACTCCAAATCTGGATGGCCTCGCAGCAGAGAGTTCTCTCTTTCTCAAACACTTCACGAACGCAATTCCTTGTGGCCCTTCAAGAGCATCGCTACACACTGGGCTCTATGCTTGTAATCACCGATCGGTGACCAATGGGACTCCCCTTGACCGCAGGCATACCAACCTCGCTTTGGAAGTGCGCAAGGCTGGGATTGAGCCTTTACTTTACGGGTACAGTGACACCTCGGTGGATCCCAGACGCGCCCCTGCCAAGGATCCTAGTTTAGACACATTTGAAAGTATTTTACCCGGATTCAAATCGGTTGTTGATTTCAACCTTGGGTATTTGGAGGGCTGGCTAGATTGGCTTGAGGATCAGGGCTACGAAAGACCAGATCCATCAGAATCAGTCTTTCATCATTCTCCAGAGAAAATTACGGAAGGCCGATTCTGTGACGAACCTGCATTTTATGCTGCAGAGCATTCTGATACTGCTTACCTTACCCATCATGCCTGCCATACGATCCGCAATCATCGGAACGAGGATTGGTTCATTCATCTGTCCCTATTGAGACCACATCCTCCCTTGATTGCACCTGCGCCCTATAATCGTCTTTATGATTGGAGAGAGTTACCTCTTCCACAGAGAGGCAACTCAGTTTTGGGCGATGCGGCAATGCATCCTTTGTTAGAACTTTGGCAGCAAAAAATTGATTCAGTGGATTACTTTGGGAGCCAGGCAAATATGCTTCGGCTTTGTGATGAAGATATCCTCCGTACCAAAGCGGTTTACTTAGGGTTGATCACAGAGGTTGATAAAAATCTTGGGAAGATTTTTGATTTATTGAAAGAAACAGGACAGTGGGACGATACTTTGATCATTTTCACAAGTGATCACGGAGAGCAGTTAGGCGACCATCATTTGTGGGGAAAGGGAGGCTGTTTCGACTCATCATGGCATATTCCACTGATCCTACGGAATCCCAAAATCCCAGCCAGTCATGGCATCACCATTTCGGCCTTCAGTGAACATGTTGACATCACACCAACGATTTTGGCTTGGTTAGACCAGGAGATTCCATTGGCGATGGATGGTAGAAGTTTACTACCTAATTTGCAGGCTGAAAGACTTGAGGACTGGAAAACAGGGGTGTTTTGTGAATTTGATTGGCGTTCACTGCCCCAGAGGCATGTAGAGCGAGACGAGGATAGGCGGTTCGAAAATCAACAACTTTGTCTATGGAGAGATGATGATTTCAAATATGTTCATTTTGCCAAGCATCCTCCGCTACTGTTCGATTTGAAAAATGATCCGCATGAAACTACCAATCTTGCTGAAAATCCTGCTTACCTTTCTGTCTGCAACAAATACCTCACAACTCTGCTCCAACATCGAATGCGGCACTCTGACCGCAATCTGACTCTCTGGCAACTCACCGATGATCAATGAGTTGTTCGTTAGCTCCTTGGGGCGCCTTCCAATCGTTTTTCCAACTCCTGCTCATAAGGAAGAATTTTGCGGACTTCTCGAATAAAATCCTCTGGAGATAGCATGCAAAACATTGGTAGCCTCCAGGACAACTCCATCATGAGATAAGTGTGAAGCTGAAATTCCAGAAACGCTCTGAAATTTTTTCTCCAGATTGTTGAATCAGTTCCGTCCAAATCATCTTTGGTTGACCAGTTGCGGACAGTGATGACATAGACTTATTCTGATTTTCCTGCATGGTATTCCTCAATTGAACACTCTGCTCATTGCGGACTGCTTCAAAGACTTGCATTGAGATATCTAGATTGGTTCTGATTTTTCCAAGCAAGCTTTCAACTGCATGATTTAACATGCCCTCATCAATTTCAAATTGAGTTACCATAACTCCCCCTTTCATTCGATCACTTCTTTGCCACTGTAGTTGATATCCCGCTCTCTGCATTCAACACTTCCTTACGTGCTACCAGCAGGAAAATCCTGCCATTTTCTTTCATTGGTCCTGCTATCTTTTCAGCGGGGGTTCCTCTCCCCCAGAAAATATCTGCCCTTCCATGGCCTCTGATTGCCCCCCCTGTATCCTGAACAACTGCGAATCTTTGTAGTATTTCCTCTGAAGGTGAGATCTCTGAGGGCAGATTTGTTTCGTAGAAGACCAATCCTCCCTTTGGCACAAGTCGATGATCCATTGCGATGGAGCGTTCAGGTGTTAGTGGTACTTCAATATTTCCCAAGGGACCGTCTCCGGGAATATGTCGAAAAAAAGTATAGCTGGGATTGTAGTTTAGGATTTCCTGCACTCGCTCTGGGTGATCATAAAGGTATTCTTTCAGTGCTTTCAAAGACATTTTTTCCCTAGGGATTTCCCCAAGTAATATTTTACCAATAGCCCGGTAAGGATGACCATTTTGATCAGCGTAGTTAACTCGATAAAGAACTTCGTTCGGCAACTCAATCACACCAGAACCCTGAATTTGTAAGAAAAACAGCTCAATGTCATTGTTTACCCAAGCTAATGGAGTGGCACGACCTTGAAGGGAATTCTGATAGGAAATCTCATCACGATCATCATATTTGACAAATTTTTGATCTACGATTTTCCCACGTAAAATCCCATTACCGTACTTCTCATTAAAGTTTCTCAAATTGACGGTCACCAGATCGCTAGGCACTCCATATAAAGGGACCGGAAATTTTTCTGACTCATTCAAGCTACCTTTCAAGAGAGGTTCATAGTAACCAGTAAAGAAAGCCTGATTCTTCTCATTCAGACTTTCGAACCACAAAAAATCTTGCTGAAGTTTTTCAAGTCTTTCCACCTCAGGCAAATCAAGAATCCTCAAAAAGTGCTGATGAGAAGCAATCATCTCCTCAGGTGAATACCCAAAACTTCCATATTGAAATCGTTGATCTGTCGGTAACCGCTCATAATATTCAATAGAATGCCCCAGTGCTCGCTGTAAAGCCTCAAGATCAGGACTCGATTCGAGCTTCAATGCATTAATCTCCGCTATTGAAACGGGTCTAGGGTTCTCCGTTGTGGTGCTCGAAGTACAACCAATCAATAATACGATAATTATCAGAACCCAACCCAAAGGCGGGAAAGATCTTATGATTCTAAGCATGGCGATTTACTTTCTAGGGTTCTAAGTTGCTGGAGATGTGTCACTTGCTTCTCCGTGAAGGCTATGTCATACCCGATAGCAGAATTTTTGGAAACCAGAACTTGCTAGTTTGTTCCACCCATTCGGAGCTTGACCATGAGTGTGATTGAAGTCCGTGTCCCAGATATCGGCGATTTTCAGGATGTGGAAATTATTGAGATCCTCGTGAAACCTGGGGATTCTGTTGAGGCCGAGACTAGTATGATCATGCTTGAATCAGACAAGGCCACGATGGATGTACCCGCACCTCAAGCAGGAGTGGTTTCAGAGTTACTGGTGAAAGTAGGTGATCGGGTTTCTGAGGGCAGCTCAATCCTCAAAATGGAAGCAGCATCTATAACGGAGGGCAAGAACACTATTGAGAAACCACCGGAAACTACTTCCGTTGTGCAAGAACCACCTCAAGCAGCAACTCACTCAGGAAAAGCAGATCTTGAAGCACAAGTTGTTGTTTTGGGGTCTGGTCCTGGAGGGTACACTGCAGCTTTCCGAGCAGCAGACTTAGGACTAGACACCATTTTGATTGAAAAAGGAAAAATTGGAGGAGTTTGTCTAAACGTAGGCTGCATTCCCTCAAAGGCACTGCTTCATGCTGCAAAGGTGATTGAGGAAGCCCAATCCATGTCAAGTCATGGGATCAAGTTTGGAACACCTGAGATTGATATAGACTCCCTACGCTCCTGGAAGGATAGCATTGTTGGGAAACTTGTTGGTGGTTTGACTGGAATGTCCAAGCAGCGGAAGGTCAGAGTCGTTGAAGGATATGGAGAGTTTTTAGATCCATTTCATATTCGCGTTGCAAGTGAAGATGGCGGTTCCAAGACGATCAAATTTGAAAAAGCCATCATAGCAACTGGATCGGTGCCGGTCTCCTTACCATTCTTGCCCGATGATCCAAGAATTGTTGATTCAACCGGTGCCCTTGAATTACGAAGTCGACCAAAAAAGATGCTCGTAATCGGAGGAGGTATCATTGGTTTAGAGATGGCCACAGTCTATCATGCGTTGGGTGCAGAAATAACGGTTGTTGAGATGATGAAGGGACTCATGATGGGAGCAGACCGAGACGTTGTGCGACCCTACGAAAAGTGGATCAGTAAACGCTATGAGAATATTTGGTTGGAAACCCGAGTCACCAAAGTTGATGCATCTGAGGCAGGATTATTAGTAACTTTTGAAGGCAAATTGGCACCTGCCGAGCCACAGCTCTATGATTTAATTCTCAGTTCTGTTGGTCGGGTCCCGAACGGCCTTAAAATCAGTGCTGACAAAGCGGGAGTAGCTGTTGATGAGCGTGGATTCATTTCTACAGATTCTCAAATGAAAACTAACGTGCCTCACATCTTTGCGATTGGCGATATTGTTGGCCAACCAATGCTCGCACACAAAGCGACCCACGAAGGTAAAGTGGCTGCCGAAGTTTGCGCAGGTATGAAATCTCATTTCGATGCGCGTGTGATTCCTTCAGTGGCTTACACAGATCCTGAAGTAGCTTGGGTTGGATTAACCGAAGAACAAGCTAAGTCTGACGGGATTGCTTATGGCAAAGGAATTTTTCCCTGGGCTGCTAGTGGTCGATCTCTCGCCCTTGGGCGGGATGAAGGGATGACGAAAGTCATTTTTGATGAGCATACCGATCAAATTCTAGGAGTCGCTATCGTGGGGCCCAATGCTGGAGATTTAATTGCGGAAGGTGCTTTGGCAATCGAGATGGGCTGTGACGCTTCTGATATCGGATCAACCATTCATCCACATCCAACGCTCTCAGAAACATTTGCCATGGCTGCAGAAGCTTTTGAAGGAACCATCACTGATCTGTACATGCCCAAGAAGAAATCAAAAACTCCATCAAAAGCCGCTTAATTGCTATGAAGTCGGTTGAGGTTGAAACAACGAACACTGGTGCCCGTTTACGTTTCTTTGTGAGGCTTTTGCTCTATCTTCTGATTTTTGGGGGCTTGGTCTATGTTCAAGCCACCTTCTCTGGCGATTTCAAATTGGTTGACTTGAGATCGGTTTGCTTTTGCACAAAAGCTACTAATTAATTTCTCCTCAACCAAGGAAAATGCTTATCAACATCTAAAGCAAAATCCCAAAGATGAATCTTCGAAGATTTTATCTGCCTTTGATTTTTCTGAGCTGCTTCCTGCTAATCGGTTGTGGCAATCGGAATACTCGTTTTGGATTTGGTGTAGGAGTTCACATGGAGGCTCCTCCCGGCATGAAAAAAGGAATGGGGTTGAGTTCCTGGTATAGCAGCAGCAGCACAAGCTCCTCCACGATGACCAAAGAAGAGTTTATGGGAGCAGCACTGGATAAATTTATTCAGCAGGAGCACCCATTGATTGCAGAAGAACTCGCTATGGGAGAAGGCCCTCGCCTTGAAGCTCTTGTGACTCTGGCAATGGTACCTAAACGAGAACAATCACTCTGGCTGAACAGTATTCGCAGGAATTGCTTTGAAAAAAATATTCATCATCCAGAAGCATGTTTAAGTCAGCAGGCAAAGGAACAACAAAAAAAGTCACTACAAAAACGTAAAGAGGCTGTCGATGTCTCTTGAGGAAATTCAGGTCGTATTACAAACCCACCAAGAATGGTTGAATTCCAAAGGCAACTTAGGCATGCAAGCAAATTTTAAAGGAATGGACCTAAGTGGAAATGATTTAAGGCAGCAGGATTTACGTGGTGCAGATTTTACCGAGGTAAATCTACAGCAAGCCAATCTTGAGAAAGCAAACCTCCAAGGTGCTAATTTTCAAAATGCGAATCTGGACTTTTCAAACTTGCACCGAGCCAACCTCTGGGGGGCTTACCTTGTTGGTGCTTCCCTCAGACACTCCTGTTTAAAAAAGGCTTGGGCAAAATTCGCTGATTTCAGAAGAACCACTTGGGAGGGAGCGCAGCTGCTTCAAGCCAACTTCTGGGGAAGCAACCTTGAGGGGTCTGATATTGATCAGTTTTCTCAGCGTCCTCTTGAATTAGCAGGAGTGAATTTTCAGGAAGCCACTTGGGTGAATGGCGAACGATGTCTGCGGGGATCTGTTGGAAGAATTGTTATCGCTGACGAGCTGTCTGTTCCAAAATAATCACAGCGCTCATTCCAAGGAAAAACATTACCAAGGGCATAAAGAGACTAGCATCCAATACAGGTAAGATATTTTCTTCACGGACAACGTATTCTTTTCCGTTAATCAGTTCGCTCTCGATAACTACTTTCCAGGGCCAAACCTTTCTCATTGCTCCGATCATTAGACCAGTCAATAAGCACATCGTTATCTGCTCAAAGCGCTGTAAGCAGAATTTCAATATCCTGCTGAAACCCAGAATTCCAATAAGACATCCTGCTGTAAAAACCAACAATGCTTCTAAATGCCCATCATCAAACGGGGAACGTAGGGCACCCGTGATAAACTGATATTTGCCAAGAATCAACAATAGGAATGAGCCACTCAACCCGGGAAGAATCATCGCACAAATTGCAATTAACCCACAAAAAAATAAGAACTGAGGCGAGTTTGGGGTTTGAATTGGTATGAGCCCAACAACTTGGTAAGCGAAAAGTCCACCCGCCGTGGTAGTCAGTAAAGCTGCTACATTCCAGCTAGGAATTGCTCGGCCAACGTACCAAATTGAGGCTAACACTAACCCAAAGAATAATGACCAAATTTCTACAGGATAATTAGCCAGCAGAAAGTGCATCAAGCGAGCAGTTGACAAAATAGCGACAAAAATTCCACCGAAGAGGACAATTAGAAATCTCAGATGAATTTCGACGAGGGCCTCTTTGAATTTACCCTGTAAACCAAGCCAGATTGAACTCAAATTAATGGAG
>DJYX01000246.1 GCA_002450295.1 Deltaproteobacteria bacterium UBA6967
GGCATGGAATGGAAGGGCGCACAAATGGAGTCCGTTCAGTTCACCCATGGCATGGTCAGTTGCTGTGAATGGACCGGAGTCAAGGTCTCCACTCTACTGGATGAGGTTGGTGTGGACCCAAAAGGTACTTGGGTCCTTGCAGAGGGCGCTGATGGTGGTGCAATGGATCGTTCCATTCCGATGGACAAAATGATGGACGATGCGATGATCTGTTGGGCTCAAAACGGTGAACGACTTCGTCCCGAGCAGGGCTATCCCATTCGTCTATTGGTTCCTGGTTTTGAGGGCAACATGAACATCAAGTGGATTCGACGTCTCAAGGTTGGCACAGCTCCATGGATGACTCGTGAGGAGACTTCGAAATATACAGACCTGATGGATGACGGCACTGCCCGCCAGTTCACTTTTGTACAAGAAACCAACTCCTGCATCACTTATCCCTCAGCAGGTCAACAAATGAGCCATAGAGGCTTCCACGAAATCACTGGTTTGGCTTGGTCGGGTCGTGGCAAGATCAAGCAGGTGGATGTCTCTGTGGATGGGGGTCGCAACTGGAAGACTGCCAAGCTACAAGAGCCCGTGATGAGCAAGTGCCTGACACGCTTTCGAATTCCCTGGCAGTGGAACGGGGAGAAAGCTCAGTTGCAAAGCCGAGCGATAGATGAAACTGGATACGTCCAGCCGACGCTTGCGCAGCTACGTAAGGTTCGTGGAGTAAACTCGATTTATCATAAGAACAGCATTTACACCTGGGAAATCGACACAAATGGGGGGATTAAGAATGTTCAACTCGGCTAAGTTTATTGGGGGATTTCTAGGCAGCTTGTTAGTGGTCTCTCCTCTGCTTGCAGAGCCACTGCAGCACAAGCTTGGCCGCATTGCGACAGACAAGGAAATTGCAGGTTGGGACATCAGCGTTGGGCCGGATGGCAGCAACCTACCGGATGCCAAGGGCAACGTTCTTCAAGGGGAAAAACTCTATCAAACCAAGTGCGCCTATTGCCATGGTGAATTTGGTGAAGCTGTCGGACGTTGGCCCGTTTTGATGGGTGGCGAAGAATCTCTAGCTACCATGGAGCCCATAAAAACCGTGGGGAGTTACTGGCCCTACGCAACGTCAGTCTTTAGCTACATCCGTCGGGCAATGCCTTTCTACAATCCACAATCCCTCTCTGATGATGAAACCTACGCTATTACGGCCTACGTTTTCTACCTCAACGACTTGGTGGATGAGGAATTTGAGTTGAATCGAGAGACGATCATGGAAATCGAGATGCCGAATAGCCAAGGTTTCTTAGGTCCTGATCCTCGACCAGACGTTCAGAACGTGGCCTGCATGAAAAACTGCGTCACCGGTCAAGGTCTCTAACCTTCTCACAATAGGTCAGTTCTCTGCTGGCCTTTTCCCTCCTTTTGCTTTATTGCTTCCTTTTCATCAACGATATTTTTGTTCATTCGGAGATTTAGGAGTTCCATGCTGATCCGAATGATTTAGTTTAGGACATCTATGCCCTCCGCACTCCCTCTAGTATACCACCCTGACTACGATGTCCCAGAATGGAACGAGGAACATCGCTTCCCAATGTCCAAGTTTCGGCGTTTGTACAAGATCCTCTCTGAGGAAAAGAATCTTGGGCCAGTTGAATTTTATCAGCCTGTGGTTGCGACTGTCGATCAGTTGAAAGCAGTTCACAAATTGGATTACATCCAGCAATTTTTGGAGAACCGTCTGGATAAATCTGCTGCCAGACGAATCGGGCTCCCTTGGACAGTTGGGTTAGCCCGTAGGACTATCACGGCTGTAGGAGGAACCATCTTGACGTTACGGTTGGCTCTCCAACATGGGTTAGCCTGCAATCTTGGGGGTGGAACGCACCATGCGTTTCCGGATTTTGGTTCAGGTTTCTGTATCTTCAATGATGCCTCTGTTGCAGCCCGCATGCTACTCCAAGAAGGCTTGGTTCAACAGATTCTGATCGTGGATCTGGATGTCCACCAAGGAGATGGGACCGCCTTCATTCATCAGGAGGAGGTGGCAGTGTTTACCTTTTCGATGCATTGTCAGTCCAATTTCCCATTCCGCAAACAACACAGTGATTTGGATGTGCCGCTACCTGAGAACTTGGATGATGACAGCTACCTGCGCATTCTAAGAGCAAACTTGCCTGAATTGTTGGAGCGCACTGAGCCTGATTTGGTGATTTATAATGCGGGAGTAGACCCTTTCAAGGACGATCCCTTGGGGAAGTTGAATCTGACATGGGAGGGACTCCAAGCTCGCGATCAGTATGTACTGGAGTGTTGCCTGAATGTGGGAGTGCCGGTCGGGTGTGTGATCGGAGGTGGCTACAGTAAGGATCATGAGGAGCTTGCTTGGCGTCATTCTCTCGTACATCGAGCTGCAGCCAAGATCTACCAGGACCGTTTTTCGATCACTCCGTTCCGAAGTTCTCCTGCCGTTGCTTAGCTAACCACTCCCCTAAGAAGAGTTGATCGGGTTCCGGTAATCGATAACCCGGTTCCAACAATAAATTCTGAACCAGCGGCGTGACGCCAAGCACCAACTCATCAGCCCAATTGGAGGAGGGTATCATTTTGGCGACATAGTGAAGGTTGCCCACTCCAAGCTGCCGTTGGAAGCGGAAGCGATGAACCTCGTACCCTTGTTCAATAAAGTTCAGTTCAAACTGCGAGGCTCGCCAGTCAAAATCCATCTCAAAGCTACCGTCTGCTTTCAAGGAGCGGAGCAATCTTGCGCGGGGAATGAAGTTGCCCGCTTCGCTCGTCTCGTTTCCAGCGAAGCTGCCATAAAACTCCTTGATGATGATGAAACCACCTCCAACTGGTTTCCCAGACACTACATCTTCGACCTGCCCGGAAACTCTTCTTGTCGTCCATCCAAGGTCATAGTCCAAAGCTGCAGAATAACAACCGATCAAGCTGCCACAGAGCAAGCACAACATAGTTAATATCTGTGCAGTGTTCAACGAAAGAGGTTTTCGATCTTTCATGCTGATTTTACTGCATGGCACGCGACTCGATGTCCGTGGCTAAGGCTGCTCCATTGGGGCATCCTTTGGGAACAGACAGCCTGCGATTCTGAACAACGATGGACGAATGGACAGCCCTGAATAGGCGCGTCCTCTGCTTCGACAGGAGCAATTGGTAACCCTGTCTCTCTTTTGGCGTAAGATGGCAAGCTATCCAGTAATAATCTGGTGTAGGGGTGTTGGGCTTGATCCAACTGTTGTTTTGGCAATTCCTCCATCAATCTTCCACGATACAGCACCAGAATGCGGTCACAGAGTTGGTCAACCACTGCCAGATCATGAGAAATGAAAAGCAGTGTGAGGTTCCGTTCTTTGCGAAGTTGCTGAAGGAGGTTGAGAATTTGAGCCTGAATGGAGACATCAAGCGCAGAGACGGGTTCATCAGCCACCAACATTTCTGGATCAGCAGCAAGCGCTCGAGCAATGGCGATTCTTTGTCGCTGCCCCCCACTGAATTCATGGGCATACTTATCCAGCGCATTGGCGGGTAACCCAACTTCATCAAGAAGTTTGTTGAGCTTCGTAGTCGTTGCCGGTTCTACTTGATGCAGGTTCCACATTTCTCGAAGAAGAAAACCAATTTTCAGCTTCGGATTCAGTGAGGAGAATGGATCCTGAAAAATCATCTGTACACGGCCGTAGTACTCACGGGCTTTGTATTTGTGAATACCCTCGCCCGCAAACTGTATCTGTCCACTGGTTGGCTCGTAGATCCGCAACAATAAACGCGCTAATGTTGATTTTCCACAGCCTGATTCACCGACAAGACCGACGATTTCCTGTGGCTGAATTACTAAATTGATATTTTGCAGTACTGGAGAGGAACTGACGGCCTGCTGAAGCAGACCGCGTTTTTCCGGAAAAGAATGAGAGAGATGCTGCACCTGCAGCAAAGGACGG
>DJYX01000235.1:0-3672 GCA_002450295.1 Deltaproteobacteria bacterium UBA6967
AAAAATGACTCTGTCTCAAAAATTACGGCTTCAGCAGACCAAAACTCTTAAATCCGGACAAATTTATAGTTTTGTTCTTGAGCACAAAAATTATCGGATCAACGAACCAGATCAATTTCTGGAAAACTCACTGATTAGCTTTTTTGCATTTTTAGATGCTGAAAATAACCTACACCATTTCAATAGGTTAGCAGCTACACAACCGGCAAAAACAAAACTTAACGAAATTTTACAAATTCCATCTATTAAAAAAATTCAGATCTATGAAGTGACTGGTGCGAGTGAGCAGGAGATGAATTCAATCAAGGTGGATGAGTTAAATGCGAGTGAGCAGGAGCAGGTTCAACTTCTGAAGAAATTATCCGGGACTTTTACCGTTGTAGAGAGAAGTTCTGCAAAAGGAAACGAAGTGGAGTTGGAAAAATATCTCACTGAAAATATGAGCGATTATATTGATTCACAAGACCTACCTGTCTGACTGCTCTTGACTCTCAAACGCTCTGGGTTCCAGGACAATTCCATAATTAACCTGGTATTTCTTCCCCTCATTAGTAACATTTCGCCGAAGAGCAGCTTCCACAATTTGCCGCAATTCTTGCAACTCTCTCTCCCTACGTTGGTTTCTTTCTGCAATCAGATCTGGCCTTGCTGCAGCTTGTTGTTCAAGAATATCCCTGCGCTCTACAGCTCGAGTCTTAGCATTTTCCAACGATCCTGTATGACTCTGCATGAAGCAGTTGTATCTTGCCTGCTCAGACAAATAACAATCCCTGCGATACTTTTGGGCGGAGGCTCCAAAGGGAAGCATAAGGGTGAGAAAAAAAATGGTCCCCCTAAAAATTTTCACAAGATTTTGTCTTTTCATTTTGACGTTTAACATTGCTCAGGCTCAGGAAAATGTTGTCCAAAGTGTGCAGATAGATTTGCAAATTCAAAACCTGATTCGGCAAGAATCAGCTGACGCTGTTGACAGAATCTATGCTGCTGAGCTAGAGGAAGTGAGAAACACAGCAAATCAAATTCAAGATGTTGCGAACTCTCAGCCACAGCCAGTGCCTTATGTACCTTTTCGGCTGAGGGAAGCGGCTCAAGAATCTTGGAATGCAGAACTAAAAGCAATGCGTGATGCTTACGAAGCACATATCAAGGAACGTTATGATCGCTTTACTGCTATTCGCAATAAAGATATGCCACTGAAAGGCCGACGAATGGACTACAACGATTATAACAGCCAGTTCCAACCGATTGAGCGTCGTGAATAAAAACTTGATGCAAGGAATATGGCAGGACCAAGGGTAGCAATGGCGATGAGCGGTGGAGTAGATTCCTCCGTTGCTGCGGCTTTGCTAAAAGAAGAGGGCTATCAGGTGATCGGACTTCATCTGAAACTGTATCAGGGCCCTGAAGCAAAAAAACGACTCAAGAGTTGCTGCTCACTTGATGAGGCTCTAGATGCTAGGCTGATTTGTGAGCGGTTGGAAATTCCATTTTATGTCCTGGATTTTCAGGAAGATTTCCAGTCAAACGTAATTGATTATTTTGTCAATGAATACGCTTTAGGTAGAACTCCAAACCCATGCGTAATGTGCAATCGTAAGGTCAAGAGTGAGCTTCTACTAAAAAAAGCAGACGAGCTAGATTGTGAATTCTTGGCAACGGGCCACTACGCAAAAATTGTGAAAAATGACTCTGGAAAAATTGAGCTTCATCGACCAAGAGATCGCAAAAAAGACCAGACCTATTTTCTTCATGGTATTCCCTATTACCAACTCCAGCGCTTGATCTTTCCGTTACAAGACCATATCAAATCTGAAGTCCGACTCATCGCTGAAAAGCTCAAACTTGATTCTGCATCCAAGCCAGACAGTCAGGAAATTTGCTTTATAGATGAAGACTATCGTCAATTTCTGAAAGCACAGAATCGCATCACTGAAAACCCAGGTAACTTTATAAACTTAGACGGCAAAGTACTGGGCAAACACAGGGGTGTTCCTTTCTACACTATCGGACAACGCAGAGGCTTGGGGATTAGTGACAGGACACCATGGTATGTGGTTGCCATCAATGTTGATGAGAATCAGGTGGTTCTTGGCAAAAGAGAGAATCTCCTTTTCAATGAGGTTCAAGTAAAAGAAATCAACTGG
Organism: Deltaproteobacteria bacterium UBA6967; assembly: GCA_002450295.1. Lineage (GTDB taxonomy): Bacteria > SAR324 > SAR324 > SAR324 > NAC60-12 > JCVI-SCAAA005. The sequence continues at coordinate 2,145 of DJYX01000235.1, forward strand.
CTCATTGAACCCCCGAAAGATCCCAGAGAGGTCATGGTCCAGTTGAGATATTCTCATCGAGGATGTGAAGCGATATTGACACCTCTGGCAGCAGATCAGGCGATTTTGCATCTGCCCCATTCTGAGCGTGCTGTCACCGCTGGACAAGCAGCCGTGTTTTATAAGGGGGATCGAGTGCTTGGTGGTGGTTGGATCGAGAGTTGCTCCAATGAAGAAACCTCGATAGACATCCCTGCATGAACATCATTTTGATTGGTTTCATGGGGGCAGGCAAAACCACTGTTGGAAGAAAATTAGCAAATCGCCTCGGTTATTTCTTCCTGGATACTGATCAGCAAATTGAGAAACAGCAAGGCTGCACAATCGAGGAAATATTCCGGTATGCGGGAGAAGCAACCTTTCGGGATTTGGAAACAAAACTTTTGGAAAATCTCCAAAATGTGCACAACACGATTCTTTCGACCGGGGGAGGGATGTTTCTCCGATCAGAGAATCAAGAATTACTGAAAGGCATTGGCAAAACCGTTTATCTTCAGGTGGATCGAGAGACCCTAAAACAGCGGTTACAATGTGACCAACACAGACCCTTGCTCCAGCAGCCAAACTGGCAAGAAAACGTTAACCAAATGCTTCAGCAGAGAGAACCCGTTTACTTAACAGCTGATTTGACCATAAAAGCTCAAGATGGACCGCCTAACGTGATGGTGAGTCGAATTATTGAGGCCATCTGAATGGCTGAATCTCCCAATTTTGAAAATTCCCTTCAGCAACTCAACGAAGCTGTTCGTCGCCTTGAAAGTGGTGATTTGGCTTTGGAAGAAGCGCTGCAAGCTTTTGAGGAAGGTATCCGCCACAGCCGGGACTGCCACCGGCTACTTCAAAGGGCGGAAGAACGCATTGAAATGATTTTGAAAAACGAACACGGCGAGTACGAGGTAGTTCCGATGAAGGAAACCGAATAGCACGCCCTGACGCTCAGTTTCGGACTGCACTTGCAGTCGTGGTCCTGCTTCCAAAAGCAGAACCTAATGACGCCAGAAAACAATAGGCACAATCATTCAGAAGCTCAGATCACGATGAAATATTGAGGAACTGTTGTTCCTCTGCTTCAACGAATCGAATTTTGAAACCCAAATTTGTTGGATCCTGGTTTCCACAGTTTTGAAATCTTCATGACTTTGTCTGAAGAAATCACAGCAATCAGAGGATTGCTGGACTGCTGGAAATCTAAAAAAAGCCCGTCTTTGGAACCAACTATCAGAAGCCTAATACAAGCTCTTTCTGTCCGCCACTAGGTTGCTGCCACCAGAAGACCCACCTCTCGGAACCAAGCGTCATCATCTCCAATTTCCTTACAAAGGAGAAGGATGTCAGATTCCAACAAAAACATGTTGATCAATGTTGAAGATGATGAAACACGCATCGCGATTGCTAACAATCAGATGCTGGACAATCTCTACATTGATTACACCCACCGAGCCCAAACCGTAGGAAATATCTACATCGGTATTGTGGTGAAGATCCAATC
>DJYX01000235.1:4064-5450 GCA_002450295.1 Deltaproteobacteria bacterium UBA6967
AACCAAATGCTTTTCAAGGCACCAAGAGGGATTCGTGGGAGGCCTGCCATCAATCAATTGCTTCATCCAGGCCAGAAAATCATGGTTCAGGTGGCAAAGGATGAAATCGCTCACAAGGGTGCGGCTCTAACAACGAATATCTCACTTCCTGGACGTTTTCTTGTATTCATGCCCAATAGTGACAAGGGAGGAGTATCCAAACGAATCGAGGATAACGAAACAAGAACTCGCCTCAAACATTTGCTCAAGGGCCTGGGAAGTGAAGACGCCTCCGCAATCATTCGCACAGCAGGAGTTGACAGGAGCTTGAGCGAATTGAAGCAAGATTTTATGACACTTCGGAGAACCTGGAATCAGATCAAGCAAAGCTTTGAAGCTTCCTCAAAGCCAACCCTCTTACACCAAGAGGAAGATGCTGTCGTTAGGATGCTGCGGGATTACTTCACTGATGATGTGGGTGATGTCATCATCGATGATCCTGAAGCCTTCCAAAGAGCCTTAGAATTCTTCCAGACCAACATGCCAGGTCGTCAAAAGAAACTCCAACTCTACCTCGGAGAGCGCCCTATATTCTCCGAGCATCGAATTGAAGATCAGATCGAATGGTTGAACCACCCCCAAGTGCCTTTGCCTTCTGGGGGTAGTTTGGTGATTCAACCAACGGAGGCTCTTGTCTCGATTGATGTCAATTCTGGTAAATCTAACCAGGAAAAAAATATTGAGGAGACTGCACTCCGAACCAATATTGAGGCCGCAGAAGAAGTAGCTCGGCAACTCCGTCTTCGAAATCTTGGAGGCCTGATTGTTATTGATTTCATTGACATGAACCATAGCCAGAATCGCCAGGCAGTCGTTCAATGTCTCTCAGAATCCCTGTCCAAAGACAAAGCAAAATGGACGCTGGGCGAAATTTCCCAATTCGGACTACTGGAGATGAGCCGGCAGCGGATTGCATCCAGTCTCTCTCAAAGTGGAAAAGAACTTTGTCCGGCCTGCCATGGCTCTGGAAAAGTAATCTCAAACTCTTCGCTAGCAAATAAGCTACTGCGACAGATGAGAGATCTGGTTCTCAGTGGCAAGATTCAAGAGGTAAGGCTACGACTCCCCCTTGTGTTGGCAGAACAATTACTAAACCAGAAAAGGAAGCATCTCTATCAATTGGAGATGGAATATTCTCTAAGGATAAAGATCACACCTGATCCAAACCTTACTCCAGGTGAGATTCCAGATATTGAACTTGTTGGGCGTGACGGTGGCCTTGTTCAAGAGTCCGTGGACAGTAATCCTCGCGAGGCCTATCGAAATCGTGATTTCAGAGCACGAGCTCGGCGGGATTTCCGTATCCACAAAGAACCTCATCCTGCGAAGGAGCAAAATGAGGAGCAA
>DJYX01000235.1:5794-9170 GCA_002450295.1 Deltaproteobacteria bacterium UBA6967
ACTGTTGGAAGAAGTGGCAACTCCTCTTGAATCAGTCGCAGATAACAATTCAAGTAACGAAGATGAGGAGGATGAAAGCAAACAACAAAAATCTCGCTCAAGAAATCGCGGCAGAGGTAGAGGCCGTGGTCGTAGTCGTCGTGATTTCAACGATGAGTCATCAGATGATCAACTAGATCAACAGGATGATAACGTCGCTGAAGAGGATGAAAATCTTACTCCAACAGATGAGTTTGAAGAACCCCCACCCAAACCAAAGCGTTCGGCAGGTTGGACAGTCTACAGCAGTGTCCATGAGAAAAATGGCAAGGAGGATGACTCCCCTTGGCAACCCCTGCAGTTTTCACCTTGGCGAAGAAAACTGAGGACACTTCCTCCTCATACCATTGTTTTCAGTAGTACTCATATTGATGCCCAAGGTAATTTGCTCAATCAACCCGCAGCAAAAGAAACCTTGGGAAACGCACTTTCCGTCGAAGTCCAAGAGTTGGGTTCACAGGACTTGACTTCGACGGAACATTCAACCGTAGACAACAGCGCTCAAGAATCTTCAGAGACAACCAAGCCCTCCGAAGACTTGACGCTTTCCAAGGAGAACGAATCTACTGTCCAAGACCAGTCGTCTGCCCAGACAGACTCCGAAGAGACAAAGATTTTGGATCCTTCCTCAGAGCACAAGGCAGTCCCTCTCTCCGAAGAAAACTTTATTTCAGACGAGTTGACACTTTCTGAAGATTCTTCAGTTACAGACTCTGAGGCAATTATCGATAAAGCTCCTGAGGAATCAGGGGATGAGAACGTCGAGATTGAAAATCCAACTGAGGAAACTACTATCGAAGAACTGAAGTCATCTGAGCCCTCTGAAAAGGAGGAGGAGAGAAATTTGGAAGATTTGGCAAAAGCTGAATCTGAAGATCCTTCAGAACAAACGCTGGAGGTAAATCTGGAGGAGCAACCTGATTCCTTGGCCCCTGTGGTTGAGATGCCAAAATCAGCCAAACGCGGAACCAGAAAAACATCCTCCAAGACTACTCGTACTCGGAAGAGTAAACCTGCTAAGAGAGATACAAACGATGAAGAACAATCATCTTCAAAATCTGAAGCTGAGATTTCTGAAATCGATTCATCCCTGAATAGAAGTGCTAATGTATCTGACGATCAAGTTGAATTACAACCTGATGAAAAGACTCTAGGATCTAAGGTTGGCTAATCATGTCCTCCTGGTATCGTAATCTCCCGTCGATCCAGGAAATTGAACTGACCCTATCACAGGCGGGTCTTACAAACGTTAAATTACAGCGTCAGCAAATTGAATCCTGGCTAGAAGATTTGCGACGTAACTACAATCAATGTTCAGCCGAGAGTGATCTCCCCGAATGGATGAGCTCTCGGATAGGAATTCTGTCTCAGGCAAAAAAGAAATTCACTCAAAGAAAGCCCTCACAACTTTCCCCAGTCATTAACGCCACCGGCATTGTGCTCCATACCAATTTGGGTAGAGCGCCACTTGGTGAAGAACTCCTAGCTCAGACCATCTTATCATTATCCCAATATTCTGACCTTGAATTGGACTTGGCCTCCGGTGAAAGAGGTCAACGAATGGATCGTATTGAAAGTTTGATTTGTAATCTTAGCAAGGCGGAGTCGGCAATTGTTGTTAATAACAATGCAGCAGCAGTTTTTCTGATGATGAAAGCCCTCTGTGAAGGTGGCGAGGTGTTGGTTTCCAGAGGTGAGTTGGTTGAAATTGGAGGATCCTTTCGCATTCCTGACATCCTAAGGGAAGCTGGTGCAAAGCTGATTGAAGTTGGCACAACAAATAGAACCCGCCTCAGCGATTATCAAAATAGCCTCAGTGAAAGAACCGTCGCTGTCCTCAAGGTGCACCCCTCGAACTATTCCATCCAGGGGTTTACTGAAGAAGTTTCTTTGAATGATTTGGTTGAATGGTCAAAAAAAGTTGAGATCCCAACTCTTTATGATTGGGGCAGTGGAACTTTTTATCGATTTCAACAACCAGAACTTCAGCATGTTCCTACAGTGCAACAGGAAATCGCAACTGAAGTTGACATGATCTGTTTCAGCGGAGACAAGCTTCTTGGAGGGCCACAAGCAGGTATTGTTCTTGGGAGAAAAATTCTGTTGGAGAAAATGAGGAATCATCCACTCTATCGTACGGTCCGTCTTGATAAGGCTTCGCTCTGTTTGCTGGAACAGACCCTGACTGCTTACGGAAACATGAGTCATGTTGTTCAGAAAATTCCCACTCTTGAATTTCTAGAAAGAACCAAAGAGGAGATTCTTGGATATGTGAATGATCTGCAGGGCTCACTTTCTTCAAGCCCTGAGTGGAAATTGACCGTTCATGAAACTGAATCTATGGCAGGGGGTGGAGGAATACCTGAAGTAAAATTACCCTCTGCGGCTCTGTGTTTGAGCCACGAAAGATTTTCAGCTTCAGAAATTCACCAAAGGCTCCGCTCCAGTAGCCCTGCTATTGTTGGGGTGATCCGGAAAGATAATGTTCTTTTAGATCTGCGCACTGTGATGAAATCTCAGTTAAATTCTCTACGAGAAAGTCTTCAGTCACTGGTTTCGGTATGAAGATTTTGCTAACAGGTGGTGAGGGGATGTTAGCTAAAGACTTTTTGTCTGTTTTGGATCAATTCCCAGAATTCGAGTGTCATGTTCCCCCTGGTAAAGAATTGGACATTAGGAATCAGGAACAGGTAGTGAGCATCATCAAAAATTATCGACCTGATATCCTGCTCAACTGCGCTGCGTACACAAAGGTGGATAAGGCAGAAACGGAATCTGCTCTCGCATTCCATGTCAATGGAATTAGTGTTGGCAAGTTGGCGGAAGCTTGTCATCGATCTGGGGTTAAAATCGTTCATTTGTCCACGGATTTTGTTTTTGATGGGAACAACTGTAGCCCTGTTACTGAATCGAACCATACAGCACCGCTTGGGGTATATGGGAAGAGCAAACGAGACGGGGAAGCAAGAATTGAAGCTAGTGATGCTGATTGGCTAACAGTCAGGACATCTTGGTTGTTTGCTGCACACGGTCATAATTTTGTTCGAACAATGCTCCGACTGGGACGTGAAAGAGATGAAATCAGAGTCGTTTCAGATCAAGTCGGTTCGCCGACTTGGACAAGAGATTTGGCTTTGGCCCTGTGCAAACTCATCAAAGGGGATGTGAAAAATTATGTTCACTTCGGAGGTTTGAATTCATGTAGTTGGTTCGAATTAGCAAATTATACGCTCAAACAAGCCCATCAAATTGGCCTAATCCAGACCCTGCCGCTTGTTACTCCGATTCAAACACATCAGTATCCTTTGCCTGCTCCACGGCCCGCTTATTCAGTACT
>DJYX01000173.1 GCA_002450295.1 Deltaproteobacteria bacterium UBA6967
CTGCTTCTGCGTTAATTCCGTTATCGATACATAAAAGTTTTTAGTAAATTTTATATTTCGAACAATCTCATTGGCTCGCTGTCCCCTTTCGCTACGATCACCGCCCATCTGGAATGTCTGGCCTTCCGCTTCAATTAATTTGAATTCGAGCCCAAATCCGCTTGTGTACTCTTTAGGTGACGAAGCCTGTTTCAGTGCAACTATTGAGGCTAGCTTGAATTCAGCAATTTGGGTGCGGTCAGGCCTTGGAAATATTTTCTTAGTTTGCGATTGGAATCCCTGTTTTGATACCTCTGCCACAAAAGAGCTGGTCGGCAAATCAATTTCAAATGGCAGAGTACCCGCTTCCTTTCCATTAATTTTAACCGTCGCACCATCTGTACCAACAAACCTAACTCTTCCTAGCTCAATTTTTAGTCGGGCGCTAAAATTGAGGTTTGCCCCTGGTGCGGGTTTATACACTTCCTTAACTTCGCTGTAGCCAGCCTTTGAATACTGGAGCACCAACTGTTCTCGATAAGGGATCTCAATTTGACTCTTGCCAGAAGTACTAACTTTGGCTCCATTAATTGTTAAAAGGCCATCGCCTGGAGTCAGATCTAAATTCACGCTCACAGGCTTTGGCTTTAAGCCATACGACCGCTCGATGATATCGCCGTCTGCGACCAAGAGAATGCTTTCAGTAATTGGATAATAACCATCCAGGGAGACTTGTACTTGGTGCTTGCCACCGATGATACTGACCTCTCTTTCAGACACCTCTTGACCATCTATGGACAATTTGCCCCCAGGATTTAGCGTAAATCTAAAGATTCCAGAGATTGGTTCAAACTCAACAGTTTTTTGGAGAGTTGTACCTCTCTCAACTTCGAAATCAAAAGTTTTCTTTACGCCAAGTGTTGATATCACTGTGATTTGGTGCTCACCAGCTACAACTTCGTACTCCAACTCTGAACCCTCAGAAATCAGAGCCCCATCAACTAACCATTTAGCTGGTTGATCGGGAATCACGGAAAACTTTAACAGGGCGGGGGCTGGTATCAGCTCTATAGATTTACTTTTACCAAGTTGTGCCGGAGCAACTGCGACTACCTGCTCCTTGAATCCTGGGGCCGACACTGTCAGTTCGATATCTGACGAGAGGCTCAGTAGATGATCACCTGCCATCATCGCTAAGCCTCTAGATACCTCTATCTGATGTGTTTGATATGCTTCCTCAGGACCTATGAAGATTTGTGTCTGGCGAAACAGCAGTGCATAAATGCCGACAGATAAAATCCCAAATGACAAAAGTAAAAATAAAATGATTCGACGCGACTGCAAGTCGTTTTGGGCTTTTGACACTTCTGCGTCAAATCGGCTCATCAGCAATCACCTTAATCTGAGCGGGAGTCCCTGGTTCAACGTTAATCTCGATTTGTTTTGAAACGTAGCCCGGTTTCTTTCCTATAAATACGTACTTTCCTGGAAGCAGCTCAACCACTCTGCCAGTTGTCTCTCCAACTTTCCCAACAGACTTAACCTCAATATAAGTTAATCCATCTGAAACGACTGTAACCGGAACTTTAGTGCGATAGCTTGCTAGTAGAGCACTCAATTGATCTGCTTTACTTCGGAGTTGTAAGCTCATATTAAGATCGGGAGAGATTCGTTCTAACAAAGTATGCGCATTTGCCCTAACCCTAGAGCTCAAAAGCTGCTCAGGCTTTGCCAAAGCATTACTTACTTCTGCGATACCTTTATGAATTTTATATATAGCTTCACCTCGCGCTTTGAAACGTGGTTCACTACCAAATACTTTCTGATTTTGATCCACTAGCTGCTTGGCTTTGATCCAGTCATCTTTAACGATTGCGCTATCCATTGCATTACTAACGATCACAAACTCAGCGTCATATTTTTTCTGGTGATAGTCTGCAAGTAAATGTGTATAGGCTGATTCTGGAATGCCCGCTTTTAACAATCGTTGAATAGCTTCATTTGCGGAAGACAGGTCCGACTTCTCTAATGCTAAAAATAATTGCTCTACCAGTCTGGTCTCTAGGATGTCTTTTCGCTTTGCCTGAAGCGAATCAATTCGTGATGATAAATTGTCGATGTCGTGGTTGAGCTTGGAGATTTGTTGAAGGGACTGAATAGCGTCATCAATTTTGCCCTTAGACTCTCCTTCAGCTGCCCTATTTAAAAGGGTTTCCACTTCCGGCCAATCGCCTAGGAGACTGGAATATTCGACAATCTTTTTGTTGTTTGAACTAATCAAGCGTGCTGACTTGAGAGATGCTGACATCAAATCGATATCCTTGGTAGCCCATGCATCTGTCACTTGCTTCAACAATTTCTCGAGTCGATTATTTTCTTGGGTAATCCGATCGGTCGCGACTTGAGTCATTTTTTTCAATATTGTTAACCCATCTTTGTACTGCTCTTGAGCAGCCTTTGCAGCTATATCTTGCTGCAATCCCCTGATCGTATTCATGAACCCTTGATCACCAAGAATACTTTGATAGTTATCGATGTTTGGTTCAACGGTTTCATCATAGGTTTTAACGGCAGCGAAAAACTGCTCTTCAAACTCAGATTGGTCACTCAGTTGTATTGTTGGGCTTTGAATAGGTTGGTTTACAGACTCTGGCTCAGCTGACTGAACTAAATTTTTCTTCGTAGCCTCATTCGGTCTCTGAGGAGGATTCTCTATGGTGAGAATTTGTTGCTCAGGCTGAGTTTTAGAAATCAAAGTCGGTATCAGGGTTATTGCTGACCCACCAATAAAAAGGCCGCTCGCGACAGCAAAGTAAAGCCGTCGTTTCCGAGCTTTTGCTTCTAGGAGATCAACCTCAAGCATTATTAAAGTTGACGATCAGGCGTCTTCTCGAGTTCATAGATCTTTTTCAGAAACGCCCGCCACTGAGTAAACTGCTCACTTGCAGTACCTACCAGTTCAGCTTGGCTCTCCTCAAATGCAACGACTTGAGGTGCAACCTCCATATCCACTGATTGGCCTAATTCCTTGATTAAGTCATTATGCATTTCAGCTTCTTTGACGCTCTGAACGCTGTTTCCAATCATTCCGATAGCTCCAATACCAGCACCGATCGCAGCATATGCTCCCAAGGTTGCAGCCGTTGGATCGTAGGTAGAACTATTCATTTCTCTATCGACAGATTTTCCAGCTGCTACTGCTAGGCCTATCAAAATGGCAGCACCTACAGCTTGTCCTGCAGCTTTTTTACGAGCACCGGATCTAGCTTTTGCTTCGACTAATACTTGTTCCTGCCAAACATTGTGCGAATTTTCGAATTTCTGATTGAAACTCTGATATTCAACCTGAAGCTTATCGACGAACAACTGATCCCTGATCCGGATAGCTCTGACTTTTTCCAAAGTTGCATCGTTTTCGGCGGGCATTGAGACCAAAGAGATGGTCCCGTCCTCAGATGTCGTCATATGCTCTGCGAATGCTTCATTTGAAAAACTCGCCGCGAAACGCAGATCAGCAATTTTTTTCAAATCGACGGTTTCATCAACGCTTAAATCTTGTAGTAAAGTAACGACGTAAGCGGCAGCATCATCAAAGACTGGTTGGTAAGAATCCTTACCTTTATTCCGAATGTCCTTGAAGAACTCATCATCTACGCTGTGCGAGAATGATTTTTCAGAGACTGAATCGCCGACAATTTTTTTTGTATCTACGACGCCAGACAAGAAATTAAAACTTGACGTGCGGTTTGCCGTTATGAGGTCTCGGCCAGAAATATCGAAGACTTGAATTGCTATTTCAACATCCTCTCCAGAAGATTCAACAATCCGTCCGACGACATAAAGTTCACCAGTCGCATTCTGATCAGGCGTCACACGAACAACATTGAACTTTCCTGAACTCTCGAGAGCATCTTTAAGTTTCCAAGCAAATCGGTTCGCCTCAGCCCTTCGCATTTCAGGCCATACATTCTCATCATCGCCAGCCTCGTTGAGACCAGGATCAAAGACCGGTATGACGACATCAAGCTTAGGCGCATCTCGCTGAATTTGAGCAATTTTAGATTGCTGTTCGATCTGAGAAGAAGTGGACGGACCAACAGTAGGTTTTGACGGCTTCGAACTCTTCGTTAACGAGTCCAGTCCCGCCCCGCATCCTGTAAGGCTTACAGTGATGAGTGCGACTAGTATTCGTTTGAATAGCATTGTCATTGATTACTCCTTAATGGGTAAGCCCTTATATTTCCTGTATTCATTCCAGAGTTTTTTCTTTACCTCTGGATCCGTTTCATTTTCAGCAGCTGCCCTTATCTGAGCTTCAAAAACTGAATCA
>DJYX01000111.1 GCA_002450295.1 Deltaproteobacteria bacterium UBA6967
TTGCCGATGAACCAACAACCGCGTTGGACGTGACCATTCAGGCCCAGATTATTGATCTGGTCAAAAAACTGCGTCGAGAGATTGGGATGTCCGTGATCTGGATCACACATGATCTGGGCATTGTTGCTGGTCTGGCAGATCGGGTAGCTGTGATGTATGCAGGAAAAATTGTGGAGTTTGCTCCCGTTGACCAACTCTTCAAAACGCCGCAGCATCCTTACAGCAGAGGGCTCCTGAATTCTTTGCCCCGGTTGGACACTCGCTCCGAAAAACCTCTTGAAGCGATTGAAGGACTTCCTCCCAATCTGATTAACTACCCCACTTCCTGTCCTTTTCTCGAGCGCTGTTTGTACCAAACAGAGCATTGCCAAACTCCTCCTGAGAAGCAATCGATCTCGACCACTCACGCGGTCTGGTGTCATCACGCAGGGAAGTTGTGAACCATGACTGAACCACTCGTCCAAGTGAAAAACTTATCAATGCACTTTGGTCAAGCTTCGGGATTCCTCAAGGGGCCTCAACGAGTGGTCAAAGCGGTCGACAATGTGAGTCTGGAGGTTTTTGAAGGGGAGACACTCGGACTTGTCGGTGAGAGCGGGTGTGGCAAAAGCACCTTAGGTCGCAGTATCTTGCAACTCTATAAGCCCACAGCCGGCACTGTTCACTATCGTGGAACAGATTTGGTGCAGTTGGAGGGCAAGGCCTTGCGCAAGATGCGCAATCGCTTTCAGATGATCTATCAAGATCCGTATGCCTCGCTGAATCCAAGGATGAAAATCGCCGACATCATTGGCGAACCAATGCACATCCATCAATTTCACCCACGCTCTGAGATCCGTGCTGAAGTTGAGAAAATCCTTGAGATGGTGGGTCTGGCCAGGGAATTTGCTGACCGTTATCCACATGAGTTCTCCGGTGGACAACGGCAACGGATTGGGATCGCCCGGGCTCTTGCGGCACAACCAGATTTCATTGTGGCCGATGAGCCCATCTCCGCCTTGGACGTTTCAATTCAGGCCCAGATCATCAACCTGATGCGCAACCTGCAGCAACAATTGAAACTGACTTACCTCTTCATTGCGCATGATCTAGCAGTGGTTCGGCACATCAGTGATCGAATGGCGGTGATGTACCTGGGGAAGGTAATGGAATTGACAGACAGCAACACGATCTACGAAGATCCGCTGCATCCTTATACTCAGTCTCTGCTTGCTGCGATTCCCATTCCTGATCCTGAAAAAGAACGAGAACGCGAAGCCAAACGAGTACTGCTCGAAGGAGAAGTGCCCAGCCCAGAAAACCCTCCCAAAGGATGTGCCTTCTGCACGCGTTGCCCCCGTAAGCAAGAGGTTTTCGAAACCAAAAAAATTGATTGTTCCACCGCGGCTCCTATGTTTGCAGAAGCCAAGCCCGGTCATTGGACTGCCTGCCACCTTTACAACTAAACACGAAAGACTTTATGGCTCTTGGCCTACGCGAACACTTCCTGTTGAGAGACGATGTCGTCTTTCTGAACCACGGATCTTTTGGAGCTTGTCCACGTCCCATTTTTGAAGACTATCAGTACTGGCAACTGGAGCTCGAAAAGCAACCGGTTGAGTTCATGGACCAGCACAGAAGAAGCTTAAAGTTAATTCGAAATGTACGGGAACGCCTTGGAGATTTTGTTGGGTCACATCCGAACAACCTGGTAGGCGTGACCAACGCCACCACAGGGCTGAACATCGTGGCTCGTTCACTACAACTGAACGAAGGGGATGAAATCCTAACGACAGACCACGAATATGGTGCGCTTGAAAAAACCTGGACCTTCATTGCTCGCAAGACAGGCGCCAAGTATGTTCATGCCGAAGTTCCTCTCCCACTGGCTTCAGCCACCGAATTCACGGAAGCTATCTGGTCAAAGGTCACACCACAAACCAAGGTTCTCTTTCTCAGCCATTTGACATCTGCCACTGCCCTTACCTTTCCGATTGAAGAGTTGATTCAGCGAGCGAAGGATCGAGGTATTTGGACGGTCATCGATGGTGCTCATGCTCCGGGTCACATCCCGCTAAGTTTAGACGCACTGGATGCTGACTTCTACTCTGGCAACTGTCACAAGTGGATGCTTACTCCGAAGGGATCTGCCTTTCTGCATGTCCAACCTCGTGTGCAACATCTGATCGAACCATTGGTCGTTAGCCACGGTTGGAACCCAGATGCCGAAGGAGAGGGTGCTCTGGGAAATTCCCGTTTCATTGATTCACTTGAATTCCAAGGAACTCGGGACTTGGCTCCCCTGTTAGCAATTCCAGCAGCAATCGATTTCTTGGAAAAGCACCACTGGGCCGAAGTCAAACAAGCCTGTCACCAATTGGTTTGGCAAATTGCTGAGGAGTGGTCTGGCATCACTGGCTTGAATCCCCTAGTAGAGCCCGAACTAAGGGCTGGCATGCAGATGGTTTCTCTGCCTTTACCAGAATGTGATGTTGGAGACATCAAGAACCGGCTCTATGATGAATTTCAAATTGAGATTCCTGTCATGCGCTGGAAGGAGCATTGTATTGCCCGAATCTCGATCCAGGGCTACAACACTCCAGCGGATGGTCAGTGCCTACTTGAAGCCTTGAAGAAGCTATTGTACTAGCTCATGAAGATTCTGCAGACTTTGGTGAGCTATCCAGAATCTCAACCACATTCGGATCATCGCGTAGAGAAGACATCAACGGTTGGTAATTACGATCTTGTACCTGGAGTGAGACGATCACCTGGCCCTCCGCAGGTCCTTCTTCCCAAGTTCCGCCCATTGCTCCATAACGCCAAGCCTTGCCAACAAGGTTGGCTCCTTTCCCTTGATAAACCACTTTGAGTTGCGCCATTCTCCTCTAGAGATTGATTCTGTTAACTGGTAACTGCAGGAAATTCTTCCAGCAAATGAAAGACTAGCCTCCTGGTTTCTTTTCCGTTATAAGTCATTTCAAAACCCACTGTTTCCCTTCAACACTATTCTACTGAGGTTCATAAATGAGCAAGTATTCTGGTATCTGGCCTGTCGCCCCCACTCCTTTTCATCCCAATGGAGAAGTAGATTACGAAGGAATGAAGCGTGTGCTTGATTGTATGATTGATCAAGGTGTCGATGGCATCTGTATCCTGGCAAACTTCTCGGAACAGTTTCTGATCACAGATGCAGAACGAGAAGCCTTGAGCCGACTC
>DJYX01000101.1 GCA_002450295.1 Deltaproteobacteria bacterium UBA6967
AAGTCTGTTGACCATCCTTCTTGTGTTGCTGGTCTTCAATGACGCAACTCTGTGGTCTCAAGCAAAAACCGTCATCCTTTACATCAGTGATGATGATAGCAAGAGTGGCCAAGAGTCTGATCCAACCAGTTGGAAAACAAGCAGAAATCTGGTGAGTGACCATGAGTATGTTGGAGAAGTCAGCAACGGATTGCCGAATGGCCAGGGAACCGAGACATTTCCAAGCGGAGTAGAATACGTAGGTTTTTTCAAGGACGGCAAGAGGAACGGCCAGGGGACCATGACTTTAACCGAGGGACGAGTGTTTAGTGGCTTCTGGCGCGATGGAAAGTTCATCGGTAAAGAACCATTGGAGCAAAAGCCACCAAAAATCACATCAGCAACGCTCTACATTGGTGAGGAAAAGACCAAGAGTGGGCAGGAGTCCAATCCAGCCAGCTGGAAAACAAGTAGAAACTCAGAAAGCGACCATGAGTATGTTGGAGAAATTCGTAACGGATTGCCGAACGGAGTGGGAAGTTATACTGATCCAGACGGCTTGAAATACGAGGGTTCTTTCAAGGATGGTAGATTCAGCGGCCAAGGAATCTCGACCTTGCCAGACGGCTTGAAGTACGAAGGTTCTTTCAAGGATGGCAAAGAGCATGGAGAGGGAACTTTGACTTTGCCAAGTGGATCAAAATACGTAGGTTCCTTCAAGAATGGATTACCTGATGGAGAAGGGAGTTATGCTGATCCAGACGGCTTGAAGTACGAGGGTTCTTTCAAGAATGGTAAATTCAATGGTCAGGGCACAAAGACATTCCCAAACGGTCAGGTATACACGGGTGCATTCAAGAGCAGTGAGATGCATGGTCAGGGTACATTGACCCATCCATCAGGTCAGAAATACACTGGAGAATTTCAGGACGATTGGATGCATGGTCAGGGTACATTAACTCGTCCAGATGGCTTGAAATACGTGGGTGACTTCAAAAAAGGTAAACCGGACGGAAAAGGGACGTTCACTTTGCCAAGTGGCATAAAGTACGTTGGGGATGTCAAGAATGGTAAAGAACACGGTCAAGGGACTCTGACTCATCCATCGGGTCAGAAATATGTTGGGGAATACAAGTACGGCAAGATAGATGGTCGGGGAACAATGACCTATCCAGACGGACGAGTAGAAAGAGGACTCTGGAAAGAAAACAAGTTTTTGGGCAATCAGTGAGGACAGATTCTGTAGATTAGAAGATCTCTTTCATTTTTTAGGGGGTGTTAAGAATCTCTTTTTCAAACTCTCTGCAAACAGTCTACTTGTTACTCCCACCGTGGACATCAGTCCTTCTTCTTTTACTGAGATGGATTCGATCCTTGAACAAGTACTTTTTTGGAGACTTAGAAGTACGGATCCAAAAAAGTAGCAGGGCAATTGGCTAAGAAATTACTTGCCTAGAGTGATCACAGTGGCCCAATTTCCGAAGAAATATTTGGGAATTTCTGGGACCTCCAAACCGCTACTCCACAAACCGCTCCAAGCAATCCTGGTGGATGAATTGTCCAAAAGCAATAGCAATCTCTGAGTCTCTTTTGCGATCCCTCCATTTCTGATAGTAGTTGGGAGCTGCATCCACTACGGAGTTACCCATTGATTTTGTACGAGATTCCCAAATCGCTTTCTCTCCTCTCTTAGCTACCTTCATCGCCTTCAAGGAAGTTCTGAACTCACCCAACGAACCACCTGCTTGGTGCGTCTGCATCACCATCCGTGCAAAGCCTCCCAGCCGATTACATGTGTCCGATTTTAAGTCTGGCGAATCTTGATTGCTGAAGGCAGCAGCAGAGCTCAGTAAAAGAATACTCGCTGTGATCCCAAAATATGTAACAAATTTGTTATTTATAAGACTATTTTGATACTGTAATCGGATGTTTTTTGTGAGCATAAGACGCCTTTGGGGTTAAGTAGCAACAACGCTGAGAGTCTGTATAACTTTGCCCAGTAGGGAAACTGGAACCACAAACTTGATACTAACCGGCAGTTCTATGGGGTTCCAGTCGCTTTCGATCAATCCTACTTTGGTCTATCAGGACTACCAGTGTATGCGATGGAAGACTTAAATCAAATCTGTCACGCTCATCGATTCATACTTTTCCATGGGCTGATGGATCCAGGGAGAGTCCTCAAGATAGTCTACGTAATAGTCTGGCTTGTACTGTGAGACTCCTTTCATCCAGAGCACGGCGGTGCGGACTTCGTCTAGATAGAATCCGTAGAAATGATTCAACCACTTCAGGCTTTTTTCCAGAGTGATACCTGAGTCTGCCAGATCATCCACAAGGATCACCCTGCTTCCAAGATTCGGGGTGGTTTGAGCAAGATCTCTGGAGAATGTCATTGAACCCTGCTCGTTCTTCACACCATCGCCCCGATACGATTCCACGGAAAGAATGGCGAGGGGTTTGTCGAATAACCGTGCAAAAATATCTCCTACCCGCAATCCACCTTTTGCAATACAAACGATCTGACTGAAGTCATATCCGTCTTGATACACCTTGATGGCCAACTCTTCGATCTTTTTGTGGTATTCATCCCAAGAGACGTACAGATCGGTTTGTTTCTCTGCTTTCATTTCCTCACTACCTCGTTTGAAATCCGCTGCGGATTGAATGTGCTAAGCTTGGTTGGGGTCTCCAGTCTAGAGAGCGGAGACAAACAACCAATATCAACGGAGAAGTGACGAATTCGCAAGTGAGTGGGTCCATAAACTAACTGGAAGAGCCAGAGAAAATGCCTCAGGCTGCCTGGGTTTTCTCTTCGTATTCTTCCGGAGCTAGGAACCCACCAGATTGACGAGCCCAGAGATCTGCATAGATACGGGAATTCTGAACCAGCTCTTCGTGACTACCGGACTCGATCAGGTTGCCTGCATCAATCACAACCAAACGGTCCAGCTGGGCGATCGTGGAGAGTCGATGTGCGATGGCAATCACGGTTTTGCCCTCCATCAATTGAAATAAATTTTCCTGGATGGCGGCCTCGACTTCTGAATCCAGCGCAGAGGTTGCTTCATCCAGTACAAGAATTGGAGCATCTTTTAGAAAGACTCGAGCGATGGCAATCCGTTGACGCTGTCCTCCAGAGAGCTTCACGCCTCTCTCACCGACATGGGCATCCAGACCTTTCCGACCTCCTGAATCTTCCAGCTCTTGAATAAAGTCCCAGGCATTGGCCTTACGAGCCGCTTCGATCACTTGCTCATCAGTTGCTTCGGGAGCTGAGTAGGCGATGTTTTCGCGAATGGAGCGGTGCAGCAGCGAAGTGTCCTGAGTGACCACACCAATACAGCTACGCAGACTCTCTTGCGTCATTTGGACGATGTCTTGTTCATCAATCAAAATCCGTCCTCGTTCCAGGTCATAGAAGCGCAGGAGTAGGTTCATCAGTGTGGTCTTGCCGGCTCCGGAGCGCCCTACCAGACCAATTTTTTCACCGGAGGTGATTTTCAGAGAGAAGTCGTCAATCACGCCGCTGGCCTTTCCATAGTGAAAGCCGATATGTTCGAACTCAATCTGCCCTCGTGGCACATTGAGTGGTTGGGCTTTCGGCTGATCTACGATTTCATGAGGCTTGACCATCATCGTCATGCCGTCATGCACGACCCCGATATTCTCAAACAGGCCAGAGACTTCCCACATGATCCATTGTGACATCCCATTAATACGCAGGCACAGCGCAATCGAGATGGCGATTGAACCAACGGACACCACAGATCCAAGCCAGAGCCAAATAGCTAGAGCAGATACGGCAAACACCAGGAAGGCGTTGTTGAAGTAAACTACAAACTGAAACTGGGTCACCAGTCGCATCTGCTGATGCACGGTTCCCAGAAAACCTTCCATGCTCTCTCTGGCATAAGCGGCTTCCCTACCTGTATGGGAAAACAGCTTGACCGTGGTGATGTTCGTGTAGCTATCAACAACTCGTCCGGTCATTAACGAACGAGCGTCTGCTTGGTCACTGGAGACTTTCTTGAGCCTAGGTACGAAGTAGCGAATGAGTGTGGTGTAAACAATTACCCACAGCAGCAGCGGTAACGCCAGTATCCAGTCTGCGGAAGCAACCAGCACCATCATGGAAATGAAGTAGACACTTACGTAGACAAAGACGTCGAGTAGCTTCATCACGCTTTCACGGATGGAGAGCGAGGTCTGCATTACCTTGGTTGCCACCCGGCCAGCGAATTCATTAGCGAAGAAGCCCATGCTCTGCCGGAGTAGGTAGCGATGCATCTGCCAACGGGCGATCATCGGGAAGTTGCCGAGCAGCGTCTGGTGAATCAGCAGAGATTGCAGCAGGACGATTGTTGGCAGGCCGATCAGCAGTACAGCCCCCATCCAGATCAACTTTCCTCCCTCACGCTCTAGAAATCCTTCCTGTCCACTTGCCGCCAGCCAATCCACAATGTTGCCCAGAAATCCAAACAGGTAGACCTCTCCAATGGAAATTAGTGCGGTGACTGCCGACATCAGGAATAACCAGGGGCCTGCAGGCTTGGCGTAGTGCCAACAGAAGGCCACCAGTCCTTGGGGTGGCTGAGTTGGTTCTTCATTAGGAAATGGGTTCAGACGATCTTCAAACCAAGAAAACATGAGCGAACAAGAGGTGTTGGGTTGTAGTAGTGTGCAGAGTTGTCGAGACTGTTGTTAGCTAAGATGATTTGGAACTTTGCGGAAAGAGTAGCGAAATCTGCTGTGAAAAGATGATTTTCCAGAATGAACTTCAGTTTGCGAAGAGACAACCAGAAAAAAACTTTCTTTCAAGAATGCCAAAGTTGCTGAGTTTGTTTATGGAAAGAAACAGTTTGGAGTTTCTCAGTTAGGGCGTTGTGAGATTCAATTTTTTTAAATCTTTTGTTTTGAGTGATTGGTGGCCCAGATTGTGCCGCATACACGATAGATCAATCAAAATTTACGCAGATGGATGCGCCATAGTGCTTCATTAAGAGTGCTGACCACCAAGGGAATAAATGGAAGGTAAAACTAACCGGGAACTGCAAGCATTGCTAGAAGTGCAGGACCATAAGATCAAGCAGCTAGAACAGCGAATCACGACCCTTGAGTGGGTTATCTGCACGGTCGTTGATGACAGTGAGCCTGAGCTTGGAACCAAGCATAACCTGCACTGAACTTGACAACAGGGCGGGAATTCACCTGATACAAATCCTTTTTTCGCACCCCAAGATTCTCGCTAGCAACCACTCAATAGAAGTTTGGTTCAAACTGGAAATCATTTGAACCGATACTTCCATCTTGGTATGTTCAATCTCTCAAAACTCCACTGTTCTTCCTTTAAAAATCTGGATACAAAGGCATGAGAAATTTTGCCAAATGGCTACTGATCATTTGGTCCTTATTGTGTTTGATCGGTGTTTATTTCGGCTTTACTGAGTTTTCTGGCTCGTCAGAGAAGGTTGTCTCCGGGATTGGTGGAGAAGAGCTCGAAATTAACGTAATTGTCGCGATCTTCGCAGGGCTTCTGCTCTATTTGATCATCGCCATGCCTGCTCTGCTTATTTGGCTGCTGTTGGATCGCAGGGAGGATCAGGTGGTCGATCATCTACGCTACTACGATCTTGAGAAAGATGATGAGTTTCAAGAAGTATATGATTTAGACAAGGAGGTTTCTTTTTTTCAGGTAGCACCTAAGGAGAAAGAGCAGGGCGAATTGTTCCCGACAGATCGTCAGTATGAAGATCCGGTTGCAGAAGTGGAGTATGATGAGAGCGAGGTCGGTCAACTGAAGTCAAGGGTTGCTATGCTGGAGCAAGAGAATCTCCAACTCAAGCAGATGCTACACAAGCGAAATCAAATCATCAGCCAGTTCAAGAGTTCCGTACGCAGTGGCCGCTAGGTCTATTCTTTTCTTGTTGATTCCAAAATCTTCCCTCAAGATTGTTCCCCTGTTCTCATTGAATTCTTGCTAAGTATTGTCCAATCTGACGAATTTCAGAATCGTTAACCTGGTTGATCGTGGGCCACATGATGGTAGTCATGCCATTGTTGCGACGTTTGTACTTGATGTCGAGCATCTGATTAATCAAGTAGGAGGCTGGTTGTCCAGCGAGGTGTGGGTAGCCATCCACAGGAGGGTTTAGACCCTCCGTACCGTGACAAGTTTGACAATTATATTGGAGATACAGGGCAGCTCCCACCTTGGTGTCGATCTGGTATTTGCCGATCGTGTCGTCATCCAATAGCCGGACATAAAGCACTCCAGTTCCTAACACCAAAGCTATCAGGAACCCACATCTCATTGTCCACGACCACACTTTTGCAATCAGTATCAACATCAATGACTACCCATGAAATGTTTAACGGAAGTCTCCAAGAGCTCTGAAAAACCCCTTCAATTCTTTGCTGGGAGACAAGAGCTGCAGCTTGTAGACGGCGCCACTCAGACTGGTTGCGTATAACTCTCCAGCTGCGTCCTCTGTCAGTGAAGAGAAGAACATCACCTCTCCTAGTTCTTCCCCATGCTGCATTCTAGGCTTGTAGACCAAAACATGGGGGAAATGCTGAATGTCTGGTTCGGTAGGATCCAGTTGAAAGAGTCCACGAAAGTAGTCTCCATAAACATACTGACCACGGAGCCAGGGAATGTCTTCTCCTCTGTAGACATACCCTCCAATTACAGACCGAATAAAGGTGTGTTCGAAGGAAGCAATTGGGAGCACAGTACCTTCCTTGTCACAATTTTCTGTCCCAGGAGGGTAACACTGGTCGCCTTCCAAAATTGGCCACCCGTGGTCTTTCCCTATCTCAACACGACTGATCTCTTCTTGATGGTTGTCGCCGACATCTCCAACAAAAATGTGTCCAGTCAATTCATCAATACTGAATCTCCAAGGATTACGAAATCCCCATGCTAGGATTTCAGCACGAATCCCTTCACTGTTACTAGCGAAGGGATTGTCTGGTGGAATTGCATAGGGCACCTCCTCACTGGCGTTGCGTATATCCAATCGCAGTAGACTACCTTTCAGGTCACTAAGGTCCTGAGCATCATCACCCTGATATCCATCACCTACAGAAACATATAGAAATCCATCAGTGCCGAACTGAAGCATTCCACCATTGTGGCTGTCGGAAGTTTTAGGAATTTCTAGCAGGGCTAACTCGCTCGAACGGTCTGCGATATTGTCTGAATTCACCGTAAAACGAGACAGCCGAGATCGTTTGGGACTGTCTAATGAATAAAATATGTAGGCATAGCGGTTCTTGGCATAATCGGGGTCGAAGGCTAGTGAGAGGAGTCCTTCTTCCCAGCCTGCGGAATAGACTGTGTCAGTCAAGTCAAGTAGTAGGCCACTATTTTGAAGTGCTCCCTCGGTAAACCATTTGATTCGTCCAGCTTTTTCAGTGACTACAAATTCTGTGGTGGATCCTGGAAAGAATGTCATTGAGGTAGGTAGTTCAAAACTTTCTTCTGGAACCAATAATTGTAAATCGACACGTGGACGAAGCAGTAATGCGTGTGTTAGAACCAGTGCTAGCATCAATAGAAAAGAGATGCCTAGCAGAGTCTGAATTGTTTTCCAGATGATGGACATGGTGGGTGATGATTGCGAATAAGGATGGGCGGATACAATTGGTTGTTGTGATCAGTAATTCAAAAAAGCTTTAACAGGTTGGAAATACTGGTCGGGAATTGCAAGGCGAAGAATCACGTCCCACAAGGATTTGGCAGCCGAGAGTGCAGTCGAAGAAGAGCGGATGGGGGACAAAGGACAGTTGTCCCCCAGAAGGAATTTAGCCCTGTAGACGTTCAGCGAGATAGACGGCAGGATGGATCACTCGCAAGGGGAGCTTGGCCTCACGAATACCGGCTCGGATCTGGTAGAGGCAGCCAGGATTTCCAGTGACCAGGGTGGTTGCTTTGGGATTGGCTTCTAAGGTTTCACGGACTGAGTCAATCTTGCGTTTGAGTACATCTCCAGCCAACTCGGGCTGAAGTAGATTGTAGATGCCCGCAGAACCACAGCACCAGTTGGATTCCGTCAATGGCACGAGTTTCACTCCGGGTAGACTATTGACCAGTTGACGTGGGTTGGCGTCGATTTTCTGGGCGTGCATCAGGTGGCATGGAGCATCGTAAAGTACTACGTCTTCTTCTTGTCGCCAGGAGAGTTGAGTAACTTCTTCAGGGTGCCGAGAAAGTAGTTCAAGAATGTCAACAATCTTACTGCTCAGCCCTTTCCAGTCCTTGTTGTGCCCAGGATCGCTCTTTGGGAATAAATGGTGATAGTCCTTGAGTTGAGCGCTACATCCGGCTGCGTTGGTAACGACCAGATCAAAGTTGTGCTCAGCAAAGGCCTGCCGGTTGGTTTCTGCCAGTTCTCTTGCGGTAATGCGGTCTCCGCTGTGAACATGCAGTGCCCCACAGCAACCTTGCTCTTCTGGAACAACTACGTCGTAGCCAATGGCACGCAGCAGACGCACAGTGGATTCGTGCACCGCAGCTTCGGAGACATCCATTACGCATCCGGTGAAGAGCCCTACCCTACCTAGTGACTTGGTTCCTGCTACGGCTTGCAGATCGTCGTGGGCGTGCTGTTGCTTGAAGGAGCGTCCAGAGCAGTCAGGAAGTAGATGCTGCTGGAAAACGAAAGACTTGGGTAGGAACTTGCCCAAAGCTGTATTGGTGATCAACTTGGGTAGTCCTGTCAGTGCGTAGAGCTTAAGAAGCTTACTGGCTGTGGAGAGCAGAAAAGTAGAACGGAAGAGCCCCTTGAGCAAAACAGTTCGCAGAGTCTGCTCAATCACACCCTGTGAAGAGGTTTCATGGATTACACCTCGGACTTTCTCCAGTAGCTCTCCGTATGGCACTCCTGAAGGACAAGCCGTCTCACAGGCACGGCAACCCAGACAGCGATCCAGGGATCCCTTGATTTCTTCTGTCAGGTCCAGTTCCCCATCGTACAAGCCACGCATCAGGTAGAGTCGCCCGCGAGGGGACTCTTTCTCATCGTGTAATTCACGATAGGTCGGGCAGTTATCCAGACATAAACCGCAGTGAACACAGGTCAGGATGTTATCGAAGTCGGTTCCTCGAAGCAACTGCTGGATAGTCTGACCAGAATTGCCCAGAGGCTTTTGAATGGTCGTGGTGGTCATGAGGCATTCATGGCTTGCGGAAGTTGGTAAAAGGGTGCGTGGAAAACACTAGCTGGGTCCAGATGTCGTTGTAGTCGCTGCGTAAAGCTGTAGGCTATGGAGCGTCCAAATTCACCAAGATCTTGCAGGCTTAGATCTTGGTGTGCATTGCCAAAGACCATCTTTGCATCTGTACGCCGGAAACGATTCTTGAGCTCTTGCAGGAAATTCAGTTGTTCATTTGGATCTTCGACATCCAG
>DJYX01000263.1 GCA_002450295.1 Deltaproteobacteria bacterium UBA6967
TCAACCATTTTCGTAGTTACCAGTGACAGAGACACTTGAGAAGCAACTAGAATTTGCTACTTCTGTGATTGAGCGAATTCGAGTCTATGCGATCCAATATGGCTCCAAAGAATATTCTTGGTCTGCCTGGATGCCAGAGATGACCAACACAGACACACTCGTTCGTCTTGAAACAAAAGATGGACAAACGGGGATTGGTGCTGTCAGCAGTTGTAGCGAACAAGATATTGACCTGAGCATCGCGTATAACATGAAACCTTTGCTCAGGGGTTTGCTTGGAAAAGATGGACTTCGGGTTGAAGAAAACTGGCAGTGGATGGCGCAGCGTCGTCCATATGTCTACAACAGTGCTATTGCGGCGCTGGATATTGCGATGTGGGATCTGCGGGCAAAGCAAGATGATCTGCCTTTATCCAGCCTGCTTGGTGAAAAACGTGATGCTCTACAAGCCTACGCGAGTATTCCTGTTCTTGAAAATCCAACTGCAAACGTGGAGTTCATACATCAACTTGCTCAGGCTGGCTTTGCCACTTTCAAGTTTCATAATGCGTGTGTTCCTGATCCAGACATAAAACTGATCAAAACAATCGCTCGGGAGTTCCAAGGGCAGCAATTCGGATTCATGTTTGATGCAGAGTGTGGCTACGATCTGCCAGGGGCTCTTCAAGTTGCAGAACACCTGCAGAGAGCTGGCTTTATTTGGCTTGAAGCTCCATTTCCAGATCGAAACTACTCAGATTATCGAAAGCTCTGCCAGTCAACTGAGCTTCAGATCCTTCCAGCTGGCTTGAGTGTGGTTGAACCAGAGGAACTTGCTGTGATGCTCCCTACAGACTGTTGGAGCACAGCACGCGTTGACCTAGCGATGAGTGGAGGAATTACTCCACTATTGAAGATCATAGACATCACCACTGCTCTAGGTTTGGGTTTAGAATTAGTAGCCTGGGGAAGTCCTATTTCAACAGCCGCGACTCTGCAAGTCACCCTGGGTACTGGCTGTGGTGAGTATTTTGAAATCGCGGTACCCCAGCAGGACTTCCTGATTCCTTCCAGTCAACCTCTCCAAGTTAATCCCAGCGGCAAAGTGTCTAGTAGTTCCAAAACTGGGTTGGGCTTAAAGTTGGATTGGCAAGAGTTGGAACAGACTGAACCACTACTGTTTGATATTTGGTGAAGTTTTTTCTTTGTCCGCACTTACAGCTCCCACGACATTGTCTTCAAAGTGGGACTTCGCTATCAGCGCAGCTCATCCACTAAAAACCAATATCATAATTTGGTTTATAATTGGTTAAATTTATTTATCATAAAATCGATAAATTCTAATTGTAATTGTAAAATAAATTTAAAAATTTATTGAATAAAATCATTTATCTGTTTTTTTAAAAGAAACCCATTTCGTTCTTGACTATGGAGAAGATAATTGGTTATTTTTGGTCGAAATTGGGTGAATATTAGCTGTCACGCATTAAACATCAACAAATCGGATCCCTCAAAAAAATTTCGTACCGCAGCTATGTCAGGTGTCCCGTGTTGTTGAAGCAGGATGAATTGGTACTCGCTATCAAAGAAATGATCACCCGTCATCCTGGTCAACGATTACCGAGTGAGCGCAGCTTAGCGGTAAATCTAGGAGTTAGTCGGGCAAGAATTCGGCAAGTGCTGGATCGCTTAGAGAGTGAGCAACTTGTTACCCGACAGCGAGGGAGTGGGAACTATGCTGTAGATCTGCGAAAAGACCGTTTAACCACCGTCGGAATCTTGGTGGATCGGCAACTAAAGCTTGGTAACGACCCTTTCTATTCCATGCTATTGGAACAGCTACAGGGTGCGCTTCAGCATGAAGGAATTCGCTCCGTGATTGAGCGTATTGACAAGAACACAAAGCTACCCGAAGAAGAGGATGCTCTCATCATCATGGGGATGGCCGGCAATGAAGTAATCTCAACTCAACGGTTGGGAGGACCTCCGATTTTAGGCATTTTTTTAGACGCCAAGCCGCAACCAGGTTCCCAAGTCAGTATCCTACAAGTGGATAATTTCGATGCCGGCTACCAGGCAGCGAATTATCTGTATTCACTGGGCGTCAAGTCTTTCTGCTTTGTTGGTCCCAATCATAT
Source organism: Deltaproteobacteria bacterium UBA6967 (assembly GCA_002450295.1). GTDB lineage: Bacteria > SAR324 > SAR324 > SAR324 > NAC60-12 > JCVI-SCAAA005. The sequence continues at coordinate 2,118 of DJYX01000263.1, forward strand.
CCCAGCTTCTAGAGATCGTTATCTTGGAGCAAAGAGTTTTTGTGAGGAGGAAGGTCGCGATCTGGAACATTTTCCCTGCCGCATGAACTACACGGGTGGGCTTAGTGCTGGACAGGAGATCTTGAAGAATGATCGGATTACTACCAAGCGGGGTTTGATTACAGCAAATGATTGGACTGCTATTGGATTGCACAGTGCTATGATCGCCTTTAGTAAAGAATTACGTGATCAACATGTTCTGGTTAGTTTTGATGGACTACCGATCACCAATGATCCTAATCTTGCGATTCATACTATGGCGATCCCATTACGTTCCATCATTCAAGATTCGGTGACGGAACTTCAACGATATCTCGACCAACCTTCGGCTTCTGGGCGTGTCTTGAACTATCGCCTCGAATGGTCAACAGATATGAAGCACCGGTTGGCGTTCAACTAACTCAAATCAACAGGAGGTACTATGTAGGCGGTAATCAGTGCGAATCGATTTTTTCAATCTGAGCTTAAGGCATAACTCCATTCAGGGATTATCACATGAAAAAAGGTTTATTAGCTCTGGCTTCTTCTATTCTACTCTCTCTACCGATGCAGGCGATGGCAACCACTGAGGTGACTTGGTGGGACTTCTTGGGAGGGGGTGATGGTGTGCGCATGAAGTCACTCATTGAGCAATTCAACACTTCACAATCAGACGTCAAGATCAACGCTTCTACTTTAGAGTGGGGAGTTCCTTTCTACACAAAAATCCAAACATCGGCTGCTGTAGGAGAGCAACCGGACATCATGACCTACCATCTTTCACGCTTTCCTCTGGCAGTACCCACAGGAGTCTTGAGACCATTTAGTGCGGCAGAGCTCTCAAGTGTTGGACTTGGTCCTGACAAGTATTTTCCAGCAAACTGGGAGGCAGCGAATGTTGATGGTAAAACATATGGCGTTCCCCTTGATATCCACGCAATGGTCCTTTACTACAACAAGGACATGCTGGGTAAAGCTGGATTGCTGAATAGCAAAGGCCTCCCTAATTTGGATGGCTTAGAGAATTTCACAGCTGGTTTGAGGAAGCTGAAGGATAATGGTGCAGAATACGGAGCCAGTTTAGCAACTGCCAACGGTGGTACGGTTTGGAGGCTTTGGTACTCAATGTTGAACCAAATTAACGGAGCCCAGTTCATATCAGGCAAATCTGTCTGTCCAGCAGACAACTGCGCCAAGGTAACCGAACAGATTGGATCATGGGTTAGTGAAGAACTTATGTCTAGTGAGACTGCCTACCCTGATTCGATTGCACTCTTCACTTCAGGCAAAGCAGCCATGCACTTTAACGGAGTCTGGGAAGTTCCAACCTTTACAGATCTGGCCAAGAACGACAAGCTTGGCTTCGAGTGGGGTGCTGTACGAATTCCAGTTATGTACGATAAGCCCGCAACCTGGGCAGATTCTCATGCTTTTGCGGTCCCTCATAGTGACCGTAAGCCAATCACACAAGAGAAGCTCCAAGCTGTCCTAAAGGTCATCTCATGGATGAATCAGAACAGTCTGTTCTGGGCCACAGCTGGTCATATCCCTGGCTACAAGCCAATTGTGGACAGTGCGGATTACAAGAAAATGGAGCCCAATGCGACCTATGCCGTCTTGGCAGAAAACGCTGCATTTGATCCCAAGTCGAAGATCGCTGGGGTGGCCTCTCCTGTTTATGATGCTATACAAAATTTCATCTTGCCTTCGGTCAATGGTCAGTTAGAGCCCGAAGAAGCCATTGAAATGATGAAGGAGACTCTGGAACCACAGATCGAATAACATTCAATCTTACGGTGCCTTCAGGCACCGTTTCCAGAATTCATTATGAAATATAAACGTGAAGAAATTGTGTACGCCGCGGTGCTCATTGCACCATTCATTTTGGCCTACACTTTATTCCTGATCTATCCAACCATCTATCAGATCACTCTAAGTTTTCAAAAAGCTCCTCTCGTAGGCACAGGTGAGTGGGTTGGCCTAGAAAATTATAGCAAGCTGATCAACGATAAACTGTTTTGGAAAGCGCTGAGCAACACAGGTATTTTTGTACTCTGGACAGTTGTTCCCAACACACTGCTCGGTCTTATGTTTGCCATGATGGTGATTCGTCATCGGCCATTTTTCCAGGCGATCATCCTCGCATGCTTCTTCATCCCACACATCTTACCCGTCACTGTTGTCACTGAAATGTGGACGTGGCTGTTGTCCAAGCAATTTGGGATTGTTCAAGAGATCCTCGATGCTTTTGACACAAAAAGAATCAACTTCTTCACTAACAGATACTGGGCTATGCCCATGGTCGCTTTCATCACAATCTGGTGGACGATCGGATTCAACATTGTTCTGTTCATCGCAGGACTCCGCAATATCAATCCAGAAATCTACGAGGCTTCCGAGATGGAAGGAGCCTCCCGTATCAAACAGTTTCGTTACATCACTTGGCCACTGATCTGGCCTGTTACTGCCTTGGTACTGACTCTACAGTTGATCTTCCAGATGAAGATCTTCGATCAAATGTATCTGCTGACAGGAGGAGGACCCTTCAATTCGACCCTGGTTGTTCTCCAATTAGTTTACAACAAGGCCTTCCAAAACAACGATGGTGGGTACGCAGCTGCGATCTCTCTGGTTCTTTTTGGTATCATCCTGATGACTTCGATACTTCAGTATCAGGTCCTTAAAAAGCAGGAAGACTAAGAGGTTCATATGAGTCAGCGCATCCCAAATATTCTTCTTTCCTTGCTCACTGCAATCTTCGCGATCACTTGGATTTTTCCGGTCTACTGGGCTGTTGCCACATCCATCAAGCACGAAGTAGACGTGACATCTGAAAACACAGAAATTGTTCCAACTAGCATGACTCTCATTGAATATGTGCGAGTCTTTCAGGAAAGCAATATCCTCACTTGGTACATCAATTCTCTAGGCACCTCTATCCTGATTACGTTATTGGTGATCATCATCAGCATGATGTGTGGCTATGCACTCTCTCAATTAAACTTCCCAGGAAAGCGTATCCTCTGGTGGATGGTACTCGCCAGCATCATGGTTCCTACGACTGCTCTGGTCATTGCCTTGTTCGTTCTCATCGCAGATTTCAACCTAATCAATACCTGGGCTGGCATCATCCTGCCACAAATCATCTCACCAGTTTGTGTGGTGGTCTTTAAACAATTCTTTGACGCAGTTCCCAGAGAATTACGAGAGGCCGCTATTCTTGATGGCGCGAAAGAACACAATCTGCTGCTGAACCTATATTTTCCGATGAG
>DJYX01000222.1 GCA_002450295.1 Deltaproteobacteria bacterium UBA6967
AAAGCAATCATTCAGCATGTCGCATCTCTCGTCGATTTCGTTTTGCCTGGACTCGACGATGCCCGTCAATTGACGGGTCAGGAGAATCCACAAAGCATTGTTGACGAATATTTGAAGATGGGCGTCGAAGTGGTCGCATTGACCTTAGGAGACCAAGGTGTGCTTTTGGCTACACAGGATGGCCTCAGAGAACAAATCTCTGGGATTCCGGTCAAATTAGTGGATGCCACCGCCGCAGGTGACTGTTTTGACGGGGGATTCCTAACGGAGTGGCTGCGCACCAAAGATCTGCTCCAAGCATCTCGTTATGGGAATGTCGCTGCTTCGCTCAGCGTCCAGCATTTTGGTGCGGTGGCTTCGCTACCAAGCCGAGAAAAGACTGAGTCAGGTTTAAGAAACTAATAGATCTGTGACAGCAATGCTTGACAATCCCGCTCCTTCCCCTTATCACACGATACCAGTTTCATTCTATCATCAGAAGTCTTTTGTCTGAGAAGCACTCTTCCATCTTTTCCAAACTCCAACGGAGGCACTGATGCGTCGGAATCTGTTCATTCTCACAGGAATCCTCCTGCTTGCTCTTCCTCAATTCTTATTCGCCCAGTCACGCACCGTAGCCGTGCTGACCCCGTTTCTGGCTCAACCCGGAACACAGCTGATGGTCGAAGGCTTTGAAGCTGCCGCCAAGAGCAAGGGTTGGCAGGTGGATGTGATTGACACCTCTGGAGACGTGGCTGCCCTGGTAAGCCGAATGGAAGATGTCGCGCTGCAAAAGGTTGATGTGATGGTGATCAATGTCGATCCATCCCAGATTCGTAATGGGTTGCTGGCTGCCAAAGATGCTGGAATCCCCGTCTTTGGTATGGACTCTGGAGCCGACCCACTCCTAACAGCTAACGTCACCAGCAATGGTTACGTAATGGCAGCTGAGACCGCTACCTATGTGGTTGATCAGTTGAACGGCAAGGGCAATGTGGTGATGTTCATCTTTGAACCCTACCCACCGGTGCAAAAGCGCGGTGCGATTGCAGAGTCGATCTTCAACAATGAACCCGACATCAAGATCATGGAGAAGATCACTCCAAGCTTTGATCGTGGCCCCTTGGAAGGCGCCCGCAACGCGATGGAAGCTGTGTTGACTGCAAATCCTGCGAAAGGCAGCATTCAAGCAGTCTGGGCCGCCTGGGACGACCCTGCGTTGGGTGCAGAACAAGCCATCCGCGATGCTGGCCGTGAAGATGAGGGCATCGTGATCGTTGGGATTGACGCCACTGAGCAGGCGCGTGATCGGATTGCGGCTCGAGGAAATCTGAAGGCTACGGTTGCTCAGGACTTCAACGGAATCGCCAACACAGTTGCGAACACGGTTGAACAGTATCTGAAGTCTGGTTCCGTATCTCGCTCACAAATCTATGTCAGCGCCAAATTGGTCACAGCTGACGATCTTTGATTCCAACAGGGCGAAGCGTAGCAAGAACACTCCGCCCTCTTCCTCCCCGTGATTCCTTTTCTCCATCTAAGCAACGTCCAAAAAAGCTTTGGCAGTGTCCCCGTGCTGCGCGGAGTAGAACTCACCCTCTTTTCTGGTGAAATCCATGGGTTGATGGGGGAAAACGGCGCTGGCAAGTCGACCCTGATCAAAATTCTTTCGGGAAACTTGATGGCAGACTCCCTCACCTGCGCGATGAATGGAGAATCTCTGTCCTTGGCGGAGGCTCGCGGGTCTGGGAAGCTGGGGATGCGTTTCATCCACCAGGAACTCAACAGCATCGCGCATCTCTCGGTTGCTGAAAACCTGATGCTTGGGAAGCAGCTACCTACTCGGGCAAAAATATTTGTAAATCAGCAGAAACTGTCTGAGTTAACCCAGGTAGCGCTTGCTGAACTGGGGATTACCCACATTGATCCCAAACAAAGGATGAGCCAGCTTGGGGCTGGCGATCAGATGCTCGTCAAATTGGGTAGCGCCTTTGTTGTTGAATCTGGCAAGCCTGCAGCTCAACTCTATGTAATGGATGAACCTACCGCCTCGCTCATGCCCTCCGAAACAGAAAAGCTCTTTGAGGCTTTTGAACGTCTCAAGCAGAAGGGTTGTTCCATTCTCTATGTTTCCCACCGACTTGACGAAATCTTTCAGATCACCGATCGGATCAGCGTGCTCCGAGATGGAAAAAACACCCTGGCTGAAAAGACAAAGATGCTGAAACCACGTACTGTGGTGGAAGCGATGACTGGGCGGGAAATCAGCCAGCACTACCCTGGTCGTTCCGGCATTCTCTCCAAAGAAGTATTACTCTCTGTCCAACATCTGAGAAACGCTAAGTTGAAGTCATTGAATTTTACCCTTCATAAGGGTGAAATTTTGGGACTTGCTGGATTGGGTGGATCTGGGCGCTCAGAAGTCCTACGAACTTTATTGGGGACTCGAAATTTCAGTGGGACTTTGACTCTGGAAGGACAACCCTGGCAACCTAGGCTCAAAAAGTTCTGGCAAGAGCGCTTGGCCTTCATTCCGGAAGAACGTCGATCTCAGGGCTTAGTACTAAACCAGACCGTAGCAACAAACAGTCATCTGCCTTTTATTGGCAATTTCGGCAACTTTTTGGGTTTACTTCCCAAACAAAAACTACGACAGAAATCAGAGGAGGCCTGGTCCCGAGTGAGGGTTCAAGGGACTGGCATCACCCAGAGAATTTGGCAACTGAGTGGGGGGAATCAACAGAAGGTGCTTTTTGCACGGGCTACCTGGCACCAGCCCAAATTACTGTTGTTGGATGAACCAACAAGAGGAGTGGATGTTGGCGCAAAGCAGGAAATTTACAGTTTGATTCGCCAAGCTAGTGGAGAAGGAACGGCAGTGCTGATGGTCTCTTCGGAGTTGGGAGAGCTGATTGGGCTTTGTGATCGGATTCTTGTTTTGCGGGATGGGCAAATTTACCATGAGTTGCAGACGGAAAGCTTGAGTGAAGCTGATCTGCTCGCGTATTGCCAAGGAGTTCGTGCTATGGAGAGTGCTGAATGACTGGTTCTTTGCAGCTGGCTTCTCTGCTCCGTCGTTACGGCACTTTTTTAGGCTTCCTGTTGATTGTCAGTTTCTTCTGGAGTCAGCGACCCGACACCTTCATGACCACCCGAAACTGGCTCAACATCACGCAGCAAGTCAGCATTTTGTGCGTGATCTCCTTCACAATGACCCTCGTGATGGTGGGAGGAGATTTTGATTTGAGTGTTGGCTCCATGGCGAGCTTGAGCGGAATGATTGCAGCTGTTTTGTGGCAACAAGATGTCAGCTTATTTGGTGCTTTGGGGACTGCTTTGCTCGTGGGTGCTTTTGGGGGTGTTTTGAACGGGGTGCTGGTTGCCTACGCTGGGTTATCCGCCTTTGTAGCGACTCTCGGCACACTGACGATTTTTAGTGGCTTGGCTTTACTGGTGAGCGAAGGCAAGACCATTTTTGGTAGAGCCATTCCGGAAATTGTTGGAGATTTCAGTCGTGGTGGAATTCCACTAGCTGAGGGAATCCAGCTTCCAAATTTGACCCTGATCGCGATTTCAATTTTGATCCTCATGGGCATTGTCCTGCAGCACACAGTTTTTGGTAGAAATCTGCATGCGGTTGGAGGCAATCGGGAGGCCAGCTTACTTGCAGGAGTACCTGTAGCTCGGTTACGCCTCATTGCGTTCGCTGTCAATAGTGTAGGAGCGGCGATTGCTGGCTTGATGCTGGTCAGTCGACTTTCCTCGGCAAATCCAACACAGGGCGATGGGCTGATGCTCAACGCAATCGCCTCCGTTTTTGTGGGAATGACGATGTCCGAAGAAGGGGAACCCAACCTGTTCGGCACCTTGACGGGTGTGTTGATCCTCGGCGTACTTTCCAATGGTTTGACCCAGCTCCGAATCGACACCTATGTTCAACAGATCTTGACCGGCTTGATCATCATCGTGGCAGTACTGTTCAGCCGACTATCCCTGAGAAGAAGATGAATTCAAACACTGCTGAAAAAATGGAGGACTCCACTTGGTTGGTGGTTGACCTCGGGACCACCAGTATCAAAGGGGGCTTGTTCGAAGGTAACGGCGACCTGATTCGAGAGGCCTCTCACCCAAACCAACAAACGCAAACGGAAGAGGCTTTCCATCATCAGGAAGTGGAGACGTGGTGGAATGGGTTCACAGCTGTGATCCATGAGCTGTTGAATCCTGAAGTTAGCTTACAGGGGCTTGTAGTAACGGGTCAGATGCAAAATCTGATTTTCTGCGATTCGCATTCAGAACCCTTACATCCAGTTGTAAGCTACAGTGATCAACGGGGCATAGAGCAAATTGCCAGCTGGATGGAAATAAAATCACTTCAGGAACAATTGCTTGAAACAGGCAACGAACAGGGTCCAACAAGCCTACTCGCAAAGCTTGCTTGGTTTCAGCAGCACCAGCCAGAGGTCCTAAAAAATACAGAAAAGATCTTCATTGGATCAGCAGATTACATTGGCTACCGTCTAACCGGTGTGTCTCAAACTGATACTACCACTGCCGCGACCACAGGCTTGATGAGGCTCTCCTCAAGAACCTGGCACACAGCACTTTTTGCTGCGCTTGGTTTGGATTCGATCCTACCATGCTTACCAAAATTGATCCCCGGTGGAAAATTATTAGGTTCGCTTAGAAATGAGATGAGTGAGCATCTGAAATTAGTGGCTGGGTTGCCCGTCTACCTTGGGCCTGGTGATGCTGGTTCGACCACATTGGGAGCCGGTTGTGGAAAACTTGGCAAAGCTTACGCCTACTGTGGAACCAGTGGCTGGGTAGGTCTGACTGAGAAGCGACCAGCACGACTGGAAAGCGGTGCGTGGACCTTGGCACATCCCGCTGCTGACTTGTTCATTCAAGTTGCACCAATCCTCACTGCAGGGGACAACCTGGCTTGGGTCAAAGATCTGTTTGGCTTCAACAGCTATGAAGAGATGATTCAAATCGCTCTGGAGCAACCAGCTGGAAAGTTGCTTTACCTGCCATACCTCCTAGGTGAGCGCTCACCCTTCATTGATCCCCACGCTCGTGGAGTCTGGCTAGGCATGAATCGGCAATCTAATCGTGCTGAATTGACCTGCGCAGTTTTGGAAGGTACCTGCTTTGCCTTCCGCCATGCGTTACACGCAGTATCCGAGGTTCGAGTAGAGGAGTTGATCCTAACCGGTGGAACCAGCCGCTCTGATTCCTTTTGCCAACTCTTCGCCAATGTGCTCGGTATTCCGATCAAGGTGCTGGCAGAGCCTGAATTGACCGGCCTCCGTGGTGCTTTGGCATCTTGTCAACCGCAGAGTGCGACTCCAGAACCACGAATTCAAAAAACGTATTTGCCCAGTTCTGACCAAATGAACAACTATGACGGTCTGTTTCAGATTTTTCT
>DJYX01000239.1:0-143 GCA_002450295.1 Deltaproteobacteria bacterium UBA6967
CTGGAAGCACTCACTCGTACAGCGTTGACTGATCCTTGTGTCGGCGGCAACCCAGTTGCTATGACTCCAGAGAATACCCGTCAATTGTACGAAGCCCTGCTCTCGGTGTCTTAAGGATTTGAGAACAAAGAAATTTGGAGATC
>DJYX01000239.1:536-8906 GCA_002450295.1 Deltaproteobacteria bacterium UBA6967
GAAGGGATGACTTCAAAGACAAAATCACTCAGCAATCCTCATCCGCAACTTTCCAAACACTCCATAGTCAGCCAAAATTTCATCTCCAGGCTCAACTACGAGTGGGACATGGCAGGTGCCCGTTGTCACAAATTGACCTCTTCGTAAAGTTTCACCACGTGAAGTAACGTCATTAACCAGCCAGGTAAGTGCCTCTCGTGGATCTCCAAGTACATTTGCACCCACACCTTCTGAAGCCAAGTGCCCATTACGGTATAATTGAACCTCCTGCTTGCTAAGATCAGAATACTTCCACTCGAGTGGGACAGAATTCCCAATCATTAGCCACCAAGCCAGTGCATTATCTGCTATCAATTGAGCCTTACCCACCTTTGTAAAATCAATGTAGCGGCTATCCGGAACTTCTAGGGATGGACAAAGTTCTGCTACAGCTGACATGACTGTTTGCACATCATAAACACTATCACGTGGTGGTAGATCTCTACCTAGTAAAAATGTAAATTCCGCTTCGACCACCCTCATCATATTGCCAACTAAACTCAAGGTGGCAAGATTGGGCAATAAACGTTCAGCAAGGTAGCGGCCTGCCAAAGGGCCATCAACATTTAAATGTTCCTGACCAGCTTTACTTGAAGAGGCGATCTTCCAGCCTGCAACCGGTTGAGAAGAGTGTTCTGCAAAAGCCGCTTGAATGGCATGGCCTTCCGCTTCCGTTTTTGGTCGCTGAGCTACGGGTAGTTCAGCAATAAGCTGTCCGCTATCCAGGTGCTGCCAAAAGTGCTGGGCCGCTTGCTGTCGTGATTCCGGAGTCATCTCGCCTCCTTGCTGAGGGCTGCTGTGGAGAGGTTACGAATGGTCAGAGTGGCTTGTAGGCGATAGCTTCGATCTCGACCTTGATGTCAATCATCAAGCGAGCTTCTGCCGTCGTTCGGGCGGGTGGATCTTTCGGGAAGTAACCGGCATAGACCGCGTTGAAGCCACCGAAGTCCCGGGCGTCCTGGACATAGACATGCGTCTTGACCACGTCTTCCATCGTACAACCGGCCAGGGCCAGCACCGACTTGATATTCTCCAGTACTTGCTTGGTCTGCTCAGCGATACCTCCGTTGACCACCTTGCCATCGGCACCAACCGGCACCTGCCCGGAAACATAAACAAAATCTCCTGCACGAACAGCAGGCGAGAGAGGGACGTGAGACGTGCCGAAACATTGCTTGGTCATCGGAAACTCCATGGATCATTGAAAGGTAATATTGATGAACCCGAATCACAGTAGCCACTGCCAACCAGATTAGATTCATTGAAGTTCGCCGAATTTAGGACAGGACAGCTGGTAGGTCAAGTGGAAGTGAATTTCAGACCTTGTTCGAAAGTGTATTCAAAGCATTACCAAGAAAGTTCTAAAAAATTGAAAATATTAATTATTTCATCATTCCAGTAAGTAAGTACAGTTTGGTTAGTCACAAAAACAACCTTGACAATCTATGAAAATAACGTCAATCAAACCGAGTTTTTGGGTTAGATTGATCTTCCTGAACCACCAACGAGGTAACTAATGAGAAAAGAGAAAGAACTGATCTATCAGCAGCAACTTCGTCAGGATTTGCTGGATCGCAAGATGGACCGTCGTGAATTCATTTCCAAGACACTGACGGCAGGACTGGGATTGGCTGGGGTTGGGGTGATCTCCAATTTTGGCAACTTCGCTCAAGCACAGAGCCGTCCTCTCACTCCTACCTTCTACCAGTGGATTGAAGACCTGCATCCGGGCATTCCCCAAGTCAATTCCCGCTTTCCCGATGTCAACTACCAGATTGCACCCGTAGAGGGCTTTGGGATTGAACGTTTCGTGGCAGAAGCCAAAAAGAAAGACAGTACTTGGGATGTCTATGTCGGACAGACACCATTTGTTGAAATGACAGCGATGATTGAGGCAGACGTCATTGAGCCTTGGGATAATTACATCCCCAAAGACGTGATTGACGACATCATCCCCTCAATCCGCGAGGAGTGCACGATTAATGGCAAGATGTATGGTTGGCCTTTCCTATTAGATGTGATCGGGACTGGTTGGCATGCAGGAATCGTTAAGGAAGCCGGACTTCCCGACAGTGCTCCTGCGACCTGGCAGGACTACCTTTCTAGAGCTGATCAAGTGATCGAGAGCGGTGCGGCTCCATTTGGAGCAACCTTTGACGCAAACGGTTGGCGCTCCCTAGCTCCCTTCACACACAGCCTGAGCAGTGACGTGTACACCTCCGAGGGGCTCTTTGATTTCACAGGAGATGCTGCCATTGAAGCGCTGATGCTGATGAAGAACATCATGAGTAAATCTCATCCAGACATCATGTTGGCAGGCACAAGTGATGGTGGAGTGAATGGAACTCCTGATGAAGTCGCTTTTGCTGCCCAACGAGTTGGTTACTATAACAAGTACTTCAATGCTCCTTTGCGGATGGCTCAGTACTGGGACAACCCGAAAGACCTGAGAATGGGGCCACTACCGAAGTTTGCTGGTGGAGAAGGCTCTACGGTGTTCTGGACTACTGGAGCCGCTCTTTTCAAACACGGCAAGAACAAGGAGAAGGCGGCAGAGTATGTCAAAGCGTTGACCTACGACCAGCAAATCTGGAAAGATTCGATTGCAGGAACTGAGACCGCACATCCAGGGCAACTGCCTCCATACAAGTCTCTCTATGCCGGATGGAAATCAAGTCAACCTGATTGGCTACCCGACTTCGTGGACCTCGTCCGTGGACAGTTGGACCAGGCCAAGGCGATCACCAATCACCTCTTCGGCCTCCAACAGTTTCAAATTGGCAAACCAATTTGGGAATCTTACCTCAAGGGTGAGGAAAAGAATCCAAGAGTTGCCATGCAGAAAGTGGTTGATGCCGTTCAAGCTGAGATGAAGCGCGGTTAAAACTGCGCCAAACTACTTGCCTGGAGAATGTCGCAAGACCTTCTCCAGGCAATACTGCTCTGGTTGCCGCCAACACGAGGGGAAACAGCGAAAGTGACTACCGGGAACCCTGCTATCAATGGACCGACACCGAAATCCTGGCTTGTTGAGCACAACAACTGGGTTTTTCTGTTGCCGACTGTTCTCTTCTTCGTCTGGTACCAGGTCTACCCTATTATCCGGGTCGTTTGGATCAGCTTTACTGACTATAAGTACCTGACAAACGATCCGGCCAATTGGGTTGGCTTTGACAACTATGTTGAGGCACTGAGTGACCCACTGATGTGGGATAGCCTTGGAAGAGCCGCCTACTTCACTGCGATGTTCCTGCCAGGAACTATCATCATTCCCCTTCTGCTTGCGGTTCTGATTCATGGCGTTCAGAACCAGCGTCTGGCCACGGTTTACCGAGTGATTCTGCTGATTCCAGCAGTGATTCCGAGTACTCTCGTCTTCGTACTCTGGAAATGGATGTACAATTACCAGATCGGCCCAATCAACCACTTCCTTGTCGAGGTAACCGGCTGGTTTACTTACCGCAACGCCCCACAATGGCTGGGAGGAACTGATCTAACACTACCCTCCGTAGCGATCATGGAGGTTTGGTGGGGTCTGGGTTATCACAGCGTCTTTTTCCTCGCCGGGCTCGCTGCTATCCCGAAGGATCTTCCGGAAGCAGCCCGAATCGACGGTGCTAGTGAGTGGCAAGTCTTCTGGCACATTATCCTACCGCGTCTGCAACCAATCATGCTGATTTTGGTGATCCTGCGCTTTGGGACATCGATGGGAGTGATTGACGAATACCTGATTTTTGGAGGCTTCAATCGGGAATCACCAACGTATACCTGGACGATCTTCATGTATGATCAGGCTTTTAAAACTGGGCTATGGCGACAGGGATTCGCTGCAGCTATCGGGATGGTTGGCTCACTGGTGATGATGGTCTTCGTCACTTGGCTAATCTACATCTTCCGTTCACGTGATTGACGCTGGCAATGGCAACCGTAGCCCTAGGCAACTGATGAAAAAGGAATTTCCCCTCACCAATATTATCCGGCACACCTTGATCGTCTTTTTTATGTTGACGATCCTGCTGCCGCTGGCCTGGGTTCTCCTGCTCTCGATCAAATCTATGCCTGATTCAATGCGGGGAAATCTCTGGCCTCGAAAGTTTGACTTCAATCACTACGCCTACGTTTTCGAAAAAATCGACACTCTCCCACAGAACCTGTTTAACAGTATCTATGTGACTTCAGCGACTGTACTGATCACCTCCATCTGTGCGATTCTCGCTGGTTATGCGATTGTTCACCTGAAACCCAAGGGAAGCCTATTCTTGGTGACAGTTCTGGTACTCTCACTGTATTTTCCAACTCGGGTAGTCTCGATCATTTCCATCTATGAAATCCAGGACTACTTGAGCCTCATCAATAGTACCAACGGGCTGATCCTACCGTACATCACTCTGAACCTGGCGGTGAGCGTATTGATCATGCGTAGCATTTTTCAACTGATTCCGGGGGAATTGATTGACTCTGCCCGGATGGATGGAGCTGGACCTTGGAGAACTCTCTGGCTGATTGGAATCCCACTGGCTAAGAACGGGCTGGTCGTGATCATCATCGTCAACTTTGTGACTGCTTGGGGAGAGTACCTGCTCGCAGCAACACTGACCAATGATCAGGAAGTTCGTACCATGCCGGTAGTGCTTGCCTCTGCTCAGGGAGGTATGGGTCAATGGGCCTGGCCCCGAATTGCTGCAGTCTATGTGATCGTCGTGCTGCCTGGGATTATTGCCTTTGCGATGGCCCAGAAACTCTTCTTCAAGGGCTTGATGGAAGGTGCCCTGAAGACCTGAACAAATCTTGAGGGGGGTTCTGTATGACGATGTCTCCCGTTCGAATCGGTGTCCTGGGTGCTGGTTACTTCGGGACGCTGCATGCGTTGACTATCAACAGCCTCAGTGAAGCGCAACTTTGTGCAATCGTGGATTCTTCTCCTGACGTGCTCTCCCAATTACCTCCATCCCTCAAAGAAATCCCTCGCTTTTCCGAGCTGAGTGCTGCCCTGGAGAATCTCGCTGTCGACGCCTGGATCGTTGCCTCCTCAACCGCTTCACATGTCCCCCTTGCCCAGCAACTTCTGCAAACTGATGCCTTTGTACTGCTGGAAAAACCCATAGCCTCCAGCCTTGCTGAAGCAGAGACCTTACAAGCCTTGGATACTTCACAACTTGAGCGGTTGATGTTGGGGCACATCCTGCTCTTCAACAGTGAGTTTCGGGAGCTTCAGTACCAGTGTCAGCAACGTGGTGGATTTGACTATGCCTCCTGTTATCGGATGCGGCCCACCTCTCACGCAACTCACTATGCTGACGAGAATCCCTTCTTCCTGACGATGGTTCATGACCTATACTGCGTGCAGTCGCTGGTAAATGCCGAGGAACCCAAATCATTCCAAGCACAACAGCATCGAAACACCGAGGGAGTGATGGACCTAGCGCTGGCACAGCTCAGTTGGAGTAATGGTCGGATTGCTACCTTTGCCGCAGGATTCATGACCCCAGATTCCATGTCGCATGAGGGCTTTGATCGGATGGAAATCTATGGAACTGGCTGGATGGGACGGATCTCTCCCAATCCTCGTCCTTTTGAACTCTGGGATCAGGGATACCATCCACCGATGAGCTTGGAGATGCAGACACGTTCACAGCCCTTCACTGGGATGTTGACCGAAGAGTTGCGTTGTTTTTGCCGTGTGGTTCGTGGAGAGGAAGAGATTCCGCAGAGCGCGCGATATGCTGACGGCATTCAGGTAATGCGATGGATTGATCAGTTGGTGCATAGAATTGAACTCTAGACAATAAAGCCGTTGCTGGGCTCAAGGAATTACCAAAGAAGAGCCACTTCTGTTGCCACCCAATACATTTTTAGAGAACATCCTCTGACCAAAAACCAATTTCAGCATTATATTTTGCTCGAAGTATTACGATGAGCGAGAGGGCATCAACAGCAAGCAAAGTTGCTGCTGACCTGCTTGAACAACTTAACGAAAAGGTGAGGTCCGAGCTTGTTAGTCACATTGATGAATACTTTCAAAGAACGGATTTTCAAGAAGGTCTGGCTTTCCAAAATATTCCTGAACCCTCTAATCTGGCGGGGCTCCGCCAAGATTCAGGAAATAGCCAAGCAATTGAGACTCTGAAGACACAGCTTGATCAAGTTGCTGATGGTGAAAAAACTATAAGTGCTCCCTCTCCACTATCAGAAAATATAGGGGAAGAAGACCAGAAATCGAATAGTGAACAAGAATTGACACAAGCCATCACATCGCAAGATGAAAGGCACGAAGATCTTGCGCTTGAAAATGTAGATTCCACCAAAGAAAACCTCTCTTCTTTGAAGGAAAATTCTCCAGAAAATGTAGGGGAAGAAGACCAGAAATCAAACAGCGAAAAAGAACCATTGCAAGGAACCCTTGTTGTGGGTAATAACCTCGAGGATTCTCTTCAGGAAAACATCGACCCTCCCGACATTATTGATGCAAATCTTTTTGTTCAAGAAGAAGAAACTCCACTACCTCATGTGAATGTAGACTTTCTGATGGAAATGCCTCTCAAGGTAACTTTCGAGGTTGGACGAACCAGAATGGACATTAAGGATCTGATTTCTCTTGGGCAAGGATCCGTTGTTGAACTTCACCGTTTTGTTGGCGAAGATCTTGATATCTTTGTGAACGGCAAGTTAGTCGCCCGTGGTGAATTGGTCGTAAGTAAAGAAAATTTTGGAGCCAAGATTTCCGAAATCATATCCCCTCAAGATCGAGTAAAACGAATGGGTGGCTTGGCTCAATTTTGAGGAATTGAGCTGTTTGAATTAGACCCCCACCCACCGATGAGCTTTGAGCTGCAGAACATTCTCAGCCTTTCACTAGAATATTGAATGAAGTATTACACTTCTTCTGTTATGTGATGTGTAATGAGGAATTGATTCCTAGTGGCGTATGTTTCCAAGATCGACCTCAGGTGATGGGTTTGTTTGATCCACGAGTGCCGGCCAGTCAAAACAATTGAAATTTAGTGCTACAAGGCAATTCAATGTACATCTCACTCAGACATCGTGGAACTGAATATGATTTGCTCGAGCTAGCATTTGGTCACGGAACCCCGAAGAAGGCCTTTCTGACCGCGCTAGTTATTGGCACCATTTTGACAACAATTAATCATGGTGATGACATTCTCTTGCGTGGTGAGTGGCCAGTATTTTGGAAAATCATTTTAACCTACTGTACTCCTTACTGCGTGACTACCTGGGGAGCTATCACTGGCAAACTTAGTAGAAGAAAAAATTCTACAGCCAAACGACCTGATGCAGATTTTGCTGCAAAGTAGGAAAACGATGAACCTAGAAGAGTTATTCAACCAAAACAATATTATCGAGCTGAGTTTCTTCAATTTTAGAAACGCGATCACAGCTGCCTATTTTGCCAACAGAGATCTGGAAATTCGGCGGGTAAATAAAAACTTTAAAAAATTCTTTCCCATCTTAGGCAACGTCTCGAATGCTTACTTCCCTGATGTATTAGAACAACTTGGACTACCTGGCAGGCAGATCGATGAGTTTGTGACAGGACTGAACGAAAATGGCTCTATTCTGATTCCCCAAATAGAAATTGAAATCGAAGGAGAAATTCGGGTTTATTCGTTACTGTCTGCACAGACCCATGACGATAGCTTTTCATATCTTAACGGTGTTCAAGGCCAGTTTGTGGACCGTACAATTGAGATGCAGCTCCGTAAAGAGAAGGAGGAGTTGCTTGAGCAAAGAATGAGAGATCAAGGTGTTATTGAAGAAAAAAGTAAACAATTGGAGATGCTGGCAAAGCGACTGGCAAAGTACCTGTCTCCACAAATTTATGAGAGTATTTTTGCAAACACCCACAGCGACTTAGGAACACACCAGCGCAAAAACCTGACAGTTTTCTTTTCTGACATTGCTCGCTTTACAGATTTATCTGACACACTAGAGCCAGAAAAATTAGCGCGTATCATCAACAATTACCTATCAGAGATGACAACTATCGCTATCGAGTGTGGAGGCACCATTGACAAGTTCATTGGAGATGCTGTGATGGTGTTCTTTGGGGATCCAAATTCTGACGGGGAAACCGAAGATGCATTGAAATGTGTAGAAATGGCTGTGCGAATGCGACAACGTGTGAATGAATTGAGCAAATATTGGAATCGACTGGGAGCTCCAGAAGGATTGAATGTTAGGATGGGAATTGCAACAGGCTATTGCACAGTTGGGAACTTTGGGTCAGACCAACGATTGGACTACACAGCTTTGGGGAGCCCTGTCAACCTGGCAGCCCGTCTTCAGAGCATGGCACCAAATAACGAAATCTTG
>DJYX01000188.1 GCA_002450295.1 Deltaproteobacteria bacterium UBA6967
ATGTCCGTGTTGCCAGATATCCCAACTCGCGCCTAAAGTAATCAATGCGCCATTGGCAAACTCCAACACTGCGTGAATCGTAGTCGGTGTGTTGACAGAGATTTTCTCTCCGTATCTTGGCTGACTGGTGATCGTACGTTCCTTTTGCGGAATGCTCGACATGGCTGTCACATAGCGTACCGGTCCCAGCAGATGAATCAGGTTGCCAATGTAGTACGGTCCCAGGTCCAGTACTGGTCCACCACCGGGCTGGAAAAAGAAATCTGGATTCGGATGCCAGTGTTCCATGCCATGACTGAGCACATGACAGGTTCCTCCGACAATCTTACCGAGTACACCAGAGTCAATCAGCGCCCTGGCTTGCTGATGGGTTCCTCCCAGGAAAGTATCAGGAGTACAGGCCACCCACAGTCCTTTCTGCTGAGCCAGGTCCCGCAAGGCCAGCCCATCTTCCAGTGAAAGTGTCAGTGGCTTTTCCGAGTAGACGTGCTTGCCGGCTTCCAGGATTGCCTTGGAGACCTCAAAATGTGCATTCGGGACCGTCAGGTTGACGATGATGTCCACCTCTGAATGAGAAAGCAGAGCTTCTACGCTCAGGGCTTCCAATCCGAATTCTTTTGCCTGAGCCTGGGCAATCTCCATATTGAGATCCGCGCAGGCTTTGACCTCAATCGCTTGAAACAGCTTGGATAGTCGGAAATATGCTGAAGAGATATTTCCACAACCAATCACACCAACGCCGAGAGTTCCAGCCATGATTCACCCCGCAAAGGATTGAACAGTTGCCAGAGAACGACGGGCAAAGCGGGCCACATCATTCGGCTTGTCGTGCTCCATCACGTACCAGGTAGCCGGCGTCTGTTGCAGTTGACCGTAGAGGCTTGGCCAGTCAATTACACCGTGTCCTACATCTGCCCAGCCGTCTTCATCTGCATTCTCTCCAGCCAGTGCGATGTCCTTGACGTGAACCGCACAGAGACGGTCACCGTAGCGTTGGATCCACTCTGCAGGATCTGCCTTACCTCGGACAACCCAGGCCAGGTCCATTTCCCAGCCCAATTCTGAGTTTTCCAAGAGGATCTCCATTGGTGTTTGGCCATTTTCCAGGGCTACGAATTCAAAGTCGTGGTTGTGCCAACCAAAGCCCAACCCAGCCGCCTGATACGGCTTGCCGACTTCGTCGAGTGTTTCCGCCATCTGCTTCCAACCAGCCACATCTGATGGACGTTGTTCTGCAGCCAAGTGGGGACAGATGACTGTTTTTACGCCCAGAATCTTAATGATTGGCAGAGCTTGATCTGGGTCTTCCAGCATGGCTAAGCCAAAGTGTCCGGTGGGCATCGTCAGTCCATGGCGATCCAGATCCTGTCGCAACGAAGTCGCTTGATCATAAAGTCCGCCGAACCCTTCCACCTGGGTATAACCCAGTTCTGCCAGTAGTTGGAGCGTGTTGCTCAGCGGTGGATGATTCCGAGCACTGTAGAGTTGAAAAGACCAGTCAGTCATAGAGTTTCCATGAAAAAAGTAGTGAGTTGGCTGAATCTAGCTCAGCAAAAACGAACCATCGCACTGAAAAACTAGATCCGTTCCTCGGTATCCTTACGGAAAATTGAAGACTTGGGGATATTGAATTCTAGGTGGTAGATCGTGCCTTCCTGGCAATTCAGATCAGCATCAATTCTTACGGAGAGGGATTGTTGCTCCAATTTAAGCCACAGCAGGCTATCGGCTCCCATTGGCTCGTCAATCTCGACGGCTGCGGGAATCGTCACACCGGGGATCAGTTCTGTGTGTATCTGGATGTGCTCTGGACGTACCCCAAGAGTGGCCTCTCCTCCTTGACTGAGAGAGGTGCTGGCTTCATAGCCTTGGAGGGAAATGGACGCTCCATCCTTGGTTGTGAAGGATACCTCCTCTCCGTTGACAACAAGCCGCCCTGGTAGGAAGTTCATCGCAGGTGAACCAATGAATCCCGCAACATACAAATTAGAGGGCTTATTGTAGATCATTTGGGGAGCCGCCAGTTGTTGGATAACTCCGCCTTTCATAACAGCAATCCGGTCCGCAAGGGTCAGCGCTTCGATCTGGTCATGAGTGACATAGATCATCGTGTTTTTCAGGCGGGCATGTAAGCGCTTGATCTCGACACGCAACTCAGAGCGCAACTGTGCATCCAGATTGGAGAGGGGTTCATCGAAAAGAAAAACATCTACATCGCGCACCAGCGCCCGACCAATCGCTACACGCTGTCGCTGACCTCCGGACAGCTGAGACGGTTTACGTTTTAGCAGCGGCTCAATCTGTAAAATCTCAGAGGCTCTTGTTACCCGTTTAGTGATCTCATCAGAGGGCATTCGCGCGTTCTTGAGTCCGAAGGAAAGATTCCCCTCAACACTCATCTGGGGGTAGAGCGCATAAGATTGAAAGACCATCCCAATCCCTCGGTCTTTTGGCTCTTCCCAGGTTACATTGCGTTCCTTGATAAATATCTGACCATCTGAAACATCCAATAGGCCAGCAATGCAGTTCAGCAACGTCGACTTACCGCACCCAGAGGGTCCAAGCAGAACGAGAAACTCTCCTTCCTCAATATCAAGATTCAAGTTCCTTAGAACCTGGACGTCTCCAAAATTCAAAGATAGTTCACGAACAGAAACACTGGGCATTGCTTATCCTTTCACGGCACCGGCGGCGATACCCCGGACAAAAAGCTTTCCTGACACAAAGTAAATCACCAATGGAACAAGGCCTGTGAGGATAGTAGCGGCCATATTGACGTTGTACTCCTTCACTCCTTGTGTCGAGTTGACGATGTTGTTCAGTTGAACCGTCATCGGCCAGATATCTGGCTTCGTATACACCGTTCCAAAAAGAAAATCATTCCAAATTCCAGTTACTTGCAGAATTACAGCTACTACTAGTATTGGCAGGCTCATCGGTAGCATGATTCGGAAGTAGATTCCCCAAAAACCAGCACCATCTACCCGGGCCGCCTTGAATAGTTCTTCAGGCAGTGAAGTGAAGTAGTTGCGGAAAAGCAATGTTAAAATTGGCATCCCAAAGATAGAGTGCACTATGACTAGGCCGGTTAGTGATCCGTAAAGCCCGATCTCTCGCAACAGAATCACAATTGGATAGAGCATCACCTGGTAAGGAATGAAGCTTCCAAAAATCAGAATTGTGAAAAAAATCTGAGACCCCTTAAAACGCCAGTTAGCGAGCGCATAACCATTCACGCTTGCTATCGCAATTGAAACGATTACAGATGGAACTGTTATCTGGACAGAGTTCCAAAAACCACGGGAAAGACCATCACAGTTAAGGCCAGTACAAGCCTCTGCCCAAGCCTTGATCCAAGGCTGAAAAGTGATCTCTAGCGGAGGGGCAAAAATATTACCAACACGGATTTCTGGCATTCCCTTCAGCGAGGTCACAACCATCACATAGAGTGGTAGTAAATAGTAGAGCGCTACAACAATCAGCGTGCCGTAGAGCATGATGTTGCGTGGCGATATCGCTTTAGTAGGCTTTGGTCCCCTTGGCCCTACTACCTTTGGAGCAGCAGGAAGTAGGCTTGGATTAACCATGTTTCTTACTCCCAAATTCCATGTAGGCCCATGGGATCACGACAGTTAGTACAGCAATCAGCATCATCGTAGAAGCCGCAAAGGCTTGGCCAAGATTTTGAGCACGAAACATATAGTCATATACATATTTCGCAGGCATTTCAGTCGCCAATCCAGGACCACCACTAGTCTGGGCAACAACAAGATCGTAGACCCGAATAATTCCACTTGTGATCAATACAAGTGCTGTAATGAAAACGGGACGCATCATTGGAATGACAATCAAGAGATAAGTCTTCCAAGCGGGAATACCATCAATTTTAGCAGCCTTCCAGATCTCTTGGTCAATACCACGAAGTCCAGCAAGCATGAGAACCATCACTAACCCTGAACCCTGCCAGAGTGCAGCTAACATAACTCCAAAGATCGCAATATCAGGATTGTAGAGAGGGTCGAACGCAAAGCTTTCCCAGCCAAAGTTCCGTACAATGCCCTGAATTCCAAATTCAGGGTTTAGAACCCACTGCCAGACAAGGCCGGTCACAATGAAAGATAGTGCAAAAGGATAGAGAATGATTGTACGAAAAGTATTTTCAAACCGAATTTTTTGGTCCATTAGCGCAGCAAGCAAAAAGCCAATTACAAAGCTCAATATCAGCATACAGATACCATAGATGGCTAGATTCTCAATGGAGACTATCCACCGTTTGGTATTCCATAGCCGCTCATATTGGCTAACGCCAACCCATTTCAACTTTGGTAGCAGTTTAGAGCCTGTAAACGAATAAAATACTGTCCAAGCCGTACCACCAA
The DNA here is from genome assembly GCA_002450295.1 of Deltaproteobacteria bacterium UBA6967. GTDB lineage: Bacteria > SAR324 > SAR324 > SAR324 > NAC60-12 > JCVI-SCAAA005. Next base: position 4,380 of record DJYX01000188.1, read on the forward strand.
GAAAAACAACCGAAGCCGTCAGGATCATTGGAATCGCAGCAATTTTCGCGTTTAAATTTCGGAAAAGTTGGTTTGGCCGACGACTAGCAGGCATGTCGTGCTTTCGAAGAAACTAAAGGAAGGAATTAGAGGCTTGCCAATGGTTGCCATTGACAAACCTCTAGGCGGATATCAGTCCGCTTGAGCAATGATGTCCACAAAGCGCTCCTGAGCAGCCTCAGGGCTCATCGACTTATCAGCAAAAAACTCTGCGAAAAGATCAGTGATCTGCGAAGACGTATCCGGAGTAATCAAGAGATTGGTATCCGGCAGGAGTTTTTTCTCCGCCAGAAGCTTGAGACCTTTCTTCATACAGCCATTAGCAGTTGAAAGATCAATGTCTCCACGTACCGGTAAAGATCCCTTTTTCAAATTAAAGGCAACCTGCACAGCGGGCTTGAGAAGCATAGCTGCCATACGCTTCTGTGCTGCCTCTTTCTCTGGATCATCCAACTTGGGGAAGTAGAAAGCATCTCCACCAGTACTTAGCACTTCAACTACGCCAAGTCCTGGAAGACACTCATACTCATCTCCAGCCGTCTGTTGAGCAACGCTAAACTCACCTTGGGCCCAGTCACCCATGATTTGACCACCAGCTTGACCAGTGATGACAAGATTGGTTGCCTCATTCCAAGACTGCACTGTTGAGTTTTTCGAAATCTCTCGAGCATCTGCTGCAGCCTCGAATACGCGCGCCACTTCCGGCCCAGCTGCTACACCAGCGTCTTTATCGCCGTAGACTTTTTGGAAAATTTCGGTTGGTACAAGCGAGACCATCAATACGTTGAACAAACCCGTTTGCTGCCATCCTTGCTGACCAACGGCTAGCGGTAGTTTGCCTGCAGCTTCAAGCTTTGGAGCTGCAGCCACGAACTCATCCCAGTTCGTTGGAACGGCAATACCTGCGTCCTGATAAGCTTTACGAGACAGCCAGAGCCACTGCCAGGAGTGGATATTGACCGGAGTGCAGTAGATGCGTCCATCGACAGTACAGGCATCCAGTAGCTTCGATGGATTAACCACATCTTTCCAGCCCTCAGCCTCAGCGACTTCAGTAAGATCAAGCAAGAGCCCTGCTTCGATTAGGTCCTCTGCCTGACGGCCATGATTGAACTGGAAAGCTCCCATTGGATCTCCACCAGTGATCCGGCTCACCATGATCGCACGAGCCTGCTCACCTGGACCAGCAAAGGCTGCATCCACCCACTTATCACCTGTTGCGTCAAAAGCCTTCGCAAATTCACCAACTGCTGCGGCTTCACCACCAGATGTCCACCAGTGCATGACTTCTAACTCTGTTGCGTTTGCTGCTGAAGTTGCCATCAACCCAGCTGCCAATAGTCCAACCAATGCTTTGAACTTCATTTTGCTTCCTCCGAATTTTGTGATGATACCCCTGCCATGACAGCAAGGCGGCAATAGACCTCGTTTCCAGGAAATTTTCCGTAGAGGCTTTTTCAGCAATCTCATACACAAAATTTTGAAAACGTTTTCATAATCAGCCTTGCAATACGATTTTTGTCAAGATATTTAGTGACGAACAATTATTTCGAAATCAACAAGATGTAGTGGAATTTTTGGCTAAGCTCTGCTTGATCTAAGGAAACATCCCATGAGTAATCCAAAGTTAACTGATGTCGCCCGGCTGGCAGGAGTATCGCCAGCAACAGTGAGCCGAGCGATCAATCAACCAGCGATTGTCAATGCCAAGACTCTGGAGCGGATTCAACAAGCCATCCAGCAAATTGGCTATGAGACC
>DJYX01000257.1 GCA_002450295.1 Deltaproteobacteria bacterium UBA6967
GAGTTCTACGTTCTATGGGAATCAGGCCCCATATCCCAGCAACCAAACCGCAAATGGTGATCTGAGCACTGCTAGGTACTAGCCCTGTTCCTTCAAACAGCGAGAGCCCTGCGGCCAGGAGCGCAAAAATCAAGAAAGCCCAGATGACCCCAAGTCCCAGACTTGTGAACAGCAGCGTCTGCCACTGACGAGCAGTCACAGGCCCTCCTCCGCAGGCAAACTACGAAAATAAGCCAAAGCAAACAGGCCTAACAAAAATGAAATCACGACTGCCACCGCGCATCCAGCACCGAGATTGTTGATCGCAAAAGCCTGTTCATAAACACTGACGGTCAGAGTGCGTGTACCAGCTGCTCCCCCGGTCAAGAGAAAGATGTCGTCAAATTTGTTGAAGGTCCAAATGAAGCGCAACAAAAATAAGACCGCCAGGATTCCGGCTAACTGAGGTAGCCAGAGTTCCCAAAACTTTTGAAAGGGGGTTGCTCCATCCATTTCTGCAGCTTCAAACATATCCTGTGAGACGGATTGCATCCGAGCTAGAATGAAAAGAAAAGAAAGAGGGAAATAGCGCCAAACTTCGAAGGCGATGACCATCAACAAGGCTAGGGGAATGGGTAGATTCAACCCAAAAAGCTCCACTTCGGTCCAGCGAATCCCAAAGAAATTGATCGGAGTCTCTATGGCGCCCATTTGAAGGAGTAAGGCATTCAAGGCTCCTGAATTGGGATCCAGCAGCACCAGCCAGGTGAAGGCCATAGCAATCACGGGTGCTACGTAGGGAAAGAGAAAGAGTCCCCGAAAGATCATGCGCCCAGGGAAAGAGAGGTTGAGCAATTGAGCCGCAAACAGACCCACAACAATTGCTCCCAGTGTTCCCAGGACCGTATAGGCGAAAGTCACCAGCAAGATGGCTTCAAACTCACGCATCGCGAAGACGTCCATAAAGTTTTCAAGCGTAAAGTTACTGCTGAGCAACTTGTTTGAACTCTCGCCGGTAATGGTCGGTGGAGTCTTACGAGGATCTTCTCTCTCGGCAAGCCAGTCCGCTGTGATCTGAGCTTCTAAGCGCAATTTTTCATTTTGTGCTGGTTCCCAGTCACCCAACTCACAGTGTAGCGCACGTCCAGCCAATTGGCAGCGGTTGTCTAATTCTGCGATCAGAAGTCCCTTGGGCAGGTTATCTTTCAGGACCACCTTACGCACCCATTCTGTTTGGGAGGAATTTCTTAAGCGATATTCCAAGCGAAAGGTCTCTCCGGCAGCCTGAATGTCTTTTAGGCCCCGAGTGCGCTCTCGGACAAAGATTTCTGGGGGGCGAAGATCTGCGAGGGTAACAGGCTTGAAGCTGATCCAGAACGTAGCCAGCAGTGGGAAGAGAACAATCGCAAAAACAATAAGAACAGTAGGGAGCAACAACCCCAAGGCGAGGCGTTGCTCCCTTCGGGCCAGAGGCCCGAGCTTGGATTTACTCAGTACTGACACAGGGTCATTTCTCGATTGGTCAGTTAATCTGAGCCAATTCCTGGTTCATGAGCTGGACAGTTGCTGTGGCACTGCGCTCTCCGTCAATGAACTCTCGTACCAAGCGGTTGAGCACCTTGGCGTTGACGATTCGTGAAGCCAAAGCCAACTGTCCCTCACGAACGCCCCAGCGGTTGGCAGTTTCCAGACCGGCTGCAATCGAAGAGATGACTTCTGCTGGATAGAGATCAGCCAGCGGTGCCTTGCGGTCAACTCCCACAGGTAGTTTGGACCAGGCATCCAAGTAAAGCCCCGGATTCTTGGAATCACCACGGCGAACAGGAAACTTCCCTTCTGGGGCGATGCTCAGCGTCTGCACATAGCCGTCTGTCATGCTGAATCGTACAAAGTCCATTGCATTGTCAGTGTCAGCGTCTGCAGTGATGCCGAAGTATCGAATATCCGCCCAGGCAGCACCATCAGGATTGGACGGACCAGCTAGAGTAGTGATCACACCCGTCTTGGAGGCAAGTTCCTTACTGGTTGGGTCACTGTTGATGGTAGGCGGAGCGCTGTCGCGCAGTCCAGCCAACTCGTCAAGAATGAAGGGAGACCAAATGATCATGGCCGCTTCGCCTGCGAAATACATTGCCCTGGACTGCTGCCAGTACAATTCTCCTTCAGGAGAGGCATCCTGAATTTTTTTGTAGAAATTCAAGACCTCGACGGTGGCCTTCTCATCAAGTTCCTGTAGTCCTTGTTGGTTCACAGGACTCACTCCATTAGATAAGAAGACATGCTCCAACACCTGGCTCATGAAGGCTTCGTCAATCTTGTTTGGCGCCACAAAGCCATACATCGAAGGTGGGTTGTGCAGTTTCTCAAGTGCTGCCTCGATGTTGGCATAGCTGTTTGGTGGATTCAGACCATGGGCTTCGAAGAGATCTTTACGGTAGACCACCAGCTGTGTCCAGCCATCAACAGGTACAGAGGCATAACCACCACGAATTGCGGCCATGTCCAAGGCACCCGGAGAGAAGGTACTAGCGCGAAGACCATAAATGACCTCAGTTGCAGCTTCTGTATCTAACAACCCAGACTCCGCCCAAGGCAAAGCATATTGAAGAGGGTGATAGATCACATCTGGCAGATCACCAGCGGCAAAAGCAGCAGTCGCTCGGGTCCCTAAATCTTTTTCTGAGATGGGAATTACCTCAACGCTCACCCCTGTTTGACTTTTGAAATCAGCTGCCATTTGCTCTTGCTTGGCTAGTCGATCTGGTTGTTCTTCAGTGGTCCAAAAGCGCAGGCTCTGAGCG
>DJYX01000100.1 GCA_002450295.1 Deltaproteobacteria bacterium UBA6967
GCAGCTGAAGAAATTGGAGCTTCATTCATCCAGGTTTCCTGCCCGTTTTACTTCAACCATACCCAAGATGATTTTTACGAACACATCTTGGCTGTCAGTCGCTCCGCAAAGATTGGTCTGATTATCTACAACACCTTCTGGACAAGTGCTGAGGTGTCTTTTGGGATGGTGGAGCGATTGATTGAAATTCCACAAGTTGTTGGTCTCAAATGGGCTACGAAAAGATCTGTAGCGATGGAGTTTGAGGATGTGGTTCAGACCTTCTCATCTAAATTGACAGTCATTGATAATGACCTCCTTTTCCCTATCAGTCATATGCTGGGAGCAAAGGCTTTCGAAGTTCATCTCTGTAATCACTGGCCAGAGTGGGGTGTCAAGCTGTTGGCTACTTTGGAAAAGGGTGACTACAAACAAGTGGAACTGGACATGATTAAAGAGGCTTTGCCCTACTATCGACTCTGGAAAAAAATTGAACAGACATACACAGTAGGAGATGGCTTTGTCGATAAGCTTTGTATGGAACTGATCGGGCTCCCATCCAGTCGTTGCCGTCCGCCCACAAGGGATATCCGTGAACAATACCGTGAAGAAGCACGTCAAATGTTGATTCAATGTGGAACCCCTAGAGTAATTGCTGCATGAAAGTTTACTCTTATCAAAAGCTTGATGAGCAACAGCAAGAACGATTGCTAAGAATTCAAGGGGTGGAGCAAGCCAGTTTTTTCCAAGGAAATGAAAACGAGACTAATCCTCCTGTGGATTTTATCGACTCCTCTATTTGCTTTGGGAATCCTCCAGCGGAGTGGCTGAAACATGTGGATCAATTGAAGTGGATTCAATTGATATCAGTGGGGTTTGGAGAGTACTTGCCACATGCAGAACTTATTCATCAAAAGAATCTAAAGATCACCAATCTTAAGGGTTTCTTCGGAGTCCCTGTCGCTGAATCTATCTTGGGTGGGATTTTTTCGCTTTATCGCCAGTTGAATCAACTCGCAGTGATGCAAACGAAGAGGGAATGGGCCGGGGATGACTTGCGTGAATCACTGAGAACATTGATGGGAAGAAAGGTTGTTCTCATCGGTAGAGGTGCCATCCATCAGCAGCTGCTTGCTTACTTGGCACCCTTTCATTGTGAGATTTCTATTTTTGGTAGGGACTTCAACACAGCTGAATTAGAGCAAGCACTGAAACAAGCAGACATCCTAGTTAGTAGCGTTCCCGCCACTCCCCAGACCAACAATATTCTGAATGGACTGCGCCTAGCTTTACTACCCAAACACGCAATTTTTTTGAATTTTGGTCGCAGCAACATCGTCGATACACCAGCGATGATCCAGATGCTGGAAACAGAACAGCTGGCTGGAGCTGTGCTAGATGTCACCGATGATGAGCCTTTAGGTGAGAATGATCCACTTTGGACTACCCCTAATCTTCTTCTGACTCAACATACTTCTGGAGGAATGCCCCAAGAAACTGACAGAAAATTGGATTTCTTCGATAATAATCTTCAGCGACTCCGAAAAGGAGAAGAGTTGATTAACGAAATTGACCTTAGTAAGGGGTACTGAGATGCCATTGATCAGTCAAATAAGAACCTTATTATTGAGTTCTCCTTACGCCCATGCAGATCATCCCGAAATTCTTGAGTGTTTTCCGAATGGTCCCAAACGCACGGTGGGCATGGTGGAGATTACTCTGGACAATGGAGTGAAGGGGGTTGGGGAAGGTTACCTCGCTGTGTTTGCTCCCGAAGTTTTCAGAGCCATTGTGGACTTGTGCAGACCCTATCTGGTAGGTACGGATGCATATGACCGCAAGGAGCGAGTTCGTGACTTGTGTAGAATCTGCGATTATTGGTCTCTGCAAGGAGCTGCACGACATGTGATCAGTGCTTTCGAAATCGCGTTGGTAGATGGCCAATCAAAAAGTATGGGTGTGCCCGCTTGGCAGCTTTTTACAGATTTTCCCGACAGAAGTATAAGAGCTTATGGGAGTGGGGGCATCTGTGATACCAAAGAGCATTTCACCGAAGAGATGGACATGCTCTCAAAATTAGGCATTGATCTCTTTAAAATACGTTCGGTCAAAACTGATATTCATCGAACTGCTTGGGTCTTAAAGGAGGCAAACAACAGAGGAATGAAGGTAGGAGTAGACATGTGCCAAAATCTGGCAAATCCTCCTCAAGCCGTCAACGATGTCGTTCGGTTCATTGAACAATCTCAGAATCTTTCAGGACAGGAGATGGCCTTTGTTGAGGAAGCAATTGGGCCACATGATACCGAAGGATTCAAAAAATTGAGAAAAAAGACTCGTGTTCCAGTTTGTGGAGGAGAAATCATTACCACGCCATGGGACATGATCAGCCGAATGAGAGATCATGTGTACGAATTCGTTCAGCCTGATGCTTCTGTGATTGGTGGTTTTTCTGCGTTGGAAGAGATTTTTGCAGCATCGGAGGAAACAAAAACGGCGGCAGTGGTTCATGCTTGGGGAGGGCCTGTCGCAATGATGGCCAATTACCATGCGGCATTTGGGCTGGGAGGCAAGTTGGTTGAGTACCCAATGTTGGCTTTTCATCTTGGCGATGTATTGCTCGCTGATAGTTTACGAATCGAGAAGGGACACATCATTTGTCCAACTACACCAGGAATTGGGATTGAAATCACTCCTGAAGTTGAAGCAGCATTCCCCTTTGATCCGGAAGCTGTTTACTCCTGCAAACTGCTGAATCGTGGTGCCCCGAGTGATGAATCTTGGAAAGACTGAAAGCTCAGAAAGTAGTTCTCCATTGAGCAACATCCGACCTCTAGAAAAAATTGATCGTTCTAGCCTCAGAGATCAGGTTCTCACTTCGATCAGAAACGCAATTATCACCGGAAAATTAAAGGCTTCCGATAAGATCTCGGAAGTTGAATTGAGTGAACAGTTGGGGGTCAGCCGAACTCCCGTACGTGAAGCCATTCGTACTCTGGAACTTCACGGCTTCATTGAAGTCCATCCGAA
>DJYX01000029.1:0-3894 GCA_002450295.1 Deltaproteobacteria bacterium UBA6967
ATGACGGCACCCTGCTCGAGCACAACCATGCAGTAAGAGGAGATCATCACACTCAGCGCAGCGACAGAGCCAATCGATAGATCCAAGCCATCGACAACTAGGGTGAAAGTGACACCAAGTGCGAGAATGCCATAAATCGCGATGCCCAAGAGAATGGAAAACTGATTACTCCAGGTTAAAAATGCAGGTTCCAAGATACTAAACAGCAGGTACAAGGCAGCCATCACAATCAAAAATCCATAGCGAATGGCAAATTGCTTGGCATCCCAATTATTGGATGTTCCACCTTTTTCGGTGTTTGTAGCTTCAGGCATGGGCGAATTTTGTTTCGGTGGTAGAGATCCAGTCAAGGAGCTGTGTTCGGTCAATTGAATTACGGTTTTGTTCTCCCATCAGACGTCCCCGGTTGAGCACCAGAACTCGATCAGCCACTTCCAGAATTTCATCGAGATCTGCAGCGAGTACCAGCACCACTTCATCATGTAGTTGATCTCGTAGGTATTGAATAATGTCATGCCGGGACTTGATGTCCACACCTTGGAAAGGCTCATCCAATAAGAGGACTCGGAATTTTCGTTGAAGCCAGCGAGCCACTACAACCTTCTGTTGATTACCTCCTGAGAGACTGCCAATCAGGGCGTGTATGCCTTGGCACTTGACTCCTAGGTCTCGCACCATCCGATCGGCTTCCTGCTGCTCTTTTCTCGGTTGCAGCAACGCAAACCGACAAAAACTTCTAAGAAAAGGTAAGGAAAGATTCTGATTCACACTGAACTGGGGAATCACCGCTCGGTTGCTGCGATCTTCTGGAACAAGATGGACCCCCTTGTCGATCGCAGAGGAAATCGATTCGGGTTTCAAGGGCTGGTCATCCAGAAATATTTCTCCAGAAACGGGCTCTCGCATGCCATAGAGAATCTCTGCCAACTCTGACTTTCCGGCTCCAATCAAACCTGTCAAACCAACAATTTCTCCAGCCCTCAGCTGGAGATTTAATGGTGGGTCTCCTGGACGCACAATAAGATCCTTCAACTCCAGTCGAACTTTTCCAGCTTGAACAGCATGTGGATGGTCGTGAGAAATTGTATCTATTTCACCTACCATCGCACGAACCAAATTTTGGGATTTCACTGGACGAGTCAGATCAGCGCTTTTCAGCCCATCTCGAACCACACCGGCACGGTCAGCCAGCAACTCAACCTCATGGAGTCGATGAGAAACATAGACAATCCCAACTCCTTGCGAGCGTAACTGGTTTAGCTTATCAAACAGTCGGTCTGTCTCACGGGTACTCAATGAGGAGGTCGGTTCATCCAAGATCAGTAACTTTGGTTCACCAACCAGAGAGCGGGCGATGCTGATCAACTGACGATCACTTTGGGACAAATCGGAGACAGGAAGATCCCAATTAGTAAACGTCAGGCCCATCGGTTCTGCGATTTCCTGAGCACGAGTTCGAATGTGTTGACGACGGTAACGCAATCCGGTTGCTGGGTCCAGCAACTCGTTGAGAGCTAAGTTTTCAGCAATACTCATTGTGGGCACTACACCTTGATCGATAATCTGGTGAACCGTGCGAATGCCCTGACGAAAGGAGTCTTGAGGACTGTGAAACCGAACACGTTGGCCCTCAATACGAATTTCACCTTCGTAATCCTCATAGTAGCCACAGATGATCTTGATCAGAGTGGATTTGCCGGCCCCATTCGCTCCCACCAAGGCGAAGATCTCCCCTGAAAAAAAGGAGAAGGAGACACCCCGCAGCGCCTGGGTTGCTCCAAAGGATTTGCTGATTTGTTGTACTTCAACGATTGGATTCACGAAACTTCAGCGTAAGGGAGATATTTCTTGGGCTAACGCCGATAGTTCCTCAATGGAACGGAAGGAGCTGCGTTGTTGAACCATCACTTTAGCCATGCGCATGACATTACGTTCCACCTCCAAGCGAGCTTTTAAATCAGGGATCTCAGCGATGTCAGCCACTTTGGCAAGTCCGTAAATGCGCCGCATCATTTTGCAGGCAGCAAAGCCAATGGTGTCTTCAAAAATGTGGCGTAAGAATCGCTGACGCTGCAAGGCGAAGCCAATGTGTCCTTCTTGATAGTTCCAGTAGCTACTGGGAGCATCTTGTTCGTGCGCAACCCAATTTACTTCAAACTTTGCCTGGAATTGATTCCAAGTCTCCTCCGCTGTCCGTAAAATCCAATTGCGATACTCAAAAGGCTCACGCCCCAGCATCTTTTGACGTACTTCGTGCGCATAGTATGCGAGGAATAGATTGCCAATGAAAGCCCCCACATCAAAGCCGATAGGACCAAAGAAAGCGAACTCAGGATCAATTACGTAGGTTTCCTCCTCATTGGCCATGATACTGCCGATATGTAGATCCCCGTGAAGCAGCGCCTCACTGTGGTTCATGAAGGCATATTTCATTTCGGCAACTGCAACCTTCAGTTGGGAATCCTGCTGAAGATAGTCTTTGTCTGCCTGGGTGACTTCATCGTGGTAGACATTTGTCTCATGGTCTTCGTACGGATTAGTCAGCACAAAATCTTCAGTGATCTTGCAGAGTTCCGGGTTAATGAACCTGTCCACCATCGCTTTTTTCTCACCCCCGGTCAGACACCAGTCTGTTGTAGGGAAGAGGGTGTTCGCCAGAAAGGATGAAATATGCTCAGCCAGTTTTGGGAAGATCTTCCCCAAGATCATTTCACCACGAAGGACTGCATGCCGATTCAGGTTTTGCATCACCACCAGCGACATGTCTGTGGAAGAGTAAAAGATTTCGGGGACATGCTGGGGGCAATACTTCGTGTGGTGCTCCAGTGCCTGAATCTCAAAGTTCATACGGGTCCGAGAAAGAGGCCAGGATTCGCCAACAATTCGCAAGAAAGGCACGGCCTGCTTGATTACTACCGTTTGTTCGGGATTCTTTCGCTGTCTTACTTTGTAGACAAAGTTCAGGTTGCCGTCCCCTACCTCCTCAACTTCTAGATCATCCAGATCCGAAAAGATCTGTTGCACACTGGAGATGTCCTTCAGAAATCCCGGGACCGTTTCCGGGCTGAGCTGACGGTATTCCATGATTTCTTCCTCTGATTAAATGGGTTTAAGAATCAGTCCAAGGGACGCTTACGGATGATCTTGAATTCAAAAACCTGACTGCTGTAGTAGTCGTTGCTGTAGCAGACTGGGAAGCCACTGACGTCGTAGTTTACTTCTTCAAACAGTAGAAAATACGCAGACTCACTATTCAATTCTGGTAGTTCCTGCTGTGTCAAAAGGGTCGGGGTGATGTAACTCTCCGTATGTGAAACCAGATGTCCGCTTTTGCTCAGTAGCTCAAAGAGTGAATCCCGAAAGACCTGCTCTTTGAGTCCGTCCGGCAACAGATTCTCAGGGATGACGTCAATGCAATAGGCAGCTGGTACGTCGTCTGCGAAGCGGACTCTTTCAATCCAGTAACAGCTTGTCCCCTGGGGCAACTGAAGTTTTTGACTGAGTCGCTCATCAGCAGGAATCTTTTCCACCTGGATTCTCTGCGTTGAAGGCTTGGCACCTACTTTTCGGATGTGCTCCGTAACACTGGTCAACTCCTCCAAGCCACTTTCGAGAACGATTGGGAGCTGCCTTAGGAACGTTCCTCGACCGTGGGATTTTTGCAGGATTCCTTGCTCGACAAGGTTGCCGATGGCTTCTCTAAGCGTTGAACGTCCAACCCCAAACAATTGTCCCAACTCTGCTTCCGTCGGTACCTTTTCACCAGGTTGGCAATTGCGTTCACGGATCAGCCGCAGCAGAGCTTCCTGAACCCGACGTGTCAGTGGCTTGTCAACTCGCAGTAGCATAATTTCTCCCTCTGCATCACAATCAGTTCATGAAATCCAAAGGGCC
>DJYX01000029.1:4241-4391 GCA_002450295.1 Deltaproteobacteria bacterium UBA6967
TCTGATGTCTTAGCACCGCAAGAATCTAGCGAAGGTGTTTCTGTAGCGCAATGCAAAATTTTATTGGTTAAAATATTGATTGTATGGGAACTTCGCATTCATGGCTTTTGCAGTTTTGGCAGGCAGAGAAAGATGGATTAATTCTGACAG
>DJYX01000237.1:0-411 GCA_002450295.1 Deltaproteobacteria bacterium UBA6967
TTCTGTTGCTTACCAAATTTACGGATGACCCCGGGTAGATCATCTGTCATCAGCGTGAAGTTGCCCTGACACAGAGCGATGCCACTCATCTCGCTCGGATGCAGGTCCAGCAGTCGCTGGAAGTTGTCGATGCTGTACATGATCCGGGGCGTTCCCTTGACCAGCCGAATCGGGGGATCGTCTGGGTGCATGGCGAGCTTGATTCCCGCAGACTCCGCTTCAGGAACCACGGAATCCAGGAAGTACTTCAGGTTGTCCCAGAGTTTCTTTTCGGTGAGGCCGTATTCGTTCTCATAGGGATCCGTAACATCTTCGAGTCGAAACTGGGTCACCAGCGCCCCTCCGCGTGAGGGTAGGTTGGTGGTGGTACGAATCCAGTTGAAGATTGGCATCCACTCGTAGCACCAGACT
>DJYX01000237.1:831-13353 GCA_002450295.1 Deltaproteobacteria bacterium UBA6967
GGTCGGTTTTCCAGAGCGGCCAGGTAGAACCCGGTCTCCTCGTAGCGCTTCTTCTGGGCAGCTAGCTTATCGAGGCTCCAAGGCAGTCTTTCCTTTGGAACCTCCAGACCTTCGCTCCAGTCCATCGCTCCCACGACATCAGTCACCCCGCACTGCTTGACAAGGCGGATCAGGCTCTCCTGGTCGGGCTGAAAAAATTCGGCAATACGGATCATTTCAGGCTCCACTCTGTTGGGTTTTCTTCCATTCTTCGAATTCCTGCTGGGCTTCTTCGGTCAACGGGTAGTACTTACGCAGATCTCCGCCTTCGGAGAGCTTCAGCTTGGAAAAGACCTCCCAGTCCTTGTGCGTGCCGGCGTGAGCAATGATGTCGTCAACGAGTTGCAAGGGTACGACAACAACGCCATCGTCATCTGCAATAATGATATCTCCCGGGAAGACCAGTCGACCTCCACAGGCAATCGGACAGTTGACAGAGAAAGGAAAGATGCCGGTCTGAATGTGATAGTTGGGTGTAAAGCCACGAACCCACATGCCCAAGCCAGTTTCGAGTGCTGATTGTGAATCACGAATCACTCCATCGACAATGATACCTTCTCCTCCCTTACCTTGGAGATAAGTTAGCATCATCTCACCAAAGACTCCGCTCTGCATGTCTTCCCGTGCATCTACAACGACCACGTCTCCAGCCTCTGCAAGGTAGAGAGCGTGTCGGTGAAGTTGCTTTTCCACTTCCTGGTATTCTGATTTGTCATCATAGTAATCTTCACGAATGGGCATGAACTGTAGTGTAATCGCTGGACCTCCAATCACTCGTCCTTTCTCTTGGGTCACGGGTCCAACTATGTGAGAATTTCGGATGCCTGCCTTGTGCTTGAGTTCAGCGCTGAGCGTCGCGCTGCCGATCTCCTTCAGTTGTTCAACCTTGGCACGTTCAGGTCGTTGAAAGCGGACAGGATGAATTTGGGTTTCCATAGGATTTAGCTCCAAAGACGATCGTGGGAGTCCAGAACATTCCAGCTGTCGGTCGATTCAAAAAAGCCGGCGAGTTCTGGAGTGGGAGGATTGAGGTGCGCCTGCACCACTTCTTCGTTTAATTCAATACCAAGGCCTGGGGCTTCCGGAACTCGAATGTGGCCATCTTCCACCAGGGCCTTGCCTTCAAAAGCCACCAGGTCTTCCCACCAGGGCAGATCGACAGAGTGCATTTCCAAGGCGACGAAGTTCTCGGTTGCTGCAGCGCAGTGGACGTTGGCCATCGCGACGATGGGAGAGCCAGCCTGGTGCAAGACCATCGGCACCCCATACTCCTGAGCCAGATCACCGATGCGCTTGGTCTCCAGAATTCCACCAGAAGTAGCCAAATCTGGATGCACGTAGGAGACACAGTCTTCATCGAGCAGGGTCTTGAATTCCTGGCGCAGGTAGATATCTTCACCAGTACAGACTGGAGTCTCAACGGCGTCCTTGATGGCCTTCATCTGCTTGGGGAACTGCCAAGGTAGCATGTCTTCATACCATGCGAAGGTGAAGCGATCCAGCGCACGACCAAGCCGAATGCAGCTGTCGAGGCCAATGTGACCGAAGTGGTCAATGGCAATTGGAATGGTGCTGCCAAGCTGCTCACGGATCACCCGAGCGTATTCGGTCAGGTGTTCGATCCCTTTCTGGGTGATTTGCGTAGCGGTGAAAGGATGCATCAGGTTGGGATTAACGGCAACGGCTGGATCCTGAATCAAAGTGCCTTCGATGCCACGCAATAGGTTGATGCCAACATCCATCTTGAGGAATTGGTAGCCCTTGTCGATGCGAGTCTGCATGCGAGCCGCCATCTTTTTGGGATCCTGTTCTGAAGAAGTGTCGGCATAGACCTTGACTCGGTCACGATACTTCCCGCCAGCGAGCATGTAGGAGGGTACTCCATAGGCTTTTCCAGCCAGGTCCATCAGCGCCATTTCCACACCACAGACACCTCCACCCTGTCGTCCATGAAAGCCAAACTGCTGGATTTTGCGAAAGACTCGCTCCACGTTACAGGGATTTTCTCCAAGCAAGCGGCTCTTGAGCATCAGTGCGTAACGGACACTGGCGCCGTCTCGTACCTCCCCGAGTCCTGTGATGCCTTGATTGGTATAGATCCGCAGCAGCGGCCAACGCCAGTTGTCGTGACCCACGATGGCAAAGCGGAGGTCGGTGATTTTCAGCTCAGATGGCCGTGAATGGGTTTGGATGCTCATATGTTTCCGATGAACAAGAAAAAGAGAATGGAAGTTTAGCTGACCATGCCTCGTGCGTTGACGGGGACGGTGGCTTCTACCTGATCCTGCCGAATCAGGTTGACTTGATCAAAGAGGTTGGAGACCAGACAGACGTGGTTTGGGATGATCCGAACCTTCTCTCCAATGGCAGGCTTGTTGACACAGGCTGAAAGATCGATCGTGCCATGTTCTTCATTGAGGGTCGTGATGATCGCGTCTGGATATTCGACCAAGTGACCCATTCCCGGGGCATCACAACGATCTGAACCGAGGGACTTGGAGCCCGTATCGACCACAGCCCGATTCTCGGTGGGACGACTGACCACGGTTGCCAGAACTGTCAGTGCACAGTCGTCCAGCGTGCCAAAACCGTAGCTGGCCATCATACGATCACAGTAGATGTAAGTCCCCGGCCGGTGCTCGGTCACGGCCTTGACTTCCGCAGCTTGGTAGTAGTTGGGAGTTCCTCCGCTGGAAATGACCTCTGGGGCCAGATGATTCTCCGTCAACAGCTTGCGAGCATCTTCGAGCCACTGATCAACTTCAGCCACACGATTTCGTGGGGGATAGGTCATTAAACCAAGGAAGTGTAGTCCAGGTTGTTCTGCAATGAAGCGAGCTAGCTTCAACGCTTCCTCTGGAGTCTGGACCCCACATCGCCCTGCTCCTGTGTCACATTCAACCAGTACTCGCAGTCGGTGCTTGGGATTCTGAAACTTGTTGGCATAGCCTTGGGCCACGGTTTCATTATCAGTGACCACGCTCACCCGGATGCTCTCGTGTAACTTGGCCAGTCGCTCCAGTTTGGCTTCTCCAACCAGATTGTAGGTGATCAGGATGTCCTGGATTCCCCCCGCTGCCATGCTCTCGGCTTCTCCCACCTTTTGACAAGTGATTCCACAGGCTCCGAATTCGACCTGCAAATTTGCGAAGCGGTGGAGCTTGTGGGTTTTGATGTGGGGTCGCAGTGTCAGACCGTTGGCGTCCGCATAACCTTGAACGCGCAGTAGGTTGGCAGAGACTTTTTCCAGATCGATCAATACGGCAGGGGTGTCGACATCACTCCAGTTGGGCATTGGAAATCCTGGCTGAGAGTTGTTGGAACAGGTCAAAGGCAGGGAGCACCGGACAT
The DNA here is from genome assembly GCA_002450295.1 of Deltaproteobacteria bacterium UBA6967. Lineage (GTDB taxonomy): Bacteria > SAR324 > SAR324 > SAR324 > NAC60-12 > JCVI-SCAAA005. The sequence continues at coordinate 4,222 of DJYX01000237.1, forward strand.
TCCTTGGTATTCTCTTGGTCTCCTGTGAACAGTGACATTGAAAAAGCTACAGGAGGCGTTGACCTTCATTCTGATAAATGACTTGGAATTCGGAAGCTAGAGAAAAGAATCTGGATTTGCAAGTTTCCCAAGCACAGTTCTTTCCGAACAAACAGCAACCCGCTCTTCAGCACTCAATCGAAGAAGCCTGCATCTTCTGGAGCCAGATATTGTGCTGCTGCTTCTGGGATCAGGTCAACACCTATGCCCGGTCGCTCGATCACGTCAATCATGGAGTTCTTTACGATGGGATTGGGCAGGCCTTCTACGATCTCATACCACCAGGGGTCATGTCCTGTTGGGTATTCAAAGGCGATGAAGTTGGCGGGTAAGGTGGCACAGACTTGAATCAGTGCTGCCAGTCCTAAGACGCCGTTGCCTGTCCCATGAGGTGCCATCAGGATACCATGTAGGTAGGCGTATTCAGCAATCCACTTCAACTCAGCGATTCCACCAACATCTGCTGGATCGGGTCCCACGACATTGACTGCATGTCTTTCGATCAGATCCTTGAAGTTCTGGCGCAGATAGATCTGTTCACCTGTGTGGATTGGGGTGGAAGTGGAGTGGGTCAGGTCTCGATAGACATCGGCATTCACATAGGGCACGTAATCCCCGGTGAGCATGTCCTCCAGCCACATCAGGTTGTAGGGCTCAACAGCTCGGGCAAAGCGTAGCGCATCTGCTGGCATCCATCCGGGACCACAGTCTAGGGCGAGTCCTACTTCATCCCCTAGCACTTCTTTCATGGCAGCTACGCAATCGACTAGTAGTGCGAGCCCGCGTTCCGTCAAGGTCCCCTGATCCATTTGTCCGTGGAAGGGACTTTGCGCTGCCTGTCCATAGAAGAAACGATCGAGCTTCTTCATTGGTGAGTGGAAGGCGATTCCCTGCTTGACGATATCAAAGCCTTCGGGCAGGGATTTCATCCACCGACAGTTCTCCGCCATTGCCTCCGGAGTCCATTCCCCCATCGGTCGACGAATCGAGCCGTTGTAGGTCCGCACCTGATCCCGAACTTTGCCACCGAGCAATTTATAGACAGGCACTCCTGCCGCTTTTCCCGCAATATCCCAGAGCGCATGCTCAATGATCGAGACTGGCGCCCCATAGGGTTTGAACGAACCACGTTGTCGGATCTTGAGCATGCAGCGCTCTACATCAGTGGGATCTTCTCCAATCAGTGCTTCTCGAAATTGGAGAACCCATGGCTTCAAATATGGCTTGTACTGTTCAGCCTCTCCGTAGCCTGAAATCCCTTCATCAGTAACAATCCGAACGATTGGATTCTTGCCAATCAATGCGCACTTTAGATCCGTGATCTTCATTCTGCTCCTTTTCCTGAATACTTTTGGAAAGACGGCTAAAACAAGTATTTTGGTGGCCTTCAACAAACAACAAAGACCTGAAAAATCGTCAGGATGGATCATCCCTTTCTCGGGGTGAACCGAACGATTAAGATGCGTTCGACTGCACAATGATTTTTGTAATCATTTCTAGACGAATTCAGTACTTTTTTCCAATAGCCATCTGTTATCTTCTTTGCAATTTTCAGATTTATCTTCAGCTCAGGAAAAAAGAATGATGCAGAGGCAGCACAAAATTGTGTAAAGAATCGAACCAAAAATCTTGCAAACGCAGCGGATAAAGAAAATGGTACGCACATTCGAGAAGATGAGGCGCAAAACCAAGATTTGAATTCTTGTCAATTTTTGAGGAACCAAATGAACACTCAGTCAACTCGTCGCTCCTCGGCCTTCCTCACGGGTAGATCTGGAGAGAGACGGCAAACAGTTTGGCCAACCCTTTTGAACCACCAAGGGTAATGTGCTACGAAACAGATGGGATTCTCTACGGGTTACAAATGATTGGAAAAGTGGTGAAGGGCAATTGCTGTGCAGTGATTGCCGTGGAATTTGAAGGTTAATTTCAAGCGAGAAAACGAATGACAGGCAAAGTAGATCTCCTCCTCAAAGGGGGACGAGTGATGGACCCCAGTGTGGGCTTGGATGCACACAAGGATGTTGCTTTCACAGACGGCAAGATCTCTGCGATTCTGGACAGCAACAGTCCGGTTGAGGCCAAGGAGGTTCAGGATGTTTCGGGCTGCATCGTGTGTCCAGGGTTGATCGATCTCCACACTCATGTCTACTGGGGTGCCACGGGTCTTGGGGTAAACGCCGAGGACATTGCCGGTCGCAGCGCGACGACTACCTTCATTGATGCGGGCAGTGCTGGGGCTGGAAATTTTGGCGGACTAAAACACTTCATCGCTGACAACACCGATCTTCGAATCCTCGGATTCATCAACATCTCTTTTGCGGGTATCTGTGGTTTCAGCAAGAAGAAAGCGAACCTCTTTCCGGAGTGCGAAGATATCCGTTTACTCGATACTGATGAGTGCTTGGAAGCCATTGAGAAGTACCGGGAAAGCATCGTTGGGATCAAGGTGCGGATTGGACGCTACGCAAGTGGCAGCGCTGGTATGACGCCACTCCAAATCGCCCGGGAGGTTGGTGAAGAGACAGGTCTGCCATTGATGACCCATGTGGATTTCCCACCACCGGATCGGGATGATGTTTTGAACTACCTACGTCCTGGGGACGTGCTGACTCACTGTTTTCGACCATTCCCCAATGCACCACTCTACGGCAACGGTAGCATTCGGGAAGCGGTCACTCAGGCTCGAGAGCGGGGAATCATCTTTGACCTTGGTCACGGTGGGGGATCACTCTCTTTCCAGGTCAGCCGAAAGATGCTGGAGCAGGATTTCCTGCCGGACACGATCAGCAGTGATGTACACCTGATGAGTGTCGACGGTCCTGCCTTTGACATCTTGGTCACCATGTCCAAGTTCCTTTGCCTTGGCATGCCTTTGATGGACGTGATTCGGGCGTCCACCACTCGTCCTGCAGAGGCAATTCAACGACCAGATCTGGGTAACTTGCAGGTGGGCAGCCCAGGAGATGCAGCAGTGCTCAGGATTGAGGAGGGACGCTTTGAGTACTATGACGTCAAGAAGGAACTGTTGCTTGGTGACAAGCGTATGATCGCAGAAAAAATGGTGGTCAAAGGAAAAATCTGGAGATAACCAAGGAGACGAGGATGGAGAAAGGTTTTTTTGTTTATGCTTGGGATCTGGCAGAGGAAGGCCCCAAGTCAGCGCTGGCGAAGATTCAAGAACTTGGAGCCAATACGGTTTGTCTGGCCTCCAGCTATCACGCTGGTAAGTTTACGCGTCCCCGGGCCAAGCAGAAAATCTACTTTCCTGTGGATGGGACGGTCTATTTTGAACCGAATCGGCAACTCTACAGAAGTATTCAGCCCAAGCGAAATCCGGTCTTGGATCAGTACGATTTCTTTCGGGATTGGCCAAAGTACAACAAGGATTTGCGACTCAAGGCCTGGACCGTCTGTACCCATAACAGTCCGCAGGGATTGGAGCATCCGGAACTTTGTGTCAGGAATGCTTTTGGGGATCCCTACATCTACAATCTCTGCCCGGCCAATGACGAAGTGCAGCACTATGTGCGGGCGCTGTGTCAGGACCTCGCATCGATCGAGAGCGTGGAGTGCATTACCCTGGAGACTCCGGGATACCTGCCTTTCTGGCATGGCTATCACCATGAGTTTGGTTTTGTACCCCTGGACTTTCAGGCACAGGCCCTGTTGGCGCTTTGCTTCTCAGCGGATACCAAGCGTAAGGCGATTTCCTTCGGGGTGAATGCTGACAGGCTGCAGAATTGGGTCGTGGGGCGTCTGAATCAGTTCTTTGCTTCTGGGGTCTACCCGAAGGAGTCGATGGCGATGCACTGGTTCCTCGCAGACTTGATTCAGGAGCCTGATCTGATGGCCTATCTCCGAGCTCAGGAGCAGATTGTTGCTGAGTTGATCAAGTCGGTTCGAGATGTGTTGCCCAAGCATGTACGCCTGAATCTGATCCCCACAGTACAACGCCCCACAGCAGGTTGCTGGGTGGAGGGAACTGGATTGACGAAACTATCAGAGCTTTTTGATGGGGTTGATTCCTGTGCGTATCAGAATGGAGCCGACGAAATTTTCATGGACTCCTGGGATGTGCGCCGCCGTGTGGGCGATGAGGTTCCCCTGAGCTTCATTCTGCGCCCTGCTCCCCCCGATTTGGACAGCAAGACCCAACTACTCAGCGCGGTCGAACAACTCAAGACGCTTCAACCGTGTGGGATCAGCTTCTACAATTATGGTTTTCTACCAGAACCCAACCTGCTCTGGGCTCAGGAAGCCTTTGCTTTGTTGGATTGACTCATCTCGATGAAATATTGATTCACCTGTCGATAAGAAAGGGAAGGTATGCAGCGTTATGCAGGAAAGAACGTGCTTATCAGTGGAGGAGGTTCTGGGATTGGCCATGCCATCTGTCTGAGATTGGCCGCTGAAGGAGCCAACATCATCCTGATTGACAAGGATCTCAAGGAAGGTCAGTCCGTCGAGCAAGAGCTGAAGCTACAGAACACCAAGGTGCTCTTCGTTCAGGCTGATATCACCAGCGAAGCTGACGTTGAGAAAGTTCATAAGGAAGCGACCCTGTTCTTTGGTACCATTGACGTGCTGGTCAATAATGCGGGGGCAGCCTTTGCTGAAAACTACGCGATGACTACGTTGGAAAACTGGAACCAGGATATTGCCCTGAATCTGACCGGCCATTACATGTTGACCCGTCTCTTCCTGCCAGATATGGAAGCCCAGGGCAAAGGTGCGATTACCAACATTTCTTCGGTCAATGGTGCCCAGTCTTTCGGGAATCCTGCTTACAGCGCAGCCAAGGCTGGGGTGATCTCCTTCACACAGACTTTGGCAATTGAATATGGTCCAAAAGGCATTCGTGCTAATGTAGTGTTACCAGGAACAATCGAAACACCGGTTTGGCAAACCCGTAAGGATTCAAGACCTGAGGTTTTTGAGTTAGTTAAGGGTTGGTATCCAGTTGGTCGAGTTGGTCGACCTGAAGACATCGCGGCTGCGGTCGCTTTCCTCAGTGCGGATGAAGCGAGCTTCGTCAACGGAGCTTCCTTGAATGTCGATGGCGGGTTGACCGCTGGGAATTTCCGGATGATCAAAGACATCACTGGAGAGTAGCAACAGCGGTTTCTGCCGGATGTAAGATGCGAGTGTGAGGAGCATAAATCAGACAAAGGGTATTTATGAATTTGAATAATCTAAGTGTTCTCGATAATTCAATATCTAGATCCATCAGTCCAGAGAACTTTACTGGTGATAAGGGCCAGGGTGGACGAGCCACCACGGGTACGGGTGAAGACTGTGCGAGGGATCTTGGTCCAGGTTGGAAAATATCTCCTTCGGTCAAGATCCAAAGTGGGCAGATCTTTGAGTTGGCTGTGATTGAGGGTCCGGGGACGATCGAGCAGATTTGGATGACTCCCACAGGCAATTGGCGCTTCAGCATCCTGCGTTTTTATTGGGATGATCAGGAGTATCCAGCTGTGGAGTGTCCAGTCGGAGACTTTTTCGCTTGTGGCTGGGGCAAGTTTGCGCCGGTTTCCTCACTGGCGGTTTGTGTGAATCCTGGGAGTGCATTTAACTGCTACTGGCCGATGCCTTTTGCCAAGCGTTGTCGGATCACGCTGGAAAACATCGGGGACGAGGAGATGACGCTGTACTATCAGATCAACTACTCTCTCGGTGAGATCAGTCCACAGGCTGGATATTTCCATGCACAGTTTCGCCGGGTCAATCCGTTGCCCTACAAAACCGACTACACGATTCTGGACGGAGTGCAGGGGAAGGGACGCTATGTAGGTACTTACCTGGCTTGGGGAGTCAACAACTCAGGCTGGTGGGGTGAAGGCGAGATTAAATTTTTCCTTGATGGCGACGAAGAGTTTCCCTCCATTTGTGGAACAGGGACTGAGGATTACTTTTGTGGATCCTATAATTTTGAAAACAAGGAAACGAAGCAGTACCAAGAATTCTCTACTGCTTATGCCGGCCTACCCCAGATCCTGCGGCCTGATGGAGTGTATCGTTCTCAAACTCGCTTTGGTATGTACCGCTGGCACATCACGGATCCCATTCGTTTTGACGAAGATCTACTTGTAACCATACAGGCTCTTGGTTGGCGCAATGATCGGCGCTACCTGCCGCTGCAGGATGACATTGCCTCAGTAGCCTACTGGTACCAAACTCTTCCAAGTGAGCAGTTTCCCAAGTTGCCCGACAAGGATTATTTGGAGATCATTTGATCAGCTACTTCAAGTCCGTTGGTAGTCAAAAAAAGAGGAGAAATTGAGTCTTTTGCTTCGCTCAAAAGATAACCCTGGCAATGAAGACCTGAATAGGCTTTTCAGGGCTGCTTGGTCAAACCACTCTCCTAGGGACTTTCAGCCTGTGCTTCGTCAAAGTCTTACCTATATCAGTGCTTATGTCGACGGACACCTGATTGGTTTTGTAAATGTGGCTTGGGACGGCGGAAAACATGCGTTTCTCATGGATACTACTGTACATCCGGATCATCAGAGGTGTGGAATTGGGAAGCAGTTGGTGCGCGAAGCGGTATCACTGGCTAGCGAGCTTGGGATAGAATGGGTTCATGTTGATTACAAGCCGCCTTTTAAACGGTTTTATGAGAGTTGCGGTTTTCAACCTACGAATGCTGGCTTGTATCATTTGGAAAAGCGCGGTGTGACAAAAAAAGATGTTCAGAAAATCACTGCCTAGTAGGTCTGGTCTGTGGGAAACTTTCCACAGGGTAAATCTTGTTAAAAAGTGGCTGAATTTATTTGTTGATCTACTAATAAATACTGAATAGTTTTTTCTAAAAATTATTCTTTGATTACATCTTAAGAATTTGAGCTTTATGAGCAGGAAAATCATTGAATCCACCAAAAGATTAAAACATATCAATCTTAACAAGAGGCAAAATGACAAATAGTGAATTTCCACTTTTTGATCGTCGTCCTAAAAGAAAATTAGCAGCTATTCTGGCCGCAGATGTAGTTGGTTTCAGCAAAATGATGGGTGAAAATGAGGACCGTACCTTGAGTAATCTCAAGGCATGTCGTGAGATTACTGACGGAGCAATTAGGGAGCACCATGGGAGAGTTTTTGGGACAGCGGGAGACTCGATCATTGCTGAATTTGCAAGCCCTGTTGACGCAATCCTTGCAGCAGTGGAGTTTCAAAGAAATTTGCGTGATCGCAACTTAACAGTAACCCCTGAAAACCAAATGCAGTTTCGAGTTGGACTGAATCTTGGGGACGTGATAGTTGAGGGAGACAATCTATTTGGTGATGGAGTAAACGTTGCTGCCCGTCTTGAACCACTTGCGAAACCTGGTGGGATTTGTATTTCGGGTAAGTTTCATGACGAGGTACACCGCAAGCTCGAGCTGATTTTTGAAAATGTTGGCCCTAGAGAGGTAAAAAATATTGATAACCCAGTTCAAACTTATGATGTCATTCTCGATCCGGATGCAGAAAAATCTTCACTGACGAAATCAAGCAGTGTCAGCGAAAACAGAAAGGTTGAAGCTGCTTCTATCTTACCTAATCAGCGGCCTGAAAATTTTAAACCTAGAATCATGCTTTTCCCATTTCGAAACTTAAATAACCAAGAAGACAATGAATTTTTAGTCGATGGGATTGTCGACGATATAATTACAGAATTATCAATGATCAATTCTATAGAGGTGATGTCTAGAGAAACTACATTTGATTTGAAAGAAAAGAATTTTGAGATAAAGGAGTTAACTGAAAAGTATAATTTAAGTTATTTCGTTACAGGAAGTATTAGATCCGCAGGAAAAAAAGTACGAGTAAATGCTGAATTGACTGATCCAACAGGCCATGGATCATTATGGTCTGCAAGATTTGACAAAATAATGGATGATGTGTTCGAGATTCAGGATGAGCTAGTTAGAAAAATTTCTGACTCAGTTTTAAATGAAATTGAAGTGACTAGCTTGAATAGGGCAAAGCGAAAGCCTACGGAAGATCTCAACTCTTACGAGTTTTTACTAAGAGGAAAATTCCACAAAAAAAAGAAGAATAAGGAAGATCAAAATATTGCAGTTGAGATGTTTACCAAAGCTATTGAATACGATCCTGAAAATGGAAGGGCTTATGCTGAGAAATGCTGCACTTTGGCTGGCGGACTAAGCGATGAGAATTTGTTTCCGCTTTCCAATGATCAAATTTGGGATAATATCCACAGTCTTTTGGGGCAAGCGTATGAACTAACGAATCAAGATTGGGATTGTCACCGCATGCTATGTGGCGTAAATATGCATTTTGAAAAATATGATGAGGCCGAAAGATATGGAAGAAAAGGATACGAACTCAACCCCAACAGTCCTGGAATGCTACATAAATATGGTCAATCTTTAGTTTTCAATGGTGACTTAGAACAAGGGCTCAGTATTTTAAATAAGGCGATAGAGCTTGATCCCTTAGGACAAAGTATTATGGATACTTTAGTGTGGGCGAATTATGCAGCTGAAAACTATGAGAAATGTTTAGAATTTAAGCCTCTAAGTAAGCACTTTACTCCTAGTACCTGGATATTAAGAATTGCTTGTTTAGGAGCACTTTACCGAGAGCAGGAAAGAAATGAAGAAGTGAAATCATTCATAGATTTGCATGGCAGAGCAGAAATGAGTAAAGAACTAGCTAACCTTAAATTCAACAATGCTGAAATTGAGAATAAAATTCGTCTGTTAGTAAATAATGAAGCTGCCTTACAAGCTAGAGTTGAGACTAATGAAGCAGAAGACATGATTCCTGGTCAGATCAACTAAAAAATATAAAATTCATATTTTCAATACTTGATTTCCATAAGAATGAGAGACAATTAAAAAATAGGTAAAAGGAATCTTTATTGATTTATGAATTAGAAAAATTTATCAGTGTCTTTCTGAGGAAGAACCAAGTGATCAGCGCTCCACTCGCTGTTGTGAGGCAGATCCCTGCCCAGATGCCATTCAAGCTGTAACCTAGCAAATCTGAGAAGATCCAAAAAAAGATGACAGGTGCAACAATGAGCCTGTAGATACTGAGTATCATGCCAAACATCGGCTTCTTGAGACCCTGCAAGACGGA
>DJYX01000180.1:0-680 GCA_002450295.1 Deltaproteobacteria bacterium UBA6967
AGTGACCAGCCCACACGAGCGCTACCAATGAAGGAGAAGAAGGCAACACGGGAATCAGTGACCAATTTCGTGGCATTTTCTAAATTTTTAACGATCAGTGATTGGCACCATTCTTCAGGTAACCCAGCCTCCCGAAGGATGTTGATGAAACGGAAGCAGGAAAGGGGTGTGTCCTCTGCAGGTTTTATGATCACTGGACATCCTGTTGCTACAGCAGGTCCGACCTGGTGTACAATCAAGTTCAGTGGATGGTTGAAGGCACTGACTGCTACGACGATACCAACGGGTTCGTGTCTCGTTACAGCGAACTTGCCCTCTGAAGCTGGATTCAGATTCATTGGGATTTCCTCCCCTGCCTGAGTTCTCAGAACCTCAATGCAGTTTCTCACCCCATCAATTGCCCTTGCTACTTCTGCCCTGGAGTCAATCAACGGTTTACCACCTTCTCGGGCAGCTTCGACGGCTAATTCCTCTGCTCTTTCTGACATGATAGAAGCGGTTTTTTCAAGAATTTCCATACGTTTGGCGGGCTTTAGCCAGAGATCGCGATCTCGGTACAATCGATCTGCGGTGGAGAGGGCTAACTCTACTGCATTAGCATCCGCTGCAGTTACGGTGGCAATCAAAGTCCCATCGTAGGGAGCGGTAACCTCAATTTGGCCATCATCGCTTTGTGCTCC
>DJYX01000180.1:1067-2925 GCA_002450295.1 Deltaproteobacteria bacterium UBA6967
AATTCATAGCAAGGATGAACACTTGCTTTTGGAAAGTCCCAAGCCTCAAAATAGGTGATATTTGTTCATTCACTGCTTGCAATCGTTCATTCCAAGGGAAGTTTCAATCTCCAATTTCACAATCTCCTAAGAATTTACCCTCGTGATCGTAGAAATTGCTCTCGTTATTCCTCTTCGACAAGTCTTTGACTATAAGTGGCCTGCAGGATGGAATGGGCCCAAATTAGGGCAACGGGTTTTGGTCCCTTTTCGACGTCAAAAAAAGTGCGGTTTGATCGTTGGCATCAAAGAAAAATCTGAATTTGACAGTGTCCGACAGATCTTAGCGTTGCTGGATGAGCATCCGATCATCAACAGAGATCTCTTGGATCTAACCAGGTGGGTTGCAGAATACTATTTCTGTGGGTGGGGAGAGGTCTTGCAGGCTGCTTTGCCAGGAGGCTTGGGAGTTCATTTGCAAAGTGAATATTCCTGGGGATCCTCAAGACCAGACCAGAACTCAAGGCTACCAGAAAAATTTGCTGGTTTGCTAAACAGGGAGCGCTGGACAGACCAAGAATGGAAAGAATTGAACCCCTCTGCAGCCGATGAAGAACTCCGACAGTCTTGGCTCAATAGCGGTTTGCTAAAAGTGCAGCGTCATCTTGTACAGCAACGAGCAAAGATAAAGACAGAACGCTGGGTCAGGCTTAAAAACAGTCCTTCTGATAAGCCTGGCAAATCAAGCCGCAAGAAAACTAAACGTCAGCGCTTACTAGAAATATTGCTGGAGCGCGACTCAGTACCTTGGCTCAACCTGCGAGATGAAATCAAAGCTCCGGCCTCTCTACTCAAGCAACTGGTCGAGGAGCAAGTTGTCGAAACTTTTGAAGAACGAGTTTTCAGAAGATTTTTGCCACAAGGTCTACCAGTTCCTACAGACTTTCAAAAACTTTCGGTGGATCAGCAAAATGTTTGGACACTGATTGAACAAAGTCTGGACTCCAAAAAATACAATGCCTTTCTCCTTCATGGAGTCACGGGAAGTGGGAAGACAGAGGTCTACCTTCACGCTGTCAGGAAATGCCTTGAACTGGAAAAGACAGCCTTGGTGCTTGTTCCTGAAATTTCCCTAACGCCACAATTGGTCAACCGCTTTCGTGAAAGATTTGGAGATCTTGTGGCTGTTCTTCACAGTGGAATGGATGATGGAGAACGATTTGATGAGTGGTCACGAATTCAATTGGGACAAGCGAAAATCGCAATTGGTGCTCGAAGCGCGATTTTTGCGCCTTTGCAGAACCTTGGACTAGTCGTCATCGATGAAGAACATGACCAATCTTACAAGCAAGGTGAGTCCCCACGTTATCAAGGTCGTGATGTTGCTGTTTATCGAGCGTTCCAGGAAAAAACAACGGTCATCTTGGGTTCAGCAACTCCGTCAATTGAATCATGGCAAAACAGCAGGACTGGAAAGTACAATTTGCTAGAGCTGCCATCTAGAGCCCTGACTGGAGCAAAACTTCCTGAGGTGGAGCTACTAGATCTGCGCCAACAGCCTCGCCAGTCTGGTTGCTACTTCTTTACAAAGGAACTCGTTGAGGCTCTACGGATCTGCCTTCAGAAAAAAGAACAGGCAATTCTCTTTCTGAATCGTCGAGGATATGCTCCAGTCGTTCAGTGTCCAGAATGTGAGAATACGATTAATTGCGATGCCTGTAGTTTGAGCTTGGTGTATCATCAGAGCAGCGAAAAACTTTGCTGCCACCAATGTGATCATAACCTAACGTTTCCTAAGATTTGTCCGAATTGTGGAACGCAGACGGCCATGCGATTGGTGGGAACCGGTACTGAACAGATTGAGCAAGATCTTCGAGTT
>DJYX01000186.1 GCA_002450295.1 Deltaproteobacteria bacterium UBA6967
ACGTAATGTCGGGTTACTCTTTCTGGTGACAGGTAGCGCTCATTTCTGGCTATATGTGCGTAAAGGGCAGGGATCTGATTTCCAGTTCAACAAGCAGGGTCTCCGAGAAAATGACCCTCGTTTCTGGTTCAGCAATCAGACCTGGGAGAACATGTTCTTCGGGATTGTCAGTGGTTGTGGTATCTGGACGTTTTACGAGGTGTTGACCTACTGGATGTTTGCCAATGGTTATGTGTTGTTTCCGGTGGAGTGGCTGGAATCGCCGATTTACATTGCTTTCCTATTCCTCTTGATTCCTCACATCCGGGCTCATCACTTCTACTTCACCCATCGGCTGACGCATTGGAAGCCTCTTTATGATGCTGCCCACTATCTGCATCATAAAAACACCAACACGGGCCCATGGTCTGGTTTGTCGATGCATCCGATCGAGCATCTGCTCTATCTCTCAGGGGTGTTTCTGCATTGGGTGATTCCCTCACATCCGATTCATGCCTGTTTCCATCTGCTCCATGCTGGCATCAGTCCGACTTGGGGACACACGGGCTTCAACAGGATTCAGGTTAACAAGTTTAGGATTGATACAAACTATTTCCACTACCTGCATCATCGCTATTTTGAGTGTAACTATGGCAACCTTGATATGCCCTGGGACCACCTGTTTGGTACTTTCCATGATGGCTCGCAGGAATCGAAGAAACGCATGGGGGCCAGATTGAGAGAACGGAACAAATGATTACTGATACTCAACGTGACTGCTTCCAGCAGCAGGGATATGTCGTTCTAGAGAAAATTTTGAGTGAATCTGTCCTCGGGTGGCTGCAGGGTCGTTGTGATGAAGCTGTGGATTGGAAAGCCAGTGGGATGCGTTCCTTAGGAATTGAGGAAGAGGGAATCAACCTGCTCGGCAAACGCTATTTTGTCAGTGGTTACAGGAAGCAGAATGCAGAACTCGATCGCTTTCTGTTTGGCGATGTGATGGCTGAGATTTCCAAGGGATTGCTTGGTGAGACGGTTTATCTGCACAATGAACAATTTGTGGTCAAAGGGCAGGATCAGCGCAGTCGCTTTGCCTGGCATCAGGATAGTGGCTACTCGGTCTATCGAGGAGGAGCCGAACTGCATCAGCCCTACCTGACCTGCTGGATTGCTCTAGATGATATGTCTGCGCAAAACGGAACAATCTCCGTGCTTTCCTTTGACGAATTCGGAGAGGGCAAGCTGGTAGAGCACTGGTGGGATGAGGATGAAGCCGCGATGGTTGGTTACTCAGGAGAAAAATCAGGCTCGTTGATGGCAGTGCCGGCTGGCTCGATTGTTTGCTTCTCCAGTTTTACCATGCACCGCAGCGGAATGAATCAAACAGAGCGGTTACGCCGGAGCTACATTGTCCAGTATGCTTCAACAGCCTTTGGTTTCCAAAATGATCCCCAAAGACGCTACGCTCCTTCAGGAGGTGTTGATTTCATTAAAGGCAATCAACGGGTGATTCAACCAGAACCCTTACCCAATTGATTTGTTGAATTCCCCCTACAGAAACTGATTTTTCAAAGTCATGATTTTAGGCCAGAGGCTTTGAGGAGGATCTCCTGAGCCTCATACTCATCTATACGCAAGCTGCAACCGGACCTTCCAATCAAGTCGACAGCCGTCCCATTTCCTGAACTTGTTCAAACTCCTGCTGAACCAACTTATCCTTTTCAACCCGAGATTTTCTAGCACGGCTTTGGTGGCGTCTTGCATTGGAAGAACTCACATGTGTTTGGAGAATTTGCTCCCGATGTATACGGACTTCGTTGGATTGTTTGAAGGTCCAGAAAAGCTGTCGGGCTCTCGCCATTGCAGCTTGAGGCATGACAACAGGGCATTCATAAATTGTCGGCAGCGTAATGCTCATTGACTTGCGATCAATCCAGCCCAATTCCCAGGGTGCAGCGAGCCAAGGCATCGGCACGTTAGCCAACTCTGGAACCCACTGATGGATGAATTTTCCCTCAGCGTCGTGTTCCAAGGCTTGCTTGATGGGATTATAGATGCGGATCGTGTTGATCCCGGTGACTCCGGCCTGCATTTGGAACTGGGAATAGTGAATTCCAGGTTCGAAATCAAGAAAATACCGTGCTAAGTGCTCCACACCGGATTTCCAGTTCAATCCCAAAAGATGCGTCAAGCAGGAAACTAATAGGGCCCGCATTCGAAAATTGAGAAAGCCTGTCGCAGCAACACAGCGCATGCAGGCATCCACTAAGGGGATACCGGTTTGCCCACTTTGCCAGGCTTGCAGATGCTGCTCATCATTCTGCCATGGAAAATTGCTGTAGCCCGGATTGAGATCCGTGAACTCGATGTTGGGCTGGGTTTCGAACTTTTGAATGAAGTGACAATGCCAATGTAGGCGAGATTCAAAAGCACGAAAGGAATTTCGGGGATGTTGGGCCTGCTGAAGTGCCTGCCATACTTGTCGCATCGACAGGCAGCCGTATGCCAAATACGGACTGAGACGACTAGTGTGTAAAGGAGAAGTCAGTGGTTTGGAAATGTGCCTTGAGTAGCCATGACCACCTCCTTGGAGAAATTGATGCAGGGCGAACTGTGCTTGTTTCTCACCACCCATTTGAAAGCTGCCGGGGCTTTGATTCACTCCAATCGGTAATTCAGGACCCTTGTGTTCTGAGTACCATGTAGAATCCAGCTCAACTCCTTGCCACTCAGACCAGTCCACCTGATGCTGAGGTTGGCTCATTTGAGCTTTCCACTT
>DJYX01000079.1:0-13070 GCA_002450295.1 Deltaproteobacteria bacterium UBA6967
GCTGCGCATGCAGAAATTTATGTGAACGACGCCTTCTCTGCGGCTCATCGAGCCCACGCTTCAACCCATGCGATCAGCAAGTTTCTGCCAGCATATGCTGGCCCTAGTATGGTAGCTGAACTGGAAGCACTTCAAGCCGCGCTTGGTGATCCCAAACGTCCAGTTGCAGCCCTGGTTGGTGGTGCAAAAGTGTCCAGTAAAATTGATGTGCTCCAGCACTTAGTGCCACGCATGGATAAGCTGATCATTGGTGGTGGAATGGCAAACACCTTTCTTCTCGCTCAGGGAATGAAAATTGGGAAATCACTAGCTGAAGCAGATTTAGTAGAAACCGCTAAGGCTATTCTAGGAAAGGCGAAGGAGTGCGGCTGTGAGATTTTACTGCCAGTTGATGCAGTTGTCGCGAATGCTCTGAGCGCTGACGCGCTTTCCCAAACGGTGCATGTTGACAATGTGGCAGAAGATCAGATGATTCTAGATGTTGGGCCAGACTCGATTGAACTGTTCAACAATCATCTTGGGAAATGCCAAACTCTGCTTTGGAATGGGCCACTAGGTGCTTTTGAAGTCAATCCCTTTGGCGAAGGAACTTTCGCGGTTGCCAAGGAAGCTGCCGAATTAACCAAGACAGGAAAATTACTTACGGTTGCAGGCGGTGGAGATACTGTTGCGGCTCTCAACGTTGCAGGTGTGGCGGCATCCTTCAGTTACGTTTCGACAGCAGGTGGCGCTTTTTTGGAGTGGCTGGAAGGTAAGGAACTTCCTGGAGTTAGTGTGTTGTTTGAATCATGATTGCAAAGCAATGGCTGGGAATTAGACGATATTCCCAGTCTGAATTTTTTTAAAATCATCAACTTAGTGACTTTTCATCGCGGTATAATTTCCAAGTTCTTCTAGCCCATTTTTCATCGAAACCACGTTTCTCAGCCTCAATAATCCACTCAACTTCTGATCCTATCAGGAGTGTTCTTACCATTTCATCTACGTCCCAGTCCTCAATTTGTTTTTCACCTTTGAGCCATTCTGGCAGCCAATCGGATGAATCCATTTTCTACTTACATTGCTGTTGGTTTTCTGCAATATGTTGCTGTCGATTTTGAAAGGAAATAGTTTAACGGTACTTGCACAGCAGCTACAAGATGACCTTGGAACTTCGATGTTTGATCGAAAATTTTTCACAAGGGTAAGGTTTTCAAGCTCATCCAGATGATCAAAGCAAATGATTCAGGCGAGAGGGTTCTCATGAAAAATAACGTGTTCCCGATTGAGAACGGGATAAACCTATTCATTTACGGAACACTTTTACCCGGTTGTAGGCTTGAGAAAAAAATTATCGGTTGTTCACGAAGAGGCCCAGTACTCTTAGAGGGCGCTGAGCTATATGACTTGGGTGCGTATCCAGGGATGGTTCTTGGAAGAGGTACTGTGGTTGGAGCATGGATTACAGTTTCTCCAGATGCATTGATCTTATTAGATAAAATCGAAGGCTATCAGAGTGCCCTTGCAGCAGAGGATTGTCCATACCTACGTCGACCAGTTGAAGTCACGAGGTTTGCGGATGGCCAACGGGTCAGATTACAAAGTTATCTCTTGAATCAGGATCCTAAGGGACTTGCTAGGATCAATCATGGATGCTATCGCCGTCATCTAGTTGAAAAACAAACATCTGGGAATTGGATCCTGGCATACGGTTCAAACCTCAGCACCGCTCGTCTTGAGGAAAGAGTTGGAAAACTTGATAGAGCTAGGTCAGGTTGGATCCCAGAATTTCGATTGGTTTTCAACAAACAATCTGGAACTGACAATCAACACACCGCAGCAAATATTCAATTTGACCCAACTGCTCGTACACCAGCGGTAGCTTGGTGGTTGGAAAGCAATCAGATCTCTGAATTGGACCGCTATGAGGGAGTCCCAGATCATTATTTTCGAATTGGAGTGCCTTTTGTGGATCGGTCTCATCCAAACGAAGTGGAGTATTTGCAGGGATATGTCGCTCACCCTGACCAGCTCTCGAGCGGACGGCCTTCTGAGAAATATCTGAGTTACCTAAAAATCGGTTATCAAGAGCATGGCTTGGATTTACTTGAAATATAGGATCAGTCACTTGCTAAAGCTGATTGATGGATTGTTTTCAAAACACCCAGACCTTTCAAATTTCATTTCAATTTTGAGAAATCACTGAAGTCTAACTTCCGTCATGATCCCTCTCTATATCTGGCCACTATTTGCGCTGGCATTAGTTGCGATTAGTAGTGCTGGTTTAGTTTTTCAGGAATTAGGAGAAGTCCCTCCATTGCTCCGTGCATCTTGGAGGATGCAAGCAACTTCTCTGGTACTACTGCCTCTCTTTCTATGGCAGTGGCAGTTGCTCCGAAAATTACAAATCAGCCTCCAGGATATTTTGATTTTACTGGGCTCAAGCGTTTGCTTGGGGATGCACTTTGGTTTTTGGGTGTGGTCACTTGACCACACCAGTCTTGTTCATAGCTTGCTATTCGTAACAAGTCATCCCTTGGTGATTGTTGCTCTGATGCCGATCTTGGGACAACAGTTGCGCAAAGGACATATTTGGGGAACAGCATTGGGTGTTATGGGAGCCTTGATTACCCTGAAGGATACGGAAGATAGTGGAACAGTCACTCTAATCGGGGATCTGGTCGCGATCGCGGGGGCGGTAGCTGTAGTTGGTTATTTCTATGCGGGACACCACCTGCGTTCAAAGAGACAATGGCCAATCTTTGTCTATGCTCTACCAGTCACAATGCTCGCCGGTATTTGGCTGGGTTTGGCCTCTTGGGCCTGGGAGGAGTCCGTTGGTCCTTTCTCTATTAATTGGGGATGGTTTGGCTGGTGGAAGTCTGATTGGATCTGGGCTGTGGCTTATCTTGCCTTTGGTCCAGGGTTATGCGGCCACACTGGTTTAAACACGGTAATGCGCTACCTACCACCTGTGGTTGTTTCAGTAGGAATGCTACTGGAACCATTGCTGGGTGGCATCATTGAATGGTTTTGGCGAGGTGGAACTGGGCCGGGGTTCTGGACCTGGTTGGGTGCACCTCTGTTGTTAATAGGGGCGGGTTGGGTAACTCTAACAAACGCTCGTTCTGAAGAAATGAGAGAGTAATTGGTTGCTGCAACACCTTTCGCAAAGCCAAGCTTGTACCCTTCAACCATTGTCCCATAGTCAGTTGATTTTCTAGAAATCTCTTTCTGTAGCATCAAGATGAATGAATCAATTTCAGAAATTCGCCAAAGAGAACGTCTATTGCGGTTGGATGCTCACATTCGTTTCGAGTTTGAATTAACTGCTCAGCGGATGACCTACCTTGCTATCGCTCTATCCTTTCTTTTCTCTACCTTCATTCTAGCTTTAGCCAACAGCAGTATTCCCAATGTTCATCCTCTTCTCCTCCGGGTAATCTCGATGGTGCCCTGGTTTGGAATGTTGCTAGCCACCATCGTCCTTGCTTTTGTCTTTGTTTCATTTCATTGACACGCAAATTACGTAGAGAAAGATTCATCCTTGAGGGCGAAATTCCTCAAAGTGCACTCCATCCTGATGTGAGCCATGCCAGTTGGGAAATTGTTTTGGGACATTTGCCACCCGTTTGTGTCTCTTCTGCTTTTCTAGGTGCATGGATTCTGATTTGGCCAAGTAGTTCATCACTCTGGCCCTAAACCCCACAAAAATTATGTCAGTCATTTTTTCTGATTATGAGGCACGTGCAAAGGCCTTGAATCCGTCTAAAAGTTTTATAGTCCAAGCCCCTGCTGGCTCTGGGAAGACCGAGTTACTTACTCAACGAATTCTCTCCTTATTGGCGGTGGTGGAGAAACCAGAAGAAATCCTTGCCATCACATTTACGAACAAAGCGGCAGGTGAGATGCGCGAGCGTCTTCTAAGGCAACTCCGTCTTGCTTCAGAGCATCTCGAGCCTCCAGAACTGGATCATGAAAAGCAAACATGGGAACTCGCCAGGGCTGCTCTTGAACAGGACTCTCGATCTAAATGGAATTTGTTGCGTCAACCCGAACGAATCAGGCTGCAGACGATCGATTCTTTTTGTGCTTCTCTTGTGCGCCGAACACCTCTTAGCGCGGGAGTGGGTGGTCCGCTGACTGTGGAGGAGTTTCCCAAAGAGTTGTATCAAATGGCAGTTCGAGGGATTTTGGAGCGACTAGAAAATGATACAGATCCCTTGAGCAGAGATGTTCAGACGATTCTTGAGCATTTACACAACCATATCAGTCGGCTAGAGGAGTTGTTGGTAGATTTGGTGGGTAGAAGAGAACAGTGGCTACGCTGGTTTCGTAAGCTCCCTAATGACATGGAAAAGATTCGAGAGAGTTTATCTGAGTCATTTGAACGAACAATTTCAGAAGAGATGCTCACACTATGCAGCTTCCTTGAAAATAGCGATTATAGGTTGATTCAACCCTGCCTCCAAAGCGCTCAACCACATTTGACTCAGGTAGATCCGGAGTTGGCAAATAAAGTTTCAGAACTTCCCTACCAAACCCCTGAGGCCAAATTCTCAGATTTGGTTCATTGGCATACATTGGCACAATGCCTTCTCACTGGTAAAGGTAGTTGGAGAGAGCGATTAACCAAAAACCAAGGGTTTCCTACTGCCATTAAGGAAATCAAGCAATCTTTGGAGGAATGGCTGCAGCATCAGCCTGTAGAACATGCAGAAACCCTGAAGAATATTGCAAAGCTTCCTCTGCGACCAAATTTTGAAGAGCCTTCTTGGCAAGTTATAGAAGCTTTGCTCCGGCTTCTCCAGAGTGCTTCAGATGAGTTAAAAGGGGTATTTCGTGATCAGGCCAGGGTGGATTTTAGTGAGGTTTCCCAGAGAGCTCTTCTTACACTAGCAGATGAGAGCGTGGCTGAAGAGGACAATTTGTCAGATTTACGACATGTCCTAGTCGATGAATTCCAGGATACCAGCCATGGTCAGTTTGAATTGCTGGAAACCCTCACAAAAGGCTGGGATTCTCAATCAGGGAAGACGATCTTTCTGGTTGGGGATCCGATGCAGTCCATTTATCGATTTCGTCAAGCAGAAGTCAGCCTGTTCCGGAGAGTGCAGCAAATAGGGTTAGGTCAATTACACCCGGAGTCTCTCGTTCTTAAGCGAAATTTCCGCTCCCAAGCTGGAATCGTTGACTGGGTAAACCAAAAGTTCTCGCTAATCTTTCCAGCATTAGAAAATCCAGATATTGGTGCGATTGGTTACTCACAATCTGAGTCGCACCATCAGCATCTCGATGGAAATGCGGTTGAAGTTCATTTACTTGATAAAGAAAAGGTATCAGCTGAAGCAGAGTTGGTTTCTCAGCTTATTCACAAAACAGTTCAAAAACATGGAGTTGGACATTCAATTGGTGTTTTGGTTCGCAACCGCAATCACCTACTAAAAATCCTCCCTCACTTACGTGCTTCCGGAGTCCAGTTCAGGGCTGTTGAAATTGAACCCCTTGCGAAGCGTCAAATCATTGATGACCTACTTCACCTAACTCGAGCGACGATTCACTCTGGAGATCGCGGTGCTTGGTTGGCGGTGTTGCGAGCACCATGGTGCGGATTGACTTTGGCAGATCTGACAGTCCTTTTTGGGCAAGATTTGCAGTCAACTATTCCTCACCTCCTACAGCAAGTTTGGAGTGAAGAACTGAGTTCTGATGGAACCCAAAGACTACAAAATTTTCTGAAAGCTTGGGTGCCCGTCGCTCCTCAGCTTCAGCAGTTTGGTCTGCGTGGAGCCATAGAGTCCCTTTGGTTGAGGTTTCAAGGGCCGAAACTTTTACGAGAAGAAAGAGATTTGCTAGATGCCGAAAGTTTCTTTCGATTACTGGGAGAATTGGATCAGAAGAAATGGTTGTTGCCGGACCGATTCGATGAAGCTATGCAAGGCCTCTATTCGCAAACCCAAAATGCTGAAGCTCAAATTGAAGTGATGACTATGCACAAAGCGAAAGGACTTCAATTTGACACCGTTATACTTCCTGGACTTGATCGGAATGCAAAATCAGAGGGTGCTTCCTTGCTACGGTGGCAAGAACAGTCATTTAATGATGGCACCAGTTCATTGCTGTTGGCTCCAATCCAAGAATCTGGGCAAAAACAGCATCCCTTGTATTCATATCTGCAGGGCCTCGAGAGTCAGAAAGCCAATTTGGAATCAGCACGTTTACTCTATGTGGCTGTGACTCGCGCTAAGAAATATCTACACATTCTTGGCAGCGTAAGCTTTGACGATGCTGATCAGCCCAAAGCCCCCAATGCTGGGAGTTTGTTGTGGCGTTTGTGGCCTCATCTTGAGAAAGAGGTTTTGTTTGATGATCAAATCAAAAATCAGAGCTATCCAGAGATGGTTTTGGCTCAACAAGATATGCTGCTCAGAATCCCTCACTCAGCATTGAAAAACGAAGTACCCTCACAAGTTAATTCCAAACCAAATGACCTTGGTGAGGATGAAACAGATCGTTTTGAAGATACTGCTGCTACTTCAATGGTTGGGACAGCAAGCTGGATTCGTAGGGAGATCGGAGTGCAGATTCATCAGGTTTTACAACAGATTTCGGAGGACGGACTTGAGAATTGGTCGTTTGAGAAACCAAAAGAAATGCGAAAAAAATGGCAGTGGGCTTTGGTTCAGAAAGGTATTCCAAATAAACTAATTCCAGCTGCCTTGAAACAACTTCAATCGATCATTGATATTTCACTTTCAAGTGAGCAGGGAAGATGGATTCTGGGTCACCATCGACTCGCAAAAAATGAGTATGAGCTTGTGGTAGATTCAGGAAAAGGGATCAAGAGATATATTATTGATCGAACATTTGTAGATGAGCATGACCAGCGTTGGATCATTGATTACAAAAGTAGCGAACCGATGGACTCTGAGGATTTAAATGCCTTTTTCAGTAGAATGGAGCAACGATACAAAGCCCAACTCTCAGGCTATCTGAATCTATTCAATCTATCAGAACCTAGTCGTCGTCATCGTTGTGGATTGTTCTTTCCCATGTTGGGACGCTTCCATGAAATCATGATGCAATAATACCATGAATTAGATGGCTTTTAGGTCAATTTGTACTTCAGGCTATTGATATGGTTCCTTCCTCTTTGAACTGCTGTACAGCCCAGCATCGTCACCTATTGACTTGCCTTTGGAATAGATAACGAAAATTCTTGTCGATTGCGTTTCAAACGACCGGATGATATAAGGCATTCATTAAAATTTCGGAGTAATCGACTACTTGCGCCAATCCCATCTCCCCAAGAATTAAGCGGATCTCGGCGAAATTTCCGAATCGCAATCCCGTGCGAACAAAATTCAATAACATACGCTTGCTGATGCGATTTGGTCATTAAACGCCTAATCTCAGAAGGCCGCGACTAGTGAACTGAATACTGAATTTGTCTTCCGAGCAAGGACACTGATGAACAACTTTGGCTATCCCTTGCCCCAGGGCCTGTATGATCCCCAGCACGAGCATGACAGCTGCGGTGTTGGATTCATTGTACATATCAAGAACAAGAAATCTCACGACATCGTTAAAAAAGGACTTCAGCTACTCTGCAATCTGAATCATCGTGGAGCTATTGGTGCTGATCCAGAAACCGGTGATGGCGCTGGGATCCTTGTACAGATACCCGATGCATTCTTGCGAGAAGAAACAGCCAAGTTGGGGTTTGTTCTTCCCGCTAAAGGACGCTATGGGGTAGCAACGATGTTCCTGCCTCATGATGACAAACAGCAATTTCATTGCGTGGAGGCGATCCAAAGCATTGTCAGTGAGAACGACTTGATTGGCTTGGGTTGGCGGGATGTGCCGATCGATACGAATTACGTTGGAAAACAAGCTGCTGAAGCAATGCCTGTCATCAAGCAACTCTTTCTTGCTGGGAATGGCCACAAGACTCAGCAGGAGTTGGAGAGATTGCTTTACGTGACACGAAACGAGATCCGCAACACTTTGCTCAATACCAGAGATTTTGTGGTGACAAGTATGTCCACAAGAACTTTGGCTTACAAAGGGATGTTGCGCGCTGACCAGATGGATCTTTTCTTCCCGGATTTGGCAGATGAGCGCTTTGTAAGTGCAATCGCGCTCTCGCATACTCGCTTCCCGACTAACACCTTCCCACGTTGGGATTTGGCGCAGCCCTTTCGTTACCTTGCTCACAACGGTGAAATCAACACACTGCGAGGTAACATCAACTGGATGCGATCCCGTCAAGAAAAATTAGAGAGTCCACTTTACGAAAATATTCGTGACCTCTTACCAATCATTGTCCCATCTGGAAGTGATTCAGCCTGTTTGGACAATGTGTTGGAATTTCTTGTTCTCTCTGGCTATTCCCTTTCTCACGCCATGATGATGCTTGTTCCCGAAGCGTGGGAGACTCAGGCAGATATGTCTCCAGAGAAGAGAGCATTCTATGAGTATCATGAGCATTTAATGGAGCCTTGGGATGGTCCAGCTGCTCTAGCTTTCACAGATGGAATCCAAATTGGGGCAACTCTGGATCGAAATGGGCTTCGTCCAGCCCGTTACGTGGTAACCAAAAATGATTTCGTAATTATGGCTTCTGAGGTTGGAGCTGTGGACATTGATCCAGAGGACATTGTCTCGAAGGGAAGGCTGCAACCAGGGAAAATGTTTCTCGTTGATACGCAGTTAGGCCGGATTATCAGTGACGAGGAACTCAAGCAGGAAATCTGTGGAGCAAAGCCTTATGCAGCTTGGCTAAATGACAACGTGATCCCATTGGATTCGCTGCCCACCCCAGCAGACCTACCCAAAAGTGATCCAGAAACTTTGCTGGAGAGACAGAAAATCTTTGGATATACCACAGAGGACATGAATATCCTCCTGACTCCAATGATTCGGGATGGCGAAGAAGCCACAGGTTCTATGGGCAACGATGCCCCATTAGCTGCGCTTTCAGATCGACCACAGTTGCTCTACGGGTATTTCAAGCAGATCTTTGCTCAGGTCAGTAACCCACCGATCGACTCAATTCGAGAAGAGATGGTTATGTCTATGACCAGCCATCTTGGCGGTGAAGGCAATATCCTGAGTCCTGAGCCAGGCCACGCAAAATTGATTAAAATAGATGGGCCGATCCTGACTAATGCTCAGTTTGCAAAGCTGCGTCATCATGAAAAGGCTGCCCCAATATCGCTTCTATTCCCAGCTTCTGAAGGAGCTAGTGGCTTGCAGAAAGCCTTGGACAGAATTTGCGCAGAAGCAGCATCAGCGATCCGATCTGGTAAAGAATATTTGATTTTGAGTGATCGTGGAGTTGGTCGAGATAATGTTCCTATTCCGGCACTAATTGCGGTAGGTGCGGTTCACCACCACCTGATCCGCGAGAAACTTCGGAGTTCGTCTAGTCTAATTCTGGAAACAGGAGAAGCCAGAGAAATCGCTCATTTCTGTCTACTCATCGGCTATGGTGTTGGTGCTATTAATCCCTACCTCGCTTTTGAGACTTTTGAGCAGATCCTTTCAGAAGGAACCCTCCCTGAAGAGTTGACCTATGAGAAAGCGATCAAAAATTATCTGAAAGCGATTCGCAAAGGGATGTTTAAGGTTTTTGCGAAAATGGGCATTTCCACGATCCAGAGTTATCGTGGGGCGCAAATTTTTGAAGCCATCGGTCTCAGTGAGGACGTCGTTCATGAATACTTTTCTGGGACTCCGTCCAAAATCAGTGGGGTTACGGTTGAAGTACTTGGTCAAGAATGTCTGAAGCGTCATGCTTCTGCTTATGTTGAAACACCAGATCTCAAAAATACGTTGTCTGTTGGGGGTCAATATTTCTGGCGCAGAAGAGGGGAGTACCACCAAGTCAATCCAATGACAACTTTGTTACTCCAAGAAGCGGCTCAGAAAAATAGTAGAGAAGTCTTTAAGAAGTTCTCAGACATAATCAACGAGCAATCTCAAAGACTAGCGACACCACGCAGTCTGTTGACATTTAAGCAGGGAACTCCAGTTCCTCTGGAAGAGGTGGAGCCTGCAAAAGAGATTGTTAGACGTTTTGCGACTGGTGCAATGTCATTAGGCTCAATCAGCAGTGAAGCCCATCAGACTCTTGCAGTAGCCATGAATCGCATTGGTGGCAGAAGCAACAGTGGAGAGGGTGGTGAAGATCCTCAACGCTTCCACAAAAGAGAAAATGGTGACTGGCCAGTGAGTCGAATCAAGCAAGTTGCTTCAGGGCGCTTTGGGGTGACAATTCATTATCTAGTCAATTGTGTTGAATTACAGATCAAGATTGCTCAAGGGGCCAAACCTGGAGAGGGAGGGCAGCTTCCTGGAAAAAAAGTCAGCCAAGAAATAGCCAAGGTTCGTCATTCAACGCCTGGGGTTACGCTGATTTCACCACCTCCTCATCATGATATCTATTCAATTGAGGATCTTGCTCAGTTGATCTTTGATCTGAAGAATGCGAATCCGAAGGCTCGGATTACGGTGAAATTGGTCTCAGAGGCAGGTGTCGGAACCATTGCAGCAGGTGTCGCTAAAACGCATGCGGACCTGATTGTGATCGCAGGTCATGATGGTGGTACAGGTGCCTCTCCATTGACTTCCATCAAATATGCTGGAGTTCCATGGGAGTTGGGATTATCTGAAGCTCACCAGACGTTGTTGCTGAATCGCTTGCGAGGTCGTGTTCGATTACAAACAGATGGGCAACTGAAAACGGGCCGTGATGTGGCTATTGCAGCGATGCTTGGTGCTGAAGAGTTCGGTTTTTCAACCGCACCACTCATCACAATTGGCTGCGTGATGATGCGCAAATGTCACCTCAATACATGCCCAGTTGGAATTGCTACCCAGGATCCTGAATTACGCAAAAAATTTGTTGGACAACCAGAGCACGTCATTAACTTCTTTTTCATGGTTGCAGAAGAAGTTCGTGAAATCATGGCAAAGTGTGGATTCCGTTCATTTAGTGAAATGGTTGGGAGATCAGATTGCTTGGAACAACGCTCTGATATCACCCATTGGAAAGCCAAGCATGTGGATCTTTCAAATCTTCTGAAACAAATCCCTGTTGGCGAAGGGGATACTCGCTACTGTACGCAGGAACAAGATCATGGACTTAATGAACAGATTGACCATGAATTGATTGCCCTAGCCAAGGAAGCAATCGAACAGCGCAAGCCTGTCAGAATTGAAATGCCCGTGAAGAACATCCATCGAGCCATTGGTACGATGCTCAGTGGAGAAATTGCGTTAGCCCACGGAGCTGAGGGCTTGCCTGATCACACGATTCATTGTCAGTTGACCGGCTCAGCAGGACAAAGTTTTGGGGCGTTTTTGGCGAGGGGAGTCACACTGGAGTTGGAAGGTGATGCTAACGACTACACGGGTAAAGGACTTAGTGGAGGAAAGCTGATAGTGTACCCTCCCAAACGGTCCACATTTAAGGCAGATGAAAACATTCTAATTGGCAACACTGTCTTATATGGAGCAACCGGCGGAGAAGCTTTCTTCTCTGGGATAGCTGGAGAGCGATTTGGGGTCCGCAACAGTGGAGCAAACGCCATTGTGGAGGGAGTGGGAGATCACGGATGCGAGTACATGACAGGAGGTCGAGTGATCGTTCTTGGTCACACAGGGCGAAACTTTGCTGCAGGGATGAGTGGAGGAATCGCTTACGTCTTCGATGAGAAAGGTTATTTTACGCAGCGTTGCAACCAAGGCATGGTTGAACTTGGCCCAGTAAGCCAGGTAGACGAAGCCAAATGGGTCAGGGAAATGATTCAACGGCATCTGCAGTACACTCAAAGTGAGCGAGCCAGCAAACTGTTGGAAGACTGGGACAACACCCTACAAAAATTTGTCCGAGTGATGCCTACAGAATATAGACTGGTTCTCGAACAAATGAATTCACAGGCTGCCTGACGGAGAGAATAAATGGGTAATGACACAGGATTTCTAGAGCACTCCAAACAAGACGTTCCAAGACGTCCAATTGCTGAGAGAATTCGGGATTTTCGTGAATACGATGTGCACTACTCCGAGTCGGAAATTAAAGTGCAAGCCTCCCGCTGTATGGACTGTGGCATCCCTTTCTGTCACAACGGTTGTCCGCTAGGTAATCAAATTCCTGATTGGAACGACCTCGTCTATCGTGGCCATTGGCGGGAAGCTCTTGATACCCTTCACAGCACCAATAATTTTCCAGAATTTACTGGCCGTATCTGCCCAGCACCTTGTGAGGAATCTTGTGTTCTCAATGCGTATTACACGCTTGATGAAGAAGAGCGACATCGTAAGAAAAATTCTGTCACCATCGAGCAGATTGAAAAACATATCGCTGATCGTGGATGGCAAGAAGGCTGGATCAAACCTCAACCACCGAAAAAGCTCACAGGGAAAAAAGTTGCTGTGATCGGATCAGGCCCTGCTGGTTTAGCGGCCGCACAACAGCTTCGAAGAGCTGGTCACGAAGTGACAGTTTACGAAAAGTCTGATCGACTTGGCGGACTCCTAATCTATGGTATTCCAGACTTCAAATTGGAAAAGATTAACGTTCAACGTCGAGTAGACCAGATGCAGGCTGAAGGGGTACGCTTCATCACAAACTGTCACGTTGGGAAAGACATCAGCACGAAGGAGCTTAGGTCACAATATGACGCCATCCTCCTGGCAACGGGTGCTCAACAAAAAAGAGAATTGACAACCGAGGGCAAGGAATTGAAGGGCATTCACTATGCGATGGATTATTTACCTCAACGCAATCAATTCGTAGCGGGTGATTCTCCAAAGCCGGATGCAGTTCAAGCCCAAGGGAAGCGAGTAGCAATTTTAGGTGGAGGATTTACTGCTGCAGACTGTTTAGGAAATTTGAACAGACAAGGAGCTGATCGACGTGTTTATCAGTTTGAAATTGTTAACATGCAGCCGCGCCCTACTCCCGTGCATGAAGAGGTAGACCCAGATTGTAGAGCTAACATTCTAACTGAAAGAGTGATTGGTGATGAAAATGGTGCAGTCAAAGGACTGCAGGCGGTTCGGGTCGAGTGGAAACAAGAAGA
>DJYX01000079.1:13470-36346 GCA_002450295.1 Deltaproteobacteria bacterium UBA6967
GCAATGGGATTCATTGGGCCAACTGTTTCGGGGTTGGTGAATGATTTGGGTGTAAAAATTAGTATGCGAGGCCGGAAAGACGCAATTGCTGCGAGTGAAACGCTGAAGATGTTGGAAGATGGACAACAACCGATGTACTCGATTCATGCAGACAATCGGTTCCAGACATCAGAAGAAGGAGTTTTTGCTGCGGGTGATGCCAAACGAGGGGCATCTCTGGTGGTTTGGGCAATTTGGGAAGGACGGGAAGCGGCCCGATCCATTGATCAATATCTGATGGGAGAATCTGCGCTACCTACTTCGCCACAAGCAGAAGTTCTCGCATGAAAGGACGAAATGTCCTCATTTACTCTAGTATTACAATCGGGATTGTGGTTCTGATTGGATATGCTCTTTGGCAGGAAATAGCTCGGAATGAAACTCAAATTCGAACATCTATAAGTGGAACCATTAAGACAGCTCCTCGTGTTACGGGTGGAGTTGTCAAAACAGACAATGCCTACCTTATCCTCTTCGATCCAGATACACTGACCCCGGTTGCTCAGCACATGATCAACCCTTTTCTCCCTCCGATTACATTTTCGATTGGACAGTCTGATGCGGGTCCTGAAGCAAGTTTACAAGGTTCCTATCGCTTGCTCATTTTCACAGATCGGGATGGCAATCCGAACTTGCCAAGCCCTGGAGAACTGATCGGAGCTTTGACCCAGCCACTTTCTTTGGGTACTGAATCATTTACCTATGAGTTAGACCGCCCATTTAATTCCTTCCCGCAAGAACTTCTAAAATCATCTCAGCCGGCTGATAAACCAGAAGATAGCATTCAGGGCACTGTTCGAGTTTCACCAGATTTATTGAATCAAGTTTCTCCTACCGATAAGTTGATTATCATGTTGTTTGATCCTGGCCAAGGTAGACCGGTTGCATTTAAATTCGTGGAGTCACCCTCTTTCCCAATGGAATTTCAGATTGGGCCCTCTAATGCTATGGGGACTGCAGACTTGGTAGGGCCTTATTCTCTCAGGATTTTAACAGATAAAGATGATCAGCCATTTCAAGCTGCAGAAGGTGAGTTGATCGGTAGATCAAAAGGTCTGGTTCCATTGGGCACCAGTAATTTAGATTTCGTGTTGGACAGTCCCTATGTTCGCTAAAAAAATTTTGAAAATCTTAGTCGTTGGGCTACTGGCTACTGGATGTAGTGATGTGGCTGAAAAATTCCGCAATCAATACAATCCATCAAGAGCAGTGGTAGACCAAGGCGGAAGTAATGTGATTTCAACAGGGAATGCCTGTGCCCTTGATGACAGAGATGCCAAGGAAGATGCTGAGAAAACTGCAGAGTATCACTTACGAGGGATTTTAGGGAGTGGAAGTAGATATGTGATCCAAACGCAGGCTGTCAATCGGTATACTCGAGGAGATCAAATTTGCTATGAAGCCTCAGCGATTGCGATCCCCAAATGAGCGATAAGTCACTTTCTCCCTGCTGCGGAATTTGTAGTTTAAATTCAGCTAGAACACATTGTTTAGGGTGCCGAAGAAGTCTTGAGGAAATTGCCAACTGGCTTCTTTTCACTACGGAACAGAAAGAAGAGATCCGCAAAGAATTGCCTGATCGAGTGATTAGCTGATCATACAAAACGAGTAGCTAATTTCTCTGAAACCAGCCTTCCGATGTTAAGTGAAGCTGTTGCAGCCGGTGAGGGTGCATTACAGATGTTTAAAATATTCTCTGTTTCATCAATCAAAAAATCGTCAACTAGACTACCATCCTTAGTAACAGCCTGGGCACGAACTCCAGCTGGAGCAACGATCAAGTCTTCAGCAGTAATCTCTGGTACCAGTCGCTGTAAGGCCTTTACGAAGGCTGGCTTGTACCAGGACCTCCACATCTCACCCATTCCCATCTGCCAGTATTTTAAAGCGAGCTTTTGGAATCCAGTAAATTTCAAAGTTTCCAAAAACTCAGAGAAGTTCAAATCACTCCGCTTGTAGCCCTCTCTTGCAAAAGCTAAAACGGCATTTGGACCGCATTCCAAGCCACCATGAATCATTCGTGTGAAGTGGACTCCTAGAAAAGGGAATGCTGGATCAGGAACAGGATAAATCAGATTTTTGCACAAGTATTCCTTTTCTGGTTTGACGTAGTAGTACTCCCCTCGGAACGGCACGATCTGCATCTCGGTCTTTTGACTAGTAAGACCCATTACTTTATCAGAGTATAGCCCAGCACAGTTAACGAGATAGTTACCTCGCACTTCACCGATAGTTGTTTCAAGAATAATTTCAGAATTGGATTGGTGAATGTTGAGAACCTTGGCTGAACAGATAATCTGATTTCCTTGCTCCTGGATTTTTTTCTGCAGCTTAACGCAAACCTCACTGTAGTCTACAATTCCTGCTTCTGGGACATGAATCCCACTGATCCCGTTTACATGGGGTTCTAATTCCTTCAGACGTGATTGATCAATTTTTTCACAGTTTACTCCATTGGCTTGTCCACGAGAAAAAATTTGTTCAAGTGCTGGCATTTCTTCTTCTCTAGTAGCAACAATCACTTTCCCGCAGATTTCGTATGTGATTTCTTCATCTCTACAGAATTTTTCCATTAATTTTTTGCCTTGTCGGCAATTAATCGCCTTCATTGAACCGGGTTTGTAATAAATACCAGAGTGCAAAACACCGGAGTTGTGACCTGTTTGGTGTTTCGCAATAGAATCTTCTTTTTCCAGTAAAATTAGAGATTCATTTGGATGAGATCGACCCCACTGCCATGCTGTTGCGAGTCCAACGATACCTCCGCCCACAATAACAACTGAAGCTTTGCTCATTTCAATCTTGTCCAAGGATTTTGTCTTCAACAATACTTTGAAGGGTTGGTTTGAGGTCAAATAAGAATGGTACAATGAATAATGGCATTTCTAGTTCTGTTTCTTTAAGATTTCCAAGTGTTTGTTCAGCCAACTCTTTGGAACTTTTGTATTGCCCCATATTCCATAGCGCTACAGCTTTAAAAGTTGATTGTATAGGTGATTCGGATCTCTGCTCAGTCTGCCGCAATAATTTGAGCCATTCTTTTTTTTCTGCGAGGTATCTATAATGCCAATATAAGAGGAAAGATTGCATCGTTACTCCGTGTTTTCGCATGAAAACACTGTTATGTCTTTGAATTTTGATTATACCTTGAAGTGCATAGAAATTTGATTTTTCGTATTCATTAGCTAGCCAAAAGCCTCTAGCCAGTGCAATATAAATTTGAATATTCTCAGGATATTGTTCAGTAAATTTTTCTAGTCTTGACAGAGATTTACGTAAGTAATTTTTTTCAATATCACCCCATAACAATAATACATATGCCAGGGATGCCTCATCTGAAACATATTCACCTTTTTCAACTACCTTATCTAAATGATTGATACCTTCTGAAATTGAACCAGATTCAACAATCAAAGGAGCTAACCATCTAACATACCATGTCGACTGAGCAATCATCAGTTTAAGAATCCCCTTACTTAGCTCTATATCTATAAGTTGTGTATTATTTTTGTAAACATCATCAAGCAACTGAACACCTTTAACACCAAATATATAAGCATCAAAATAGTCTTTTTGGTAACCTAATGCCACACCTCCTTTAAGTCCGTACAGTAATCCAAGATTAAGCTTCAAGCTTATGTTGTTTGGTTTTTGGCTTGATAAAGCTTCCAGCGATTCAATTGCCTCATTAACATCCTCAAGAAATTCTTTATAGTATTTCTCGTCAATATTTCTCCCAAAATTCATAGCAAACTTACTATAAGAGATTAGTGCTTTCATAGCTCTACGCTCAGGTTGTTGCACTAATTCAAGTTTCTCATTAAGTTGAGATTCTAGATCAATCAGTTTTAAGTTGTAATGGGCTTCGCGATAGTACTTGAGAAAATTTATTTGGGGGTTAGATACTCTGACCTCATCACTTGAGAGAACTGTCCCTGCGTTTAAAAATATTATGATAAAAATTTTTGAAATGGTGCGCACGGTAGTCTAATTTAAGGATTTGGTAGTAGTCACAGGGACCAATTCAACCAAGAAATTGGTCCTTTATCATAGTCAGATCATTTCTCTTTTACGTAAGTGCCAGGGGCATCTCCATGCAACTTATACTTTTTACTGCCCATCGTAGGTACATCTCCTTTATCACCGCATTGACCTTGTAGCCAAGGAATCCAATCTTGCCACCAACTTCCGGGAACTTGTTGGACATTTTTCTGCCAAATCATCGGATCTTGATCAGTTTTAGTAACAGGTCCAGCCCAGTAAGCTCGCTTTGGCGGGTTAAGAGGTGGGTTAACCACTCCAGCGATGTGCCCAGATGTTGATAGGGCAAAACGTACTTGTCCACCTGTATTGAGTCCAGTTTTGAATACTTGGTCCCATGGAGTAATGTGGTCTTTCTCAGCTGCAACTGAATACAGCGGTTGATTGATTGCGCCAAGGTTGATTTTTTGCCCTGCCAATTCTAGTTTTCCTTGGCAGAGATGGTTATTAATATAGAACTCTCGCAAGTAAAAGGAGTGAGCCTTTTCTGGTAGCCGAGTGGAATCTTCATTCCAGAAGAGCATATCAATTGGTGGAGGAGTTTTGCCATAAAGATAGTTGTTCACCACGTAATTCCAAATAAGACCATCTGCTTTCATGATTCGATAGGTAGTCCCCATCTGCTTGCCGTCTAAGTATCCTTTCTCAGCCATCATCTTCTCAACAAATTTCATTGAGTCTTCATCTACGAAGAGCCCAAGATCACCTGGTTTGGAGAAATCTACCAAAGTAGTCAGTAGTGTGAAACTTGTAAAAAGATTCTTTACCTTTTTCTGAGGACCGTTCAACCAGCCCATAGTGGTAGCCAGTAAAGAACCTCCAATACAGTATCCAACAGCATGAATATTTTCTGTTCCAGTGATTTCCTGGACAACTCTCATTCCCTCCACGGGGCCCATTAACATGTAGTCATCAAGACTCGTGTTACGTAGTTCCGTCGTTGGGTTCTTCCAACTAATCATGAAAACTGTGAAGCCATTGTTCACTAGATTTCTGACAAAACTTTTTTTCTCATTTAGGTCAAGAATGTAGAACTTGTTGATCCAGGGTGGGGTGATCAGTACAGGAGTTTGGTGTACTTGATCAGTATTGGCTTCATACTGGATCAATTCCATCAGGTCATTTCGATAAACAACCTTACCTGGTGTGTTCGCCAAGTTCTTTCCGACTTCAAAAGCGGACTTGTCGACCATTTGTGGCATTTGGTCTTGGAAGTCTTTCACCCAATTTTCAAATCCTTTGACAAGACTTTTTCCTTCGGTATCAATGAATTCACGAATGGCTCCTGGGTTAGTCCAGAAGTAGTTGTTTGGCGATATCGCACTTACCATTTGTTCTGTCCAGAACCTGGCCTTGTCTTTTGTCCGATCTGAGACATTGGGGGTCTGCTGAATGCTTTCTTGGAGGAATTCAGAGTAGAGCTTATAATATTCCTGAATCCATCTGAAATGGGGCAACTCTTCAAGTGTTGGAATTTTGCCAAACTCTCCCTTCTCGATAGATTCTTTGGATTTATTTACGAACTCGTTCCACACTTTCATGTTGACTTCGCCGATCTTCTGACTCCAATTCTGCATGGACTGATTCAATTCTTGCGGATTCTTCGCCCAAGCTTCGGCGACTTGTTGCAGGGATTTCAGTGCTCCGAATGGATCAGTTTCAGTGCCTTGCTCGTTCATCTTGGAAATCATACTGCCAAAGAATTCCTGCATTTTTTCCTGATTGATCCCCTGTGTCTGAGTATTCATCGAACAGCTCCTATCATTAATTGCTTAGCTGTAATGCTGCATTCCCACACTCTCGATTTTGTAGAGAGTGCAGAATTTTTTTGTTTCTGGAAATCAAATTCTAAGTCCACCATCAACTTCAATGACCCTACCGGTGATGTAATCATTTTCTAGAATGAAGACAGCTGTTCTTGCGATTTCTGAGGGTTCACCAAGTCTACGAATTGGCACTTGATCAATGATCTTCTGCTTCACGTCTTCACGAATCGCAGCAACCATTTCTGTGTTGATGTAACCTGGTGCGATTGCAGCGCAACGTACTCCATGTTGCGCCATTTCCTTGGCCCATGTCACAGTCATTTCCGCTACACCAGCTTTTGTGGCTGTATAGTTAGTTTGGCCCATATTCCCATTTCTTGAAATACTAGAAATGTTGATGCAAACACCTTTGCCACCCAATTGAAGTTGTTTTTCAAAAAACTCACGGGCGCAAAGGAATACTCCTGTTAGGTTGACATCAATGACTAGTTGCCAATTTTGTAAGGACATCTTTTGAATTTCCTCACCAGTAACATTACCAGCTTCGTCCTTAATCTTTTTCTTGCGAACAATGAGTCCATCTCGTGTGATTCCGGCATTGTTTATTAGCCCATCAACTTGACCAAAATCTTTGACGATTTGATCAAATAGGGAAACGACTTCAGCCTCTTTGGCTACATTAGTGACGTAGGTTTGAGCTTTGACTCCCTTCGCTAAGGCCATCTCTTTCGTGGCATTTAAATCATCTTGGTTCAGATCAACCAGAGCTAAGTTTGCTCCTTTATCCGCAAGTTCTGAAGCAAATGCGCGTCCTAAGCCTCTTCCACCCCCTGTAGTAACTACGACTTTTCCTTCTAGATTCATACAACCTCGTTTGTAAATTAACTCTTAAAAATCCATCTCAATTTTTTTGAGAAATTTGTTTACCGTTCTACTGCTAATGCGACACCAAGACCTCCTCCAATGCACAAGGTCGCTAGTCCTTTTTTAGCATCTCGACGTTTCATTTCGTGAAGGAGTGTAACCAATACTCGGCAACCGGAAGCTCCAATCGGATGTCCAATGGCAATCGCACCTCCATTTACGTTGACTTTACTATCATCCCACTGGAGTTCTTTGGCAACTCCCAATGCTTGTGCAGCAAAAGCCTCATTTGCTTCAATCAAATCTAAGTCCCCGACTGTCCAACCTGCCTTTTCAAGACACTTTTGTGAGGAAGGAATTGGACCAGTACCCATGATTGCTGGGTCAACTCCAGCGCTTGCATAAGCCTTAACTGTTGCCAAGGGGGTCAATCCAAGTTCCTTGGCTTTACTAGCTGACATGACAACGACAGCCGCAGCACCATCATTGATTCCAGAAGCATTGGCAGCTGTAACAGAACCATCCTTTTTAAAGGCTGGTCGAACCTTTTGAATACTTTCAATCGTAGCTCCCTTGCGAATAAATTCATCATCCTGGAAAACGATGGGGTCTCCTTTACGCTGTGGAATTTCCACAGGCACAATCTCTTCCTGAAATCGTCCAGCAGCTTGCGCTTCCTCAGCTAAGTTCTGAGATCTCAAAGCGAATGTATCCTGCTCATCTCTACTGATTTCATAACGATCTGCGACATTTTCAGCTGTGATGCCCATATGGTAGTCGTTAAATGCGCACCAAAGTCCGTCTTTGATCATGGTATCCGTCATTTGCCAATCACCCATACGCTGTCCATTTCGTGAGTTGGGAAGAGCATGTGGGGCTTGGCTCATATTTTCTTGACCACCCGCAATTATAACATCGGCATCGCCACACTTGATGGCTTGCGCAGCCAAGTGGACAGCTTTCAAGCCGCTTCCACACACCTTGTTAATTGTCAAAGCAGGTGTTGCCTGGGGCAATCCAGCTTTGATAACCGCTTGTCGAGCTGGATTTTGGCCCGTACTGGCCGTTAGCACTTGGCCGAGAATAACTTCGTCAATCGCTTCGGGTGCCAGGTTTGTCTTTTTCAAGAGATCACGAATGACAATCGCACCTAAGTCGGCAGCACTGATTCCTGCTAGGCTACCATTGAAACTACCAACTGCCGTCCTTGCGGCAGCAACAATTACTACACTCTCCCCCACGCAATTCTCCTAGATTTGAATTCAGGCTGGTTCAGGACGCGTCTCCAACACAGGAGACGCTGAAAGGAAGGTAAATAACAATTATGATGACAGAAAGCAATTAAAGTTGCAATTCTATTATTTTTCTGTAGAAATTCGATTCTCAATCAAGTTTTCTACAACTGAGGGATCTGCGAGAGTGGAGGTGTCACCAATACTGGAGACTTGATTTTCAGCAATCTTACGCAAGATTCTCCTCATAATCTTGCCACTGCGAGTCTTGGGAAGACCTGGAGCCCATTGGATCGCATCAATCGTTGCAATTGGTCCAATTTCCTTGCGGACTAGCTTGACCAAATCAGTCCGTAAAGTATCCGTCGGTTCAACGCCACTGTTGAGAGTTACGTAGGCATATATACCCTGCCCCTTGATTTCATGAGGGAAGCCCACAACTGCTGCTTCTGCTACGTCGTGATGAAGTACAAGTGCAGATTCTACTTCTGCTGTCCCCATTCTGTGACCAGAGACATTGATCACGTCATCAATTCGACCAGTAATCCAATAGTAGCCATCTTCATCACGCCTTGCTCCATCTCCTGTGAAGTACATCCCCTTATATTGGACAAAGTAGGTATTGAAGAAGCGCTCTGGATCTCCATAAACACCACGCATTTGTCCGGGCCAGGAATCCTTGATACAAAGAGCCCCTTCGGTTGCCCCCTCCAGTTCAGTTCCTGTTTGAGGATCAACAATGACGGGTTGAACTCCGAAGAAGGGCTTCGTCGCTGAGCCAGGCTTTAGCTTCGTCGCACCTGGCAATGGGGTAATCAAGATCCCACCTGTTTCTGTCTGCCACCAGGTATCCACAATTGGGCATCGCTCTTTCCCTACAACCCGATGATACCATTGCCATGCTTCTGGATTGATAGGCTCTCCTACGGTACCGAGCAGGCGCAATGAACTGAGATCTCGTTTATTAACAAAATCGTCACCCTCTTTTGCAATAGCTCGAATCGCTGTTGGGGCAGTGTAGAAGATGTTGACTTGGTGTTTTTCGACAACATCCCAAAACCGACCCCAGTCTGGATAGTTGGGCACACCTTCATACATCACGGAACTGGCACCATTCGCTAGAGGACCATAGATGATATACGAGTGACCAGTTACCCAGCCAATATCAGCCGTACACCAGTAGGTTTCTCCATCACGGTAGTCAAAAACATATTTGTGGGTCATCGAAGCGTAGGTGATGTAGCCACCAGTGGTGTGCATCACTCCCTTTGGTTTTCCAGTAGACCCAGATGTGTAGAGAATGAAGAGGGGATCTTCAGAATCCATTTCTTCAGCAGTACAGATACTGGAAATATCATCACCATTAATCTCGGTATGCCACCAATGGTCACGATTGGAGTTCATCTCGACAGTAGTGCCTGAATGATTAACGACGATGCAACTCCTTATGTAGTCAAATCCTTCCATTGCCTGATCACAGTTTGGCTTCAGGGGGACAGCTTTATTTCCCCGGAAACCTCCATCTGCTGTCACGACAGCAGCAGGTGCACAATCGTCAATTCGGTTTCTTAAAGCATCAGCACTGAATCCACCAAAAACAATCGAATGGACCGCACCGATTCTTGTACATGCAAGCATTGCGATGGGGAGTTCTGGGATCATGGGCATATACAAGACGACCCGATCACCTTTCTGAACCCCATGTTTTTTCAATACATTCGCAAAACGGCAGACTTCTCGGTGGAGTTGCTGGTAGGTGTATGTACGGCATTTTGTGGGATCATCAGATTCCCAGATGAGGGCTGCCTGATTCTTTCTTGGGCTGTCCAGATGCCTATCAAGACAGTTGTAAGAAACATTAATTTTTCCACCCAAATACCACTTGATACTCGCGGTATTGAAATCAACTTCTCTGACCTTGTCCCACTTTTTGAACCAATACATTCGTTCAGCTTGCTTGGCCCAAAAACTCTCAGAATTCTCAACAGATTCCTGATACATTTGTTGATATTGTTCCTCATTAATCAGAGCATCCTGAAAGTTGGAAGGAACATCATATACTTCTGTTGCGCTCGTCTCTGCCATAACAAGCCTCCGCTCTACAAAATTTCGATTACGAAAAGCTGCACCGAAAAGTTGCCCAAGAACCTTTTCAAGGACAAGTAACGGGCAGAAAACATTCAAACATAGCAAGGATGGCGATGAAAGTCCTGCTGAAAAGCGCAGAAAATGAAGTTTCTAGGAGAGCGGAGATTTGTCGTACAATCCAGGTAGGCCAAGGTGTGTCAGCAGTTGTTCCTCCAAAGCTAGCATTTCTATCTCTTCATCTTTGGACCTCTCATGGTCTAACCCGTATAAGTGACAGCAGCCATGGACCAACATTCGAATCATCTCAGTCTTTGCATCCCATCCATTGGTATCTGCTTGTTCGCAAACATCATCCCAACTGACTGCAAGATCCCCAACATGGACTGCTGAATGGTCCTCTTCATAATAAGACCAGGAGAGCACATCAGTACTACTATCCTTTCCTCGATATTCTACATTTAATAGTTGCATCTCAACTGCGTCCGTGATGTAGACTGAAACAGTGCGCTCTTTTTCGAACAATTTGGTAAGTAGAAACTCCATGACCGCTATCAATTCAGTAGCCCAATCTGGTGTTTCAATATTCTCTTTCCATTGGATTGCGACAGTCAAAGCGATTTCCTATTTAGCAGCCATTTACTAGGCACTAAGACGATCTGCTTCTTCAAATCGGACGGATACTGTCTTGGAAACCCCAGGTTCATCCATCGTGACTCCATACAGTGCATCGCCAATTTCCATTGTTTTTTTATTGTGTGTGATAACAACAAATTGAGAATTGGTGGTTAGGCGTCGGATGAGTTGGTTGAATCTAATAACATTAGCATCATCAAGGGGAGCATCAACCTCGTCTAAAACACAGAATGGGCTTGGCTTGATCAAGAAGATTGCGAAGACGAGAGAGATGGCAGTTAATGCTTTTCCCCACCTGAGAGTAGGTTAAGATTTTGTAATTTCTTACCGGAAGGTTGAGCAAAAATTTCAATTCCACTTTCAAGAACATCCTCACTCTCAGTCAGTACCATTCGTGCCTCACCTCCTCCAAAAAGCTGAGAAAACAGAGCACCAAACTGGTTATTTACTTTTTCAAACATCTCCTTGAATCGTCTTCGGGATTCAATATTTATCTCCCGAATCGTTTTCTCCAGGTCTTCAGCAGCTTGTGTAAGGTCGGATGATTGGCTCTGCAAAAATTCCAGCCGTTCCATCAGCAAGTCGTATTCTGCCGGGGCTGCCAGATTTACATTGCCGATCGCTTCCAGTTGTTGGCGTTGCTTCCTCAACCCATTCACCAGAGAAGTTTCATCGATCTCTGCTAGAGCCTCACTCAAATTACTTTCCGGGTCAAAATCCCACTGATCAGAGAGCTGTTCTTCCAATTGTTCTCTTTGTAAACGATGCTCAGTCTGTTCAATCCTTTGCTGATGAATCTGTTGAAGCAGGTTTTCCAGAACTTTTTGTACTTCTTGAAGTCTTTTTGTCAAATCGCTATGTAGCTGGTTCTTCTGCTCATAGATTTTGGTGTCCATTTTGATTTTTTCATCCAACCCCAACCTTTTTTTCAATAGAGTTGGCATTAGAGTATCCAGTTCCTTGATGCGCAGTTGACCTTCTTGGCTTTTTGATTTTGCCAATTCTAGTGCTTCCAAAATTCGTTGGCGTCTACTTTCAATCTCTGATTGATTTCGCTGATTACGTTCTAAATTTCCTTTGATGTTTCGAATTTGCTCTGTAGATTCAGTTATTTGCAGACGTAAGCGAGTATGTTCTTCACTGACTTCATTAAGATTTTGTTGTTGGATTTGAATCTGTTCCTGTTGTGCCGCTACTTCATTCTCTAAGTGTTGCCGACGTTCCTCCTGATGCGTGAATTCTAGTTGAATTTCCAGTTTTTGGTTTTCAAGACGTTCTTGCTCGGTATTTAAACGGATACCGTCTTGTTCAATCATCTTTAAACTCTCTTCGGTTCGAAATACCTCTCGTTGATTGTGCTCCTGTTCTTGCTGAAGGCGGGTAAGGTCTAGTTGAATTTCGTGAAGTCGGTCTAACAAATCTTGGATTTCAAGTTCCCGCTCTTGACTCTCTTCTTCAAGACTTTCTAGGCCCTCTTCCAGTACTTGAATTCTATCTTCTTCAACTCGTGTTTTACTTTGAAGCAACTCTATTTCTTGCTGCCTTTGAAGGAAGCCAAAAGATGCTTTTGCAGGTCGTCCACACTTGATTCCCCCAAAGGCTGGAAGATATGTTCCTGCCGAAGAAACCCAGGCTCTAGATCCAGCGTTGCTCTGCCACTTATCTAGGGCTTCCTCGAAAATAGATTCATTTTCCTCTGCAAAGGTTATTTGTTGAAACCAGCGATTTCCCCACTCTTGAAGGGGTGGCTTACATTGGATCAACTTATCGGTGATTGGGCTTGACGAGGAGATTTCATTGAGGGGTGGTAAGCGATCCAATGTTAGAATCTCTAATCGACTGAAATTCTGCTCTTGGCAAAGTTTTTCCAGTTTGGGGATGTCCTGAATAGAGGACAAGATGACCCAATCGAGTATGTTCTCAAGAATTGGGGCTAGGATTTTGGGATTTTCAGTATTCAAGAAGGCGAAGTCTGCAAATATTCCCAGAAAGCCAATCTTTTCTTTTTCTGCTGGATGTTGCTGAAAATATCTCAATAACTGTTGAACGCTATCACTGAAATCTTCATAGCGCTCTTGAATTTCCCGAAGTGAATTCAGACGAGATTGGAGTTTCTGAAACTCACTGAGCAAGGATTTCAATTGATTGCGGCGTTCCTCTAGCACTTCCTGCTGTTCATCGTGCTCGAGCCTAAGATCTTTTAATTCTTCATGTAATTGCTCTTGTTCTTCCTCAAGTACACTAGTTCTTCCACTAGATCTGCTCAATTTTTGTCGAGCCTCTTGCACATGATGCTGAGCCTGAACGTGTTGTTCTCTCAGTTCAATCAAACGAGTCTGCTGTTGCTCAAGTCGCTCGATCACAAAATTTTGCTGGTTGGTCGCATTCGTCAATTTCGTATGAGTTTGTAGTAAGCTCTGCTGTAAGTCTCGAAGCAGATTGTTCTGTGACGCCAAAGCTTCGTTTTCTTGGAGGCGATCGCTTTCCAACTTTTGAAGTGCTTCTGCAAATAGCTGATAATTTTTTTGGAGGCTCTCCATCTCAAGTTGATCTTCTGTTGCTTCCAGTTTTAACTCATTTTGAGCTTCTTCCAGTTGTTGATTGTCATCAATTAGCTGCTGAATTCTCTCATCAGAGTTTTGAATCCCCTGAGAGATCAATTGTCTTTGGCTCTCAGCATCCTGCAGTTCCTTATCAACCAAAAACATTTCATTACGAGTTGCGGCTAGCTTTTCGCCTGACAAAGTGATCTCAAGACCCAGTGTCTCTAATTCGGTCACTCTAGTTTGTTTGGTCAATTGCTCTTCAGTTTGTGTGGCCTCAGTGATTGCTATTCTTGATTTGGCATCCTCCTCACGTTGTTTTGCTTGGTTCCAACGATACAAGATTAACTGAAACTCAGCTTTCCTGATGTCCTCCCTCAGTTTCAGATATAGTCTGGCTTGTTCCACTTGGTCTTTCAGACCTTCTTCCTGCCGATCCAACTCTTGTAGAACATCATCGACCCGAAGTAAATTTTGGCGAGTTTCATCAAGACGCTTTTCAGCAGATTGTCGCTTGAGTCGA
The DNA here is from genome assembly GCA_002450295.1 of Deltaproteobacteria bacterium UBA6967. GTDB lineage: Bacteria > SAR324 > SAR324 > SAR324 > NAC60-12 > JCVI-SCAAA005. Next base: position 27,200 of record DJYX01000079.1, read on the forward strand.
AACTTGACGATACCAGCGGCATCGTCAATGAAATTTCTTCTTTCTTCAGGTCTTGCATTGATCATCTCCTCGATCTTACCCTGTTGGATAATTGAATAACCTGTTCCTCCACCGACTCCGGTATCCATAAAAAGTTCGCGAATATCAAGCAATCGAACGGGGGTTTTATTGATCAAGTACTGGCTCTCACCGGAGCGATAGAGGCGCCGAGTTATTTCAATTTCACTGTATTCACGATATTTGGGAAGTGTGTCGCCGGCAGGATTTGTAAAGGTAAGAGTAACTTCGGCCATACCCAATGGTTTCTGGTAGGCACTTCCGGCAAAAATGACGTCTTCCATGGAACCTCCGCGCAGTTGCTTGGCTCTTTGTTCACCAAGTACCCAGCGGATGGAGTCAACGACATTGGATTTTCCACACCCATTGGGGCCCACAACAATGGTGACCCCGTTATGTTGGAAAGTGAAGGAGGTGGGATGGCAAAATGATTTGAATCCGGCGATGCGCAGCCCCTGTATGCGCATGGAAAATCAACCGGTAGAAGTTGGGTCTACAGGCGTTTCCTCAACATCAGAGTCCTCTGGGGCAACTGCTGCAAGATTTTGCTGTCTCATGCCCTCGAGGGATTCTTTTCTTTTGTTGAAAAATTGCCGGTACTCAAAGTCTTTCTCTTCCATGACCTCATCAAAGAAACTTTTCCAGAGGCCTTGTTCGGGAAAATTCATTTCATCAAAACATCGAACAAAAAGCATGAGCCACTGACGTTCTTCCTCTAGCAAAAGCATGTAGTCGTAGGTTAAACCCTCTAGATTGAGTTGTTCCTGAGACAAAAGTTCTCTGACCTCATCAACGAGTTCACCCTCTTCACTGCGTGCAATGGTGTTTTGCAGCATCTGACATTGTAGTCGGGCAAGCTCTAGTTGTTTCCTACACTCAACCAGTTGAGAGATATTTGAGACAGAGGCCTGCTCCTGCAACCGCAGAGTCTGAACTAATAGCTCACGTTCCGTAACCTTAGCTGTAGATTCATTCGGTTGATCAGTCATTTGATATTAGCTTATTTGGTTAGCTGAGGACACTCTGAAGAACTCAGGAAGATTGATGAAAGGAGAGTATTCTGGGTTTGGAAGAGAACGTTTCTAGAACAATTAGATGAATTCTGAAACCATACAGCACGATTTGAAATCCTCAAGGCACAGTGATTCTCGCAAAGCTTATTCCAACCATTCTGCATGAATTAGGCAGTTTGACGTAATTCCTCTAATTCAAGACTAGTTGCCTCCCAATTCTGCAGATGTTGAGTAAGCATCTTTTGCACGCTTTCCTGCTTTTTTTGAAGTTTCTGAATTTCGATTGGATCTGCAGATTGAAAGTATCCCTCCTTACCAAAATGCTCTTCAATATCTTGAAGTTGGTCTTCGTTTTTAGCGATTTCTCGCTCAAGTTGTTCTACTGTTCGTTGAAGTTGATTAATGCGCTGCTTCTGAAGTTTGCGTTCTTCATGACTGATTGGTGTCTTCGTTTTCTGGGTACTTTTACTTTGAGTTTGGCTGGGCTTTTGGTGGTGCAATGAAGTGAGATCGCGATTCAAATAGTCATCTCCAAATCTTTCCAGATATTCTTGGTAAGGGCCGGAATAGTCTCTCGCCCCCGTTGGAGTTAGTTCAAGAATGTGTGTCGCCACTTTGCTAACGAAGTATCGATCATGGCTGACGACAATTACAGTCCCTTCAAATTTTTGCAACGCATCGGCAAGAGCATCTACTCCTTCAAGATCCATATGATTTGTTGGCTCATCCAGAACAAGCACATTCCCCTTCTCGAGCATCATCCTCGCAAACAATAGTCTCGCTGATTCCCCTCCACTCAATGCATTGACACTTTTTTTAACTTCATCACCAGTAAACAACACTTGGCCAAGAAGGCCTCTTATGGTCCCTACAGTTTCATGAGGGGCCTGAGCATATAGCCAGTCGTATACGCTCGTTCTGTCTTTCAGCAAATCATGATGATCTTGGGCAAAGTAGGAGACTTGGGCTTCGTATCCCCAGATACTTTCTCCGTTATTCGGTTCCATTTGTCCCAAAGCAATTTTGAGTAGGGTAGACTTTCCAATACCATTAGGACCAATCAGGGCAACCTTCTCGCCTCGCTCAATCGTCGTATCAATGCCATTGAGTACTTTCAGAGTACCAAAAGCTTTTTGAATATTTTTCAGTGTTAATACCACTTTTCCAGAAGGCCGTTTTTGCTGAAACCTAAGTGTTGGCGACACCCTTGAAGAAAGTTTTGTTTCCGGTACTTCGAGTCGATCAATCATTTTTGCACGTGATTGAGCCTGCCGAGCCTTTGTTGCCTTAGCTTTGAATCTGTCCACAAATGCCTGCATTTCTGCAGCTTTGCGCTCAACGCTCTCAATTTCTTTTTGACGTTGGGAACTCTCTAATTCCTTTGCAGCGAGAAATCGCTCGTAGTTTCCGGTATATGGAATTACCTCCTCATAATCAATATCGACAATGTGTGTAGCGGTAGCATTCAGAAAATCACGATCGTGGGATATGTAAATCAGTGTTCCCTGAAACTGGTCTCTTAGAAATTCTTCCAGCCATCGAATAGAAATGATATCGAGATGGTTTGTTGGTTCGTCAAGCAGCAATAGGTCTGGATCACTAAAAAGAACTTGGGCTAGCAAAACACGTAGTTTGAAGCCTCCAGAAAGAGCCCTCATCTTTTCATGGTGATAATTAACGCTAATTCCCAGCCCTGCCAATAACTCTGCGGCAAAGGCCTCAGCGCTATACCCATCCTCTTCAGCAATGGTAATTTCTAGTTCTGCGAGCTGGTGGCCTGTCTTTTCATCCATTTCCTCCTTCGCTAGGAGTTCCTCTTTCATCTCCATGGCTTGCCAAAGACGTTTCTTGCCTTGCATCACGACATGGATAATGACGTGATCTTCATAACTGAAATGATCCTGACGTAAAAATCCAAGTTTCAGTTCTTTAGGGACAGATACCTTCCCTTCTGTGGGGTTTTCGTCATTAGTCAAAATGCGTAGAAGAGTGGACTTGCCAGCTCCGTTGGCTCCGACAAGACCATAGCGTTTACCAGGATCAAAGTTGATACTGGCATTTCTGAAAAGCACCTTGGCGCCGTATTGCATACCAAGGTTGGTTACACAGATCATGTTTTACAGAGGGATAGTTAGGCGGAGTTGTTGAACCAATTCTTCAAAAGCTTGTTGCACAGCTGGAGCTTTGGCCGGATATCGAAGTCGGAGGGTCACCCTGCGTGGAGCTTCCTGAAGACTATGGGCATAAATTCCCAAAAGTGCATTTGGCCATTGCTTACTGAAATTTTCTACAGCTTCAGCAGCATCACCTTCAGGTACGTCCAAGATGATTTCTTGAATTTTCCATTCTGAAGAACCTTTTTTCCAGATAGGCAGGGTCATCGGTAACATTGCCTTCAGCATGCTTGGAAAACCTGGGAACGCAAAAATTCCCTGCACATGAAACCCTGGTGCACCCTCAGGATTTTCGATTAATTCACATCCCTCAGGCAGATCTGCCATCCGGGCACGTGCCTCATTTAATCGATCCTGATATCTTTTTATCAAAATTGAATAACATTCAGGATGTCGGATGATTGGAATGCCCAATGATTGCGCAATAGCTTGTCGCGTGCAGTCGTCATGTGTTCCACCAATTCCACCGGAGACGACCAAAGGATGAAATTCTTTGTGCAATTCCCTCAGCCATTTTGCGATTGTGTCTTGGTGATCTGGTAACGTTATTGCGATTCCTGCTGGCTGGTCCTGCTCCTTCAGCCACTGCAGCATCCATTGCTGATTACCATTGGCCAATTCTCCCCAAACAAGTTCTTCTCCAACCGTAATTACAGCTGGACTAAGATGTGATTCAGTCATTGATTTTCATTCTTTGGAGGGTCTTGGCGTCGCCAGTAATAGCAGAGTAGACCAAATGAGATCGCTACATTCCCAAACATCATTGGATAATGACTTTCTAACTCCAATAATTGGATCAATGGCATGAAAAGAAGTGACAGACAGGCAAGGTTCCAAATAATGAAACCTAGGACCATCAGCATTCTTCTGCGCTCTATATCCTGCATCAATTTCTCATATTCCATATCCAATTTGGAGCTGGAACCATTTCGCTCTTCGGTATCTATCATTACCTTTCCCAAGATTGTTTTAGAAGTACAACCAACTAAAAATTACTATCAGAAACAAAAAAGCTGTAAAACAGCCCAGGGGCAGTGGATTCCACTCAGGAAGAATAGATTTGACCTGCACACTAATCTTTCAACAATTACTTAGATCAACCCAGAAAGGCTAGCAGATGGCGAAGGAAGCACAAGTGAGGAAGTGTAGTTTATGAGGGCTCTACGCCCTCATTAAGATTAGCGAAGGATGTTGCGAAGGGAAGCAATCTTTTGCTGTTGATCTCGTTGTGGAGCAAAGTCAGCTGCTCTGTCCAAGTGAGAAAGCAGTTGCCTTCTCGTCTCTTCCATTTGAATGCTGTCTTGTTCCATTTGAGTACTTTCGAGAATTTTACGCTGTGTATTAGAAATTATTAGATCTGGTAGCGTCTTCAGTAGTGTGTCTCGTTGCAATAGTGCTTGTGCAATTTCCTGATCATTCTGTGCTTGGAGAGCTGATTCATGTAGACTATCTAGTGCATTCAGATAGGTTTCAATCTTCAGGTGCAGATTTGATTGTCGCTGTGCCGAACGAATTTGCTCCACCGCCTGAAGGTAGTAGCGTTCAAACTCTGTTTCCTGAGGATAGCTAAAGAATGCTGATTGTAATCCTGCAATTGGAATCCTAGAGTCTAGGAATTGCTGCCTGCGAGTCACACTTTGATCTGTGACACTGAAGAAATTGACAACAATAGAATTGTTGCTGGTAACTTCAACGAAGGGAGGCAATTCAAAGATCTGAGGATTAATCTGAGCTTTCAGGAAAATTCTCTGCTGATGCTCTACATCGGTCACGACTTCAACGTGCTGGAGATATTCGAGAGTTCGGAAACCAGGAACTTCACGAATTTTCTCAGCGTTCGGGATCATGACTTGGATAAAGAATTGGTTCTTCCTTAATCCTGTCTCGGGGTCTCGAAGATTCTGTTCCACAATTTGGTAGGGAATCAAATCTGGAGTCAATGCGACATTTTGATCGAAAATGATCTCGACCCCAAAGCGCCATATGTTTCTTAGTTCATCCTCAACTTGTCTTGGTAAAGCTACTAGCTCTCTAACCAAGAATGGCTGACTAAGAATGACATCGTCCTCCAGGGGATCTTGGATGAAAGCCCCATCATTCATCAGTTGGTAAGCATCTAGATAAGTAAAGATTTCTCTGCCGCCGTTGTCTAACTCAAGAACATATCGGAAACGATTACCTTGATCATCGGCAGCAAACTGCTCTTCTTCACCAGGATGTAGCATACGGAATCTTCGTATCCCGTAAGTCATTCTCTTTCCTTCCAGCAGATCGTGCTCTCCATAAGTCTTTACGTAGGCCTGAGAAGTCAGCACCAGTCGGTAAAACTCATTTTTGTCCAAAATTCCAAATTCTGTGCTTTCACTGGACGGGAATACCAACACTCTATTTCCAGTCAATTGAAGTTGGTCTGTCAGCGACCACTCATAGACTTGGTTGAGTTTCCATTCCTGACTGGAACCATCCTCCAAAACTGCTTGGAGAAAATGCTCATCGTTCGTACGATTTTTGACGAATACCGAAGATATTCGGAGATCTCTATAGAGTCCCTTATCTAAAGTCTCCGCCAACTTAATCGCATTCAGCTTAGATGTGTACTCAGGAAAAGCGAAAATGCTTGTTGGGAAAAGTGTGATAGAAATCAGTAGGAGCCAGCCTACCACTGTGCGAATTTGTCGTTGCTTACTCAAAGTTCTCTCCTACATAAACTTCGACATCGGTTCCCATCCGACCCTTATGACTGGATGGCATTTGTTCAACAAGCTGTTCCCCTGGAATCACCTCGGACAAAGCTAACGCTGCCTTCATGAAATTGGGTCTGAAATAGATTTTGGTTCTGGGTAGTACCATGCCCTCACGAACCGAAGAAATATTCGTGACTTCCAATCTCATTCCAACTTGTTCCTCTAATTTCTGCCTTTGTTGTCGATCTAACAGGATAGCAAGTCTTTGAGCATTTTGATCCTTAGTGGATGCATTCAATACAGATACATTGAGCTGTATTGGTTGTTGATACATCAGCAAAGCTGCCACAGGGTGAAGCATCACAGCATCGCGAGCTTGGGAGGCCATGGGCTTGAGCTGCCTTTCACCGCGGCCTGCTGAAGCTGCCATGTCGTCAATACCTGGGTCAGAAATTTGTGAACTTGCTCGTTCTCGGTCTTGCGACCCAAGTCTCTTGCGCATTGGTTTCAGGGCAAAGGCAAGCTGCTGTCCATCTGATTTTTCTCTGTCTAATTCTAGCGAAACGTCCCCAGTACTCGTAAAGATCTGCATGTCGACTAGAAAGTCCACATTCCCTCCACCAGTTCTGCTGATTTTCTCATGCAGTTCAACACGCTTGACCCCGTCTTCTTCAGCGAAAGCCATCTCTCGTTGAGGTAGGGTTACGTTATTCAGAAATGCTTGGGGAATCGAAACCTGGAATTTACCGGGGGTGTCTCCAGATTCAACTTGAATGGCTGAGAAGAGAGATTCGTCAAAGACTCCTCTTATCGTTAGGTAGGAGGGATCACCTGGAATGACATCCAAGTGATCCACCATATGTCCAGAGGGTAATTCCTGCGCCAATTTGGGTTTGGCCAGAACTGCCAAAGCACAAATAGAGAGCAGAAGTGACAAGATTTTTCGCATGGAAGCAACCCTTGAAAAGTGGCGAAAAAAGGCGATTTGCAGCACAAAATGCAGAAAATGCGCCAGCCCTTCTTCGTTCACTCCGAGGAATCAGATCCTTCATCAGACACTTCATTTTCCTCAGTAACCACTTCTGATTCCTCAACATCCTCGTTATCTTCAGTTACTGTAGAAATAGCAATTACACGTTCGTCTTCCTGTAGTCTTATCAAACGTGAACCTTGGGTAACTCTCCCAATGATTGGGATCTGATTGGTGTGTATTCGAATCATTCGGCCAGTTTGGGTGATCAGCAGAAGCTGCTCTCCCTCCTCAATTTCAAACATTTCAACAACAGGACCTGTTGTTTCGTTGATACGCATTGTGCGCAAGCCTTTGTTGCCACGATGTTTTGATAGTGTAAATGTGTCAATCTCAGATTGCTTTCCATACCCATTTTCTGCAACGGTCAATATCCTTCCTGAGCCAGAGTGCGTAAAAGCAGAAACAACCTGATCACTTGGCCCAAGGCGCATGCCAATTACACCTCTGGCATCGCGTCCCATAGACCGTATTGTTGATTCATGGACGCGTAATCCCATACCATTGCGACTGGTGAAGAACAACTCACGGTTTCCATCTGTCAAAGCAGCTGAAATTAAAGAGTCCCCTTCATCTAAGCTGATTCCTCGAATACCTGTGCGGCGTACTCTGGTTGGATCAAGCATGTCAATTTTCTTGCAGATCCCGTTAGTTGTGCACATCAATATGTGTTTTAGATCAGTTCTTTCCTTGAAATGCCGGGGTATCACCAAGCAAGTTCGGATCGTCTCCTTTTGAGTGCCTTCTTTTTCATTCTCTCTTTGCAGTTCCAGAACGTTTGCGGCGTGCTTACCTCGGCTTGTCCGACCTGCTTGGGGCAGTTCGTAGACCCTTGCTCTGTAAATTCGTCCTAGGTTGGTGAAGAACAATAAATGGTCATGTGTTGAGGCCACAAACATCTGTTCTAAGAAATCGCCATCTTTGGTGGTTGCCCCTTGAACACCTCGCCCACCTCTATGTTGAAGTCGATATTCGGTAACAGGGGTCCGTTTCACATAGCCTTCGTGAGATATGGTTACGGCCATATCTTCTTCAGTAATCAAATCTTCGATTGCAATGTCTGAGTCATCCTCAACAATCTCTGTTCGTCGTTCATCACCGTAACGATCACGAATTTCAACTGCTTCTGTTTGTATGATTTCGATTACTCTCTCCTCACGTTGGAGAATATCTTCCAGATCAGCAATTTTCAGGGTTACTTGCTCATGTTCATCTCGAATTTTCTCTCGCTCCATCCCTGTTAAACGCTGGAGGCGCAGCTCCAAAATTGCTTGGGATTGGCGTTGAGAAAGAGCGTAGTCAGCCATCAAAACGGCTTGGGCAGCTGGACCATTCGCAGCCTTACGAATGGCTTCGATCACCTCGTCCAAATTTTCGAGAGCAGTCATCAAGCCCTCAAGAATGTGAAGGCGATTTTTAGCTTGGTCTAGTTCAAATTGGGTTCGGCGAGTGACAACTTCGATTCGATGCCGCAGGAAAAATTCCAGTGTTTGAGCAAGCGAGAGCACCTTGGGTTGCTTCTCTACGATTGCGAGCATTGTTATCCCAAAAGATGACTGTAAAGCGGTTTGTTTAAAAAGATTGCTCAAGACAACATTTGGGTCATCTCCCCTGCGAACCTGAATATACATCCGCATGCCTTTGCGATCCGATTCATCTCTCAGATCTGTGATGCCCTCTAATCTCTTTTCCCGGACCATCTCAGCAATTTTTTCGAGGAGATTGGCCTTGTTCACCATGAAAGGTAATTCTGTCACGATGATAGCTTCACGACCTTCTTTGGTAGTCTCAACATGAGTCTTGGCACGAATGCGAATGATTCCCTTCCCGTTCATGTAGGCATCGTAAATTCCCCTTCTGCCCATGATAATCCCGCCGGTGGGAAAGTCGGGACCAGGTAGCAGTTCTAGAAGATCTGGCAGCGAGGCTGTGTATCGATTTTCAATGTAGTAGAGGAAGGCGTTGAGGACTTCACGTAGATTGTGTGGAGGTATGTTGCTGGCCATGCCAACAGCAATCCCAGTAGATCCATTGACCAGTAGATTCGGAATCTTTGTCGGTAGTACCGTGGGTTCTTGTTGAGAATCATCGTAGTTGGGGATGAAATCGACGGTTCCTTTATCCAGATCACTCATCATCTCGTGAGCGATCTGCTTCATTCTAATTTCGGTGTAGCGCATGGCTGCTGG
>DJYX01000219.1:0-2293 GCA_002450295.1 Deltaproteobacteria bacterium UBA6967
CGCTATTTACGGATAAGTTCTTAGAGGAATCCCTGATAACGCAGAGCATCCAACGCATCCGTGACTGCAGCCTGGCACAGTTCAGCACCAATCTTGGCAGTTGCGCCAGAGGGATCAGAGCCGATCCTACCATCTGGAAACTTGCGGCGATAATCTACTGCGCTACCGAATGAACCTCCACGGGCCACTCGCGGTTCCATTGGCACGGCGGGCTTGGTGTGTTCCGGGTAAGCGTGGAAGGTCAGTGAAATTTCTGAAGGCGTCGCATGGCTACCCTCGATCCCGGGGAAATAGCGATTGCTCATCTCGGTCACTCGTCGTCCCTGGTACCAGTTGTGGAGCACCAGCTCCAGCTCTGGTTGCTGAACAGGGGCTCGTCCAAGGCTGGCCTCTGCGTGAATTTCTGCGAAGGCGGCCTTGACCGTGGCGATGTTGCCTCCGTGTCCGTTCAAAAAGAAGAAGTGTGTGAAGCCATGCTTCGCCAGACTTTTCACATAGTCTTCAATGATCGAAATCAACGTGGTGGGGCGGACGGTGATGGAGCCGGCAAAGCCCAGGTGATGCTGAGCCATGCCCACTTCGATGGAAGGGCCGATCAGGATGTCGGTTTCCTGGGAGAGGTCTTCAGCAACCCGTACCGGACAGATGATATCGGTGCCGATCATCCCATTGGGGCCGTGCTGCTCATGCGAACCAATCGGTATGATGATGCTTTGTTTTTGCTGCAGGTACTGTTCGGTCTCGCGCCAGGTCAGGTGCTTGAGGTACATCGTGATTCTCCGCTGTAGAGCCAAAAAAGCAGGATTTCAAAACTGACTAAAATTCTAGTCTATCACGAGTACTACCCAATTGTCTGCGAAGATCCGAGGGAGAGCCAAAAGCTGCTTTCCTTTTTCAGTTTTTCTACATTGATTCTAAAAGCTGTGCTCTTGAACTTTAGGACTGCCTCAATCCAGAGTAGTTCTGCCTACTTTTCATGGACAGTGGCTTAAGGTACTTTTGAGCTTTTCTGAGGAGAGTACCAATATCGAAGACTGTCAATCTTCCTGCAAACATTCAACTATCGCTCAACACCCTAAGAAACCTCTCCAAATCCTGCTCATTGATATGAAGATGGGGAGCAATTCTCAGCGACCCTCCTCGGTAACTAACGAAGATATTTTGCTCAGCCAGTTTCCCCACAAAGTCTTCAGACACTCCTCGCTTTGACAACGCTCCCAACAGGTGAGGACTGCGGTGTTGTTTAGGAACCGGAGTCCAGCCTCGTTCTTCCAGCACATAAGCGATGCGGTCATTGATCGCTTCCAAAGTGTCTGCGATGTTTGTCACTCCCCAGTCCCCCAGTTGCCACAACGCAACCAATCCCCCCGGCAACAAGGAAGGAATGCTCTTCTGACCCATTTCAAAGCGTCTTGCCCCTGCTTGATAACTAGCCGCGTAATCCAACGGTCTTTCAAAGACGTCCGCACCCTCCCGACTGAGCCAGGTCTCCTCCAACGGACGCTCCCCATGCCAGCGTGGATCTGCATAGAAGAGGCTCAGTCCATACGGAAAGAGCAACCACTTGTAGCCGGCCGCCACCATGAAGTCGGGACGTACTCGCTCGATGTCCAAGGGTAGAGCACCCAACGACTGAGTAAGTTCCAGGCTCAGGCAAGCTCCCAATGAATGTGTGGCCTCACTGATTGCCAATAGATCGAACCGTGCACCATTTGTCCAGTGACAATTGGGGATGGCCACTAGCTTGGTTTGAGATGTGAGACAATCCAGCACAGCCTGAGTCCAGTTGAAGTCTTTTGGCGCCTGCACAACTACCAGTTGGGCTCCGGTAACTTGGCTGAGCCGCTGCCAGGGTAAGTATTCTGAAGGAAAGGCTTTCTCCAGCACAATGATTTCATCGCTTCGACCGAGCTTTTCCTCAAAGATCCGGGCCACCGTCGAAGTCCCGTAACTGGCAGAGGGGATCACTGCATAACATTCCGCATTACCACCCAGTGCTCTTGCAGCCAGCTTCCGGAATTGCTCAGCATCGTCAAAAAATTCGTTGGGCTTACGCTGCCATGGTTGGCACTTCGACAACGCACCCTCGACCAACACCTTGGCTGACTCAACCAACAAGGGTGCATTGTAAGCACAGTTGAAGTAGGCGATCTCTGGAGGAATCTCGAAGAAGTGACGCTGTGATTTGAGTTGGGCCATCGTTGCTTTCCCTGATGCGATGAATGGATAGAACCGCTGGATGTGCTATCCATTTTACTTTTGCAGTCAATCCCCCGATGATCTCTGCTTTCCG
>DJYX01000219.1:2695-3505 GCA_002450295.1 Deltaproteobacteria bacterium UBA6967
AACCCAATACCCTTGAAGATTCATGGCAAAAACCAGAATGGTGATGGAGTTGGGCATGGGAGTATCCCTGGTCAGCCAGAACTACACCAAGGCTGCCTGTCGAGCCGTCCAGGATGCTCTCTACCGCAACTCACTCAGTCTTCCCTTTGTTTTCGGAGGAACTCCAGCAGACATGATTGTTGAACTAGAGGTTGCTGTACAGCAGCCCGATCAGGTTGACGTGGCGCAGGTTCAAAAACTGATTCCCCACGGCAAGAGCTCGGTGAGCGTCGTCCACGGGGGACTCGACATTCCCCAGCCGAACGGACTGGGCACAACCACGGTCGCCAATGTTGCCGTGGTTGTTTACCTCGACCTTGAACCCGGAGATCACTGATGCAACGTCTTATTCTTGAAATTGGTACCGGCAATGATCTCTACGGTGGGAACTACACCAAGGCAGCCTGTCGGGCCGTCCAGGATGCAATTCACCACAGCTCGCTGATCCTGTTCCGCTCCCTCGATATCTCCCATGAGAAGATGCAGGTGAACGTCACCGTCGGAGTGCAGGAACCCGATAAGGTCGATCGGGATGTCGTTGCCCGTGAATTGCCGCGGGGGAATGTGTCAGTCGAAGTGACCAAGGGGGGAATGAATGTGGTGGACGAGGTGCACGACACCGTCTCCGTGATCGCTACCGTCGCCATTGAAGCCTGCCTGGAAGTTCCCCCAGGCACATGGAAGGTGCTCAAGAGCTGATTTCACATTTCTGTGCTCACGGACTTGGAAAAGCTCGGTTGCTCAACCCGTTGACAATCCTTAGTGGACCAT
>DJYX01000226.1 GCA_002450295.1 Deltaproteobacteria bacterium UBA6967
GATGGATTGCGATTGCACTCCAGAGACTCCACACAACACAAGAATAGCGCCATCCAAGACACGCAACGAACGTTCTACTTCTACAGTGAAGTCAACGTGTCCAGGAGTGTCGATGATATTGATCTTCTTGTCTTGCCACTGCACTGTGGTAGCTGCAGAGGTGATAGTGATTCCTTTTTCGCGTTCGAGGTCCATGTGGTCCATCGTAGCGCCGGCGCCACCACCGCGGACTTCCTCAATTTTATGAATTCGCCCAGCATAGAAAAGAATGCGCTCTGTCAGAGTCGTCTTTCCGCTGTCAATGTGTGCCGAGATACCGATATTACGTGTATTCTGTAGAATTTTCTGAGATGCCGCATCCATAACAGTTATACTGGCTCGCGTGGGGTATGGGATTGGGCCATGACAGTTTTCCAACTTGGTTGGTCAGCAAATCGGGGAAAAAACCAAGTATCGGCAGAGGGGAGAGACCGTGGTTGCAGCAGGTTGCTTCAGCGTCTGGCAAGGTCACTGATGCCCACTATGCTTGAGGGAAGTGTCAAGTGGCTTTGGAAAAATAATAATCTATCAAATTAACCACATTATCTGCTTCAAGCAAGCTTTTTGTCATCAGGAATTCAAGATCTGAACTTCTGTCCAAAAACCAATAAAATCGTAATTAGTAGGCTACCTGCCTCAAAACCAAGCAATTGAAGAGTGAAAGTATCATCTGGTTGATCTAACAGGATTCCGGCAATACGTCCTGCAGTGATTCCGCCATAACAGGAAAGCAGTAACCAAAGCCCAATTCCCGAACAGTTTGCCCGAAAACCTGTGATTACTAGAAAAATCCCCAAGGCGATTTCTAAGCCCCCATAAACAGCCCGTAATTCAGCTAATCCAGCTGGGCTTTGGGGTACCAGACCAATCGCACTAGCCATTGTTGTGGGTTCAATCAGAAACCAAACTCCTAGACCAAAAAATGCGATTCCCTGAAGCAGTAGAAATCCTTGAACCAACTTGGTCAGCATAGGTGAACTCATTGAAGGGTGTCGCGCCGTAGATCTTCACTGAGTGATTCCCGCAATTCTGAAGCAGGTAACTTTTGCAGTTCCTCTTGGAAATCATTTAGAAATCCGGCATAGAGTAGTCCTAGTTGCCCTTCCAAACGTTGCTTCGAGCGTTCATAGGCTCGTTGAAATCTTGGAAGCACCTTTGTGCGTTGTTGACGAAACTGGTCAGCAATTTCTTCCAATTCCTCAGGATCCAACAAGCGCTCTTTGGCTTCAGGGACTTGCTGCAAGGAGTTCCACTCTTCCTGCTCAAGTTCGCGCCGTTGCGCCGCTAGTCGATCTTCCCAGTCCTGTAACTTGCGCACAAGAACTTGTAGTTCCATTGGTTCGATAGAGTCAATAATTTCAGTTAAAAACAGCAATCAATAGGCTGATGATTACTAGAAGTAACGGTGTAGTGTATCGATTCAGACGGATTAATCTTGGAATAGAGTCAGCACTAACTTGTGTAGGATCATCAGAATGACCCAGCCAGGCGTTGTGTTGAAGCCTGCCATTTTTCCATTTTTCACCCACTAGCCGAACACGCAGTGCACCTGCTGACGCAGCTTGTCCCCAACCAGCGTTGGGTCCTGGCATGTATTGGTGCTGAGACAATCCAATCGACCATGCCATACGGCCATCGTAACCCGGCAGAATCCAAGCCGAAATATTTAAAAGCACCCAGGTCAACCGAGCCGGCAGCCAATTCATGAGATCATCCGCTCTTGCTCCGAACCAGCCAAAGCATAGGTAGCGCTCATTACGATAGCCAACCATTGAATCCATTGTACTGATCACCTTGAAGGCCAGCATGCCTGGAATGCCTCCCAAAGTCAGCCAGAATAAGGGAGAAACTACTCCATCAGACAGGTTTTCACTAAGGCTTTCTAGTGTTGCTCGATTACAACCTGCTAGATCAAGTTGTTCTACATCGCGTCCCACTAATTGGGATAATTCCTCTCGGGCTTTCATCAAATTGCCATCGGCAGTAGCTCGCCAAACGCGTAACCCATGTATCTCCAGATCTCGCAAAGCTAGCAGACTGTAACCCAGAAAGAGATCCAGACTCCAACCGAGGACTGGATGTAAACTGCCGAAGAATTTTTGCAAAAGGAAGTAACACCCCAAGACGATCCCTAAGAGCAGCAGACCAAGCAGGATGCCTCCCGTGTAACCATTCCATCCTCTGGCAAACAGCCATCGCTCTAGGTAACCCAGCAAGTGGCCAATCAGCCGAATTGGATGAAACCGATAAACGGGATCTCCGAACCAAAGATCCAAGAGGAAGATTGACCAGAGCAACAGCAGAGGAGTCGCCGAACTGGTAAGGGTGAATTCAGCAAAGCCCGTCAAGAATCCTCGACAAGTTACAGTGGCGCTCAATCAGATCAGCCAATCGATCCAGCTCTCGCAAACTTTCCTGTGCATGGTCCGGAATGGGTTGAATTTGCTTTCCAGTAAGCTGTAGCAGTCGGTTTGCTACCTCACCCTTATCGAAGATGCCGTGTAGATAAGTTCCGAGAATTCTCTGCTTTTCATCCCAGACACACAATCCTGACGGCTCGACCAAATCCATCCATTTTGCAAGCTGTAGTTGGGATCTTCCTGCATGAATTTCGTAGCCACTCACTTTACAACCTTTGAGGATTTCCTGTCCCTCGTATTCAGCAAGCTGCAGGATCTTAGTAGCCACCATCTCAGTTCGTAAGGGCAGAACACCCAGACCAGACGCACCATCAATTATGCCTTCAATTCCTTTAGGGTCAGTAATCCACTCTCCCAGCATCTGAAAACCACCACAGATTCCCACCAACAGGAAACTTCCTAGATACTGCCGAATCCAGTCTTCCCATCCCCTGTCTCGGAGAATTTGCAAATCGGACAATGTATTCTTGCTGCCTGGTAGGATCAACACGTCCGGTAGTCGGCCATTGGGAGGCTTCTCCAGATATTCTAGAGAAATATCGGGTTGACGCTGTAGGGGAGCAAAGTCGGTAAAATTCGAGAGTTGCGATAAGTGGACAACATGAATTCGCAGGGATGCGTCTTCACGCGGAGTTGAGCGAATCTGCTGGGAATCCTCCTCGTCAAGCTGGAAAGAATCGTAGGGAATGGTACCTAGTACTGGTAGCGGAACCTGTTTCTCAAAGAGCCGGATGCCTGGTTCGAGTAAAGTGTAGTCCCCCCTAAACTTGTTAATCAGGCAGCCATAAAGCAAGGGACGATACTCTGTCTGAATGAGGTCATAAGTCCCCTTGAGCCAAGCGAAGACTCCTCCATGATCAATATCTCCCACTAACAAAACCCGGGCGTTGGCATGGTGAGCCATCCGCATGTTGGAAAGGTCGGTCTGCTGAAGGTTGATCTCAGCAGGACTGCCTGCTCCTTCAAGTATCAACAACTCGAAATCACGGGACAGGTCATCATAAACCTTCCGGACAATCGTGAAGTTTTCTTCTGCCAGTTGATAGTAGTCGCGATAGGCGTAGTTCCCAATGGCCTTGCCTAGGCGCACGAGCTGGGATCGCCCCTGTCCTTGGGGTTTGAGCAAGATCGGATTCATCCGCACATCCGGTTCCAATCCAGCGGCTTGAGCCTGCAGAACCTGAGCACGTCCCATCTCCTCTCCAGAGCGAGTGACTCCTGAGTTCAGCGCCATATTCTGGGCTTTGAAGGGGGCTACTCGAACACCACGTCTTGCAAGTAGACGACAGAGGCCGGCACAAAGAAGACTTTTGCCTACTCCGGAACCTGTTCCCTGCAGCATTAGTGCTTTGGCCAAGACTCAGCACTCCAATTGCTTCAGTATGGAGAAAAATCGCTGAAGGCCCTCGCGATATTGAAGAGAAATCCGTAGATGGTTGTCAGCTAAACCTGAGTAGTGCTCGCCCCAACGCATTGTGAGATTTTTTGCAGAGCATTGTTCCCTCAGAAGAGCCAATAACTCTGAGGTGATCTGAAAGAGATTGTAGGGAGCGTTGCCAGGGACAATCTTAAGGTGGGAGTGAGATTGCAGTTGAGGCAAGATCTCCTGACAAAGATCAGCCAGTTCCTCACGCTGGACAGTGGGTTCCTGATGAACCAACTCCAAGCCAATTTGCTGGAGCCACCCAGAAATTGAGGTAGCAGAAAATCTCTTCGAAAGAAAAGCCAGCAGATCCAGATTACCTGTAACCAAGTAACTTGGACCCAACCCGGGCCAGCCGTGGGATTCTGCCAGTGTTCCCAACACGATCAGATTGGGACGAATCGTGGGGACCAAGCTGTTCGTTGAATCCAGATCTACTAAAGCAAGATCTGACTCATCAATCATGAAGCAGGTTTGTGGGTTATCATCAATGAGTGACAACAAAGTTTTTCTGGAAAAACACTGACCGGTTGGGTTATGTGGATTGCCCAACGTTATCAAAGCTACAGAAGATAGCTCATTTTTGAGTTGGCTTTCATTGAATTGAAAATCCTCTTCCTGCCTCAGATCAAAAGAAATTTGACGTAATCGGCATAAGGTAGTTACCCGTTCGTAGGCAGAGGAACAAGGTCGGGGCAACAACACAGAAGTCTGTCGGAAGTATTCGGCGACGGCCAGATACGACTCGGAGGTGCTGGGGCAACAAACTACGTGCTGCTCAGGGATTCTCCACTGCTCAGCGAGGGCTTCCCTCACTGTCTGGGCGTAAGGTTCAGGAAAACTATGTGCGGCTTCTGTCAACAGTTCTGGGGCAATCGGAGTCCGCAGGACTGGAATGCGCGTGCCAAGATCAATGATTTTGTCAGGATCGACATCCTGCTGATGATTGGAGACCATTGTATTATCTGTCGAAAGCTGTTGAACCTTCTTGCTCATCCCGCCTCCAACCGTATGGTCCTCAAGCGAAGCCCTTTGGATAACTCTTCCACCCAGTTTTCCAGGCCGGTTACACTGTCTGGATGCCACCATTGACTGGCAATTCCTGTACAGAGTAACTGTTGCCAATGATGACGTAACTTTGATTGTTCTTTAGTTACACTACTTCTAGTGACCTCAAACAGGCCATCGGATGTGAAGATCAACCGATCTTTGGGACCAACTCTACTCCGCCTAAGAGCAACCTGTGACTGGCGCAGCAATTTGAATAAGGTGCTGCCACCAGCAGCTTCCTGTAGTTCCCGAAGTCTCTTCTCTGTCTCGATGGCACTCATTTTTCGACCCAAGCAGAGACTCTCACCGGATTGCAGCACCATGAGGTGAAAGCGGTCTGCACGATACTGCTGAGTCAATTGGATAAGTTGGTTCCTGACAAAGGCAAGAAAGTCTGTACTTCCAGTCGAGCGACTGGCATCAACAAGCAGCCACCAGAAGCGACGACGCTGAGTGTGAGCATATTGCAGTTGCCAAACAGGGGAAGTGTTCAAACCTCGCCAGGACTTGCGCAAGGTTGCCAGCCAGTCCAGTGTTCTCCCTTGTTGTTCAGAATTTCTCAATGGTGGTGGTTCCAGCATAGACTG
>DJYX01000288.1 GCA_002450295.1 Deltaproteobacteria bacterium UBA6967
CAATCTTCATTCGGTAACTCCATGTGACTGAATCAACAGAATATTAAAGAGCTATTTTCCTTCAAAATTCTAGGTGTAGCAAGACAAATTGGTTCAGGAAGCCAGCATTCTTCCGCCATCAACGGGTAATACGGTTCCGGTTACGAAATCATTTTCAAGAAAATAGGTGACTGCTTTGGCGATATCATCAGGCCTCCCCATTTTTTTAAGTAAGCTTCTTTCAATGGCTAGATCTTGGCTAAATGAACTACTCTCAGGGGGAGGCAGCATTGTTCCGGGCGCAACCGCATTGACTTGCACTGCAGGAGCCAGGGCCTTAGCAAGCCCTTTCGTCAATGACACGAGCCCAGCCTTGGATGCACAATAGGGCAAAAACTGTGGCCAAGGCCTTTCTGCAGCTACATCTACAATGTTCACAATTTTCCCATGACCTCTTTTGAGCATTGATGTCCCGACTGATTGTGAGAGAAAAAATGGTGCTTTCAGGTTCAGTGAGATCAAGTGGTCCCATTCCGATTCGCTTACATTACCAAGGGGTGTAGGGAAAAAGTCAGCAGCATTGTTGATCAGCACATCAATTTGACCCAGTTGTGCTTCAATCTGCTGAATCAATAGTTTAATCTCGGATACTTGCCTAAGGTCGGCTTGAAAGCAACCATGCTGTTTAGAATCTCCACCGATGAGTTCCAAGGTTTCTTTTGCCCCCTCCAAAGACTGGTGGTAATGTAGGGCTACTTTCATTCCTTGTTTGCCAAGGGAGACTGCGATAGCTTGACCGAGACGCACACCTGCTCCGGTAACTAACACTGTGCGGTTTTTTAATTCCATTTTGAATTTATGCTCGAAAAAAGAAAACCAATCATTGGTCTAACGATGGGAGATCCTAATGGGATTGGCCCTGAAATCATAGTTAAGGCACTTACGAAACTCAATTCTTGCTTGGATTGGCATCCAGTCATCTTTGGAGACGCCTGGGTTCTTGAACAGGTTGTCAACAAACTTGGTTCAAATCTGCAGCTAAGAAAGTGTGAAAATCTGGATGAATTACCTGTTGGGCCCTGTATTGTGGATTTGAAGGTTCACTCCGGTAGGAACTGGAATCTGGGACAAGTCAGTGCCTGGGGCGGAGAGTCATCTTTTCAATTTTTGAAAGTTGCAATTGAGGCAGCGCTAGCAAACCAGATTGATGCAATTACCACAGCCCCAATTAGCAAAACGGCCCTACATTTGGCCGGTCATCATTTTCCTGGACACACACAAATTCTCTCAGCATTTAGCAACGGTGCCCCACCTGTAATGATGCTTACTGTTGAAGGACTAAGAGCCGTTCATGTCAGCACCCATGTTTCTTTGCGTAATGCAATTGAGCAACTTCAACCAAAGCGAATCCTTGAAGTTGCTCAAATCACTCATGATGCCCTAAGAAGAATGGGTATTGAAAATCCAAGACTCGCATTACCAGGTTTGAATCCTCATGCCGGTGAGGAAGGCCTTTTCGGTGCGGAAGAGGAAGAAATACTTCTGCCAGCATTGAACTTAATGGAAGAGGCAGGCATAAATTGTATCGGTCCCATTTCCCCAGATACTGTTTTTTTGAGGCATCGTCAGGGCGAATTCGATGCCGTGATTGCGCTTTATCATGACCAATCCCACATTGCACTCAAACTTCTTGGTTTTGAAAAAGGAGTCAATGTAACCTTGGGATTACCCTTGATTCGCACATCAGTTGATCACGGAACAGCTTTCGACCGAGCCTCCCAATTGAATGCAGATGCTGGTTCCATGGAATCTGCGATCGAATTAGCGTTATGTTTCGTTTCTAACTCCTACCCGAAGCAGAACGCACCGTTTTTGCAGTAGTTGGAATGAAAGCATTAACGAAAATAAATCAGGGTCTCAATTTTGGCTGATCTCATTTACGAAATACTGGCACCAGGCATCTCATGGCTGGAAGTACCCAAAGTGGATTTACGTATCCTTTGTGGTTGTCCGGCTGATGCAGTGAAGCATCTAGCAAGCAAAGGAAAAATCCGTTTGGTTACAGAAAACGGGGCTACCTTTGAAACTGGCCCAAATGCCATTTTGCTTGCGGATAATTTTCTGCAAAATGGCTTGCCGGCAAACATGGCAGAATTTCCGGTTCTGCAGATGTTTTACAAACAAGGTCAAATCATTCCGAATCACCCAAACAACAAGGGTGAACGGCCAATACTAATTGGCAATGCCAACGCAGTTCAGTCTCAACTCCAATACATTTATCGTGGAAACTATGGTCTGACGACTCCTGAAGAGTTGATCGATTGTGGCGTCAGTTTGGAGGATACTGCTGAGATGATGGCCATGAAGATGCAATTTGCCTTTGGTAGAATTCAACCACCGGATACTTTGTTGGCCACATGTGTCGTCAAAGATACTGGTTGGCAAAGCCTAAAGGAAGATCTACTGGTTAGCCGTAAAGGCATGAATCAGTATCAATTCAAGATGGGTTCTGATTGCATTGATGTGGATTTGAGTCTCAAGGAGGGAGAAACCTATCCTCCTCCCTATAAATTGCTAGATCAACTGCTACCAAGAGATAAATTCTCTGTATGGCATACAGGCGAAGGTGATGGTTGGGACTGTTTTCGTCCTTGTATGGCCAGTATTTTGGTGATTGATGGAGAACCCTATCTGGTCGATGCGGGCCCTAATGTACACTACACCCTTGAAGTTTTGGGGATTGACCTGAGTGAGGTCGCTGGAATTTTTCAAACCCATGCACATGATGATCACTTTGCGGGGTTGCCTTACCTGCTCCAGGGAGGACGCAAAATCAAATATCTCTCATCCACACTTGTAAGAAAATCTACCTTCCAAAAGCTTTCAGATCTTATTTCCCTTCCTACTGAAGAAATCGAAAATTTTTTTGAAATCGTAGATCTAGAGTTTGATAACTGGACAAACGTGACCGAGTCAGTTCAGGTCCAACCACGTTTTTCTCCTCATCCTGTCGAAACTAACATCTTTTACTTTAGGTATCAGGAAGGCGGCGAAGCAAAGATTTTTGGACATTTGGCGGATATCGTTTCCAGCGCTGTCTTAGGTAGGATGAAAAATCCCGAAGCGAAGTATCACATCAGTGAAGACTTTTTTGATAAGACACTGCAAAGTTACCTTGAACAGAGCGATGTCAAAAAGATTGATGCTGGGGGAGGGATGATTCATGGCGAAGTGGTTGACTTTGCCAACGACCCTTCGGAAAAATTGATTTTAGCCCACTCTTCCCTGCCTTTTTCAGAAGATCAATTGACTTCAGCTTGTACCGCCGAATTTGGAACTTCTGATCTTAGGGTGCCTCTGGATTATGAAAAGTACTTCCAAGACAAAGCACTTCAGTGGTTACGACAACGTCTACCCGCTCTGAAGAAAGAGGAGTTGAAAGAACTTATCACCCAACAGACTGAAGAAATTCCAAGGGGACAACAAATCCTTGCTCGTGCAAAGGAATCTGGACACATGCCTCTCCTTCTGACGGGGCGAGTTCAGCTAAATGGATTGCTCTACCCAGCAGGGACATTACTTGGGGAGGTTAACGCATTAGCTGATTTGCAAGTATCACGAGAAATGGTTTCCGTTGGCCCTGTTCGTATTCTGCCAATCTCCTTAGATTCATATCGGGAGTTGCTAAAGAGGCATAAACTTTTGAAGAAGAGAATTTCATGGCTCAAGGACTGTGACCATCTCAGAACTTTCCCGATGCTTCAGTATGGTCTCAGTGATGATCAACTTATCTCGCTTCTCAAAAAGTCTGAACGAATCAGTCTGAAAAAAAATCAGCCAGTTTTGCTTCCGGAAAACACTTTGGGTATCTTGGAAGTTGGTGAAGTTCAATTCTTGGTGGGCAACAAAAATCTGAAAGTTACTGAGAAAACAGTGCTTGGACTATCAAACAAATTGGGTAAGCCCTTCTCTTGGAAGGAACAAACCGTAAAGAAAACCCAAGTGTTGTGTCTTCCCGCAGAAAATTTGTTGCAAGCACCTGGCGTGCGATGGTTCCTTCAAAGGGCTTACCAAGACTATCATTTTCAGTTGAGTTGATGACTGACCTCCTACCTGTTAATCTGCCCCAAAATCTTCCTCGGAGCTTACCAGCTCAGAGAGCATTGGAATTGGTTTTTGGCAATTATGCCCTGAATACTCGGCGGGCTTATGAGCGTTCTCTAAAAGACTTTCAGAAATGGGCCGGTCTACACTCAGCTCAAGATTTGGAAAGCCTCGATAGCCTCAGAATGCTAGAATACAAGGAGTTTCTCAGGTTGAGCGGAAAAAAATCCTCAAGCATCAACCAAGCGATGAGCGCTCTAAAGAAGATTTGTCGTGTCCTTACAGAGTGTGGATATCTTCAACAAAACCCATTCAAGTCGTCGCTGATCCGCAATGAGAAGGTCTCTCAACTGAGCAATAAGGGAGCTCTGCGAGTTAATCAGCTTCAGCAAATGCTTGATGCTAATGAAAACATAGCCTACGACGAGCGAGTGGAGACTTTACTGCGTCACAGGAATAAGGTGTTGTTGAAATTTCTATATTTCACTGCAGCACGAAGAAGTGAAGCCTCTCTACTAAACTGGGAAAATATCCGCCAGGATGGTCGTTTTTGGATAGCTATTCTTGAGGAAACAAAGAGTGGTGTCCCACAAAAACTAAAAATCAGAGAAGAGCTTTATCAAGAATTGATTGCCTGGAGAGGTGCTTTACAGTTAGCTGGATTGAATACACCTTGGGTATTTCCCTCCTTGGGGCAGCGTAGCATGGGCAACCAAATGACTGGTAAGGCAATAAACGAAGCTGTACGACGCCTCGGACATGCGATAGGCATAAAGATTTCCACACACTATCTACGACATACCGCTATCACACTTGCACTTGAATTGGGAGAGCCACTCCAGAAGGTTCAAGCATACGCTCGGCACGCCTCTGCAAATACAACTGTTCGTTACTTTCACGATCAGCAACTACTCGAAAAAAATCCTACCGATACCCTTCCAGCTCTTTAGAGAAAGCATCCTGAGGAAATCAAATCAGGATGGTTCTCCAAAAATTTTTTTCGAAAATTAATAATCAAATTTAGAAACTTAAGGAGTTGCTTAAAGTTATGGTGACAGTAATTCCTTGGAGTGCATGCTCTTTGCAGCTGGCCCATATAAGTAATGAGGATCACATGGAGTAACCTCCTTCAATGGAATTGAATGAACCCCACGTTTAGTCCGTATGCAGAGCTTGGTGTCAGACCTGATGTCACCCTTCAGGAACTGAAACAAGCCTACCGACAAGCTGTCTTGCGTTACCACCCAGATTCAGCGGTTGGAGCAGCGAACTCTCTTAAGTTTCATGCAGTTACCGAAGCTTACAAAGAACTTCGTGCAATCGTAGATCAGTCTCCCCGGGAGAAAGGGTCTGAACATCTGCATCCGACATCAAGAAAGAAAAATCAGTTGTTGGATGGAGAACATCTGATTGATCATAAAACTCTTGAATTGGATGTGCTAGCTCTCCAACAATTGCTTTGCGAATCAGATAATTCTCATGTTCGAAAAGTGGCAGCGATCGCTCTATTTTTAAAGAAAGAGGCATCACTTACCAGAGAATTGTTGACCATTGCAAAACAGCCAGCCATGCCTAGTATTCGCAAAGCAATTCTTTCAGCAATGCATATTGGCCCACGTAAAAAAGTTGTTCCAATCCTTTTATCAGTTGCTTGTGAGTGCGACTTGGAAATTGCAGTTATAGCAATACAACAACTTGAGAAAATTGATGCATCATTACGTGGTAAAATTTTGTTTAAATTGCGAATGGCACACTTGAGTCTCTGGGAGAGAACCAAGAGGGTTTTTGATCCAGATCTATTGCTGATCACTCAATATTCACAATTGGGTGACCAACTTTGCCAGAGAGGGCTTCTGAGCCAGGAACAATTGCAAATAGCACTAGTTTTACAGAAGAAGTTTCCCCTGTTATTAGGCCAGATTCTGAGGCAGTTGAACTATGTTCAACCCCATGAACTTCGCTCCGTTCTGGGCAGTCCATCCCAAAGCTAACACTCCTTCACTCTATCTGCGTCCAGTTAAGGTTCACTTGGCTGGATCTTCCTGAAAAATCCTGATAATTTTCGAAATCTTTAATTTTTTTTGTAGAAATCCCAATTAGGCTACAACTATGTCTGCTTTGCAGAGCGCAGAAGTCATTGTGATTGGTGGTGGGCATGCAGGCTGTGAGGCCTCACTGGCTTCGGCAAGGCTTGGCTGCAAGACGATCCTGTTGACCATCGATCCTGAAAAGATTGCCCAAATGTCTTGTAATCCAGCTATTGGCGGAATTGGGAAAGGACATCTGGTCAAGGAAATTGACGCCCTTGGTGGTGAGATGGGAAAAGTTGCAGACCAGTCAGGCATTCAGTTCAGAGTCTTGAATGGCTCAAGAGGCCCAGCAACTCGTGGAACTCGTTGTCAGTCAGAAATGTACGAGTACAAAAGTTTGATGCAGATGATTCTGAAGAAAGAGCCCAATCTTTGGATCGTCAAGGGAATGGTAGAGGAACTCATCATTGAGAATCACATCCTTCAGGGGGTTCGTACGAATGTTGGAGAATTTCTGGCAGGTTCTGTTGTCATCACCACAGGAACTTTCCTGAATGGTCTGATCCATCGAGGCGAAAACAGGATCAAGGCGGGTAGAATCAATGAACCACCTTCGGTGCAACTCTCTTTAGCGTTAGCAGATTGTCACCTTGAATTGGGTCGCCTGAAGACAGGTACACCAGCTCGTTTGGACAAAAGGACCATCAACTGGGATGGTATTCCTGAGCAGCTGGGAGATGATCCAATCCGAAAGTTCTCTTTTTGGGGAACAGAAACACCCTTACCCCAAGTGCCTTGCCACATTGTTTATACCAACGAAGCAACCCATAAAATTATTAGCAAGAATCTTCATCTCTCTGCCCTCTACGGGGGAGCGATTAAGGGAATTGGACCAAGATATTGTCCGTCAATTGAAGATAAGATTGTCAAGTTTGCTAAGAAAGACAGACATCAAGTCTTTCTTGAACCTACTGGAATTGGGTCTGATAATTTTGAGATTTATCCAAATGGTCTCTCCACAAGCCTACCTGAAGAGGTACAGCAGGCATTTTATCGTACAATCCCTGGGCTTGAAAACGTGGAGATGCTACAGGCAGGCTATGCGATTGAATATGATTTTGTGCAGCCCACAGAACTTAGATCAACCCTCGAACTGAAGAAAGTACCAGGTCTTTTTCTAGCTGGTCAAATCAATGGAACTACTGGCTATGAGGAGGCAGCAGCACAAGGCCTTTTGGCTGGGGTGAATGCCGCACTGAAAGTCCAGAGTAGGGAGCCTTTCGTACCGCAAAGAGATGAAGCCTACATGGGAGTTTTGATTGATGATTTAATCACTAAAGGTGTCACGGAGCCCTACAGGATGTTTACCTCAAGAGCAGAGCATCGGCTCCACTTAAGAGAGGATAATGCAGATCTTCGGCTCTGTGAGAAAGGGTATCAACTAGGATTATTAGATGATGAGTGCTATAAGCAATTCCTCAATAAACTACGTAAAATCTTTGCTCTCAAGAAATCTTTAGAACAGATAAAAATTACTCCGGTTAAGGAAACCCAAGAGGCACTGAAACAGATGAATCAGGCTCAGTTAAAACAAGCGAGTAGTTTAGCGGAACTAATACGTCGACCAGGCCAGGGTATTCAAGTGCTCTCAGAGCAAGCATTCAGCATGAGTAAGGTTGACTGGGAGGAATTCCCTGAGGATGTTCGTGAACAGGTTGAAATCCAGATCAAGTATGAAGGTTACTTGAAGCGCCAAGAACAGGAACTTCGACAAATGCGAGAAATGGATCGCATTCAGATCCCAGATGAATTGGATATGAAAAATATTCCTGGCCTCTCCAGAGAAGTTCAAGAACTTTTGATCAAGCATCAACCGGCCACTCTGGGGCACGCAAGCCGTATAAGTGGGGTCACGCCTGCAGCCCTGACGGTGATCCGAGTTTATCTCAAGACCCACTTTACCAAAGACTCTTCACTCCAATGTGTAAGTTGACGGCTGCTTAGGATGAGAAGCAGAAAAAAAGTCTCAACGGTTCCTATCACACCCTGGCGTGCAAGCCTCCATAACTTGATTTTTGAAGCTGAGACTAGGGCTGGAAAGATCTTTGATATCATTCTGATGATCCTGATCGCGCTAAGCGTGACCACAGTCATGTTGGACAGTGTTGCAACTGTCCGTAGCGAGTATGGTGAAACTTTACACTATTTCGAGTGGTTTTTCACGATAGTCTTTGCGATTGAATATGTCCTTCGTCTCGTTGCTACGCTACGCCCTTGGCGCTATGCACTCAGTTTTTTTGGCCTCACGGATCTTCTCGCTGTCCTCCCAGGCTTAATCAGTATTTTGTTCCCGGGTTTCCAATATCTGCTGGTCATTCGAGTGTTCAGAATCATTCGAATTTTGCGTATTTTCGAGTTTCTGGACTACCTGCGCGAATGGACAATGTTGTTGAAGGCGTTGCAAGCTAGCCAGGCTCGGATCATGGCTTTTCTATTTTCCATCCTGATTGCTGTGACTTTTCTCGGTGCCCTGATGTATGTTGTAGAGGGAGAGGAAGCTGGCTTTACGAGTATTCCACGCAGTATCTACTGGGCGATTGTGACTCTCTCAACTGTGGGCTACGGTGATATAGCTCCCCAGACAGGATTTGGACAATTCGTCGCCGCAATCGTGATGATTTTGAGCTATAGCATGTTGGCTGTGCCCACAGGGATCGTTACGGTACAATTATCGGCCATGCAGCGTAGGCAAGACCAAAAGTTGACAAGGTCCTGCCACTCTTGTGGTCAGGATGGACATGATATGGATGCTGATTTCTGCAAGTATTGCGGAGAAAGTTTGGAAGTAAAAGTAGTAGGGGATCTAGCAAAAACCTAGAAACAGAAAAAGAATTCCGGCTTTTGCTTGACTGCCTGATAGCAGATCTGGAAAATAGTTATCAAGAAATTTAATTTTCAACCTACTATCAAACAGCAAAGAGATTCGATATGAGATCATTTTCAACTAATTTACTCCTCATTGCCGGTGCCGTCGTTGTTGGTATTGTTTATTTATCAACCTTTATTGTAGATCGTACGCAATATGCGGTGGAAATTCGTTTAGGAGACCCGGTATCTGTGCACATGGAGCCCGGGTTGAAGTTCAAAATGCCTTTTATAACAAAGGTTTTTTACGTGGATAACCGACTGTTAACAAACGATTCCGATCCAGGATCAGTGTTCACCGAAGATAAAAAAGAAATGATCGTGGATGCGTACTCAAAATGGAAAGTTTCAGATCCATTAAAATTTTACGAAACTGTTCGCAGTCTAGCTGGTGCTCAATCAAGATTAGACGATATCATCTACTCTCAAACCAGAGAGATATTAGGTAAACATACCCTTGTGGAAATTGTGTCTGGTAATCGAAGGGATATCCGAGAGACAATCACTGTTAATTCTCGCGAGGCTGCTGAAAGTTTTGGGATCGAGGTCGCAGATGTGAGAATAAAACGAGCAGACCTACCGGAAGCCAATAGTCTGGCGGTTTATGGCCGGATGGAGGCTGAGCGAAGAAGAACGGCAAAATTGTATCGCTCAGAAGGCGAAGAGCGTTCTTTGGAAATTCGCTCGGCAGCCGATCGAGATAGAATAAAGATTCTTGCTGAAGCAAATAAGATTGCCGAGGAACTGAAGGGCACAGCCGATGCGTCTGCAACTGAGATCTACGCTAGTGCTTATCAATTAGACTCTGAATTTTTTGAGTTTCAACGATCTCATGATGCTTACCGTCATTCTCTGCGTGAGGACACAACTTTGTTACTCAGTTCTGATCAGCCATTTTTCAGATTTCTAAAGGAAGAAGAACCTCAAACTAGTCGAAAACAAATCGAGTGATCAAGGTTGCTCACCCGCTACAATAAAATCCTCCAGCAATTGGAGGACGAAGCCAACTACGAACGCTCTGCCCGGCCTAGAGATCTTACAAAGCTAGAGGGCGTTCGCTTCCTGCTGAACCTACTCGGCAATCCTGAAAATTCCCCCAATATTGTCCACATCGCAGGCACTAACGGCAAGGGCTCTACCGCATTCATTCTTGCCGCTCTCCTGAAACAAGATGGTTTCAAGACGGGTTGCTACACCTCCCCCCACTTGGTAGATCTCAGAGAGCGAATCCAAATCAATGGGCAGTGTGTTGGCATGCAACAGTTTGTGGAAGTTGCAGAGCGGACTTTAGAAATCTCCAGAAATCCTCAGTCTCCTCAGATTTCTTTCTTCGATCTGGTCACGGCTATTGCCCTTGAAGTATTTGCAAGAGCTCAATGTGATTGGGTAGTTTTAGAAACAGGATTGGGAGGTCGTGCGGACTCGACCAATGTAACTCCAAAGAAACTCGCAATTCTTACCAGAATTGGTTTGGATCACCAAAATATTCTTGGCAATAGCATCCTTGAGATCGCATCTGAGAAACTCGGCATTGCGCGTAAAAATGTGCCACTTTTGGTGTCCCCGCAAACGCAGGTTGTGAAGGAATGGCTAGAGCAGCAAAGCTATTTACAAGAGATCCCCACCCACTGGATTGATGAAAAGAATTGTCAACTGACTAACCAAGTTGAAAAACGACTAGCGGCACACATAGATGCAAAAATCTCAGATGTTTCCAGAGAACTAGCACTAACCGCTCTAGAAATTTTGCTACCTGCCAAGTCGCGAAAACAGAGACAAAAACGATTAGAATTAGCTTCAGAATTACCTCTGCTTGGTCGCAAAAGCCGCCATTTTAATATCAAACTGCAAAATGAAAGTTCAGGACATGTTTTTTCAGAATTGATTTTGGATGGGGCACATAACGTTGACGCCATTAATTCATTAATCACAACGCTCTCAGAGTGGCAAATTTCCTGCTACGGACTTCTGATTGGGATGGCAAAAGACAAGATGACTGCTGAAACTCGTGATTCTCTTCAGAAACTTGCTCAACATGCTCAACAGGTTGGATTGGTCCAATACAATTCGACGAGAGCTGCAGAGCCTGTTGAAATTCTTCGCTATCTTGAACTGCCTAGAAACTCTTCCAAATTGCTGAATGGTAGCCAGAATGCCTTGCGATGGGCCTCAGATACTAAGATGATGCCTTGGATTATAACTGGCTCTTTTCATTTGTTAGGCGAGGTGCTGCCCCACCTCTCTTTGGACCCTTGCACGAAAAACCTGCAAAACGGATAAGCTGTTGTGCAAAAATTTCTGAACTTTTTGATTATTTTTTTTGTTTCAAGTGTCCTGAATGGAGTCCTCGCATCAGAACAAATTGTTATTACGGCGGATCGACTGAATGTGCGTGATGGAGTTTGGGGTAAAAAACTCGGAAAAGTCTTTGAGGGCCAACAGTTTGAAGTCAGGCAGAAAAAAGAGGGGTGGGGTAAGATCGAATATGAGTTAGGAAAGCTCGGCTGGATTTCATTGGATTATGCCAGGCCAGCTTTGCAAACCACCTCAATGAATAATGTTTCTCTTAGTCAGTTCTGTTCAAAAGTGGATACGGAATTCAAAAAACTGGGTTGGAAAGATCTACGATGTAACGCTGATGATTGGCAGGCCACATGGCATTCAGAAAAAGGGCAACCTCTAATCTACAAAGTTTTTGGGGACGAAAGCTCCTCACATACAACTTTGTTGCTGTGTTCTGTTCATTCTGACGAAGATACGACCTATCATTGCTTCCGCTATGTGGAGCTGCTGCGTTCAAACCAAAAATTGATTCAACATCGACTTGTCTTGATACCACTGCTCAACCCAGATGGTTTTTTTTCCCAACCCAGAACGCGAACAAATGCAAACGGGGTAGATTTGAATCGTAATCTACCAACCAAAGACTGGGCAAGCCTAGCTCATAGACAGTGGAAATGGTCTTATCAAAAAAATCCGCGCTACAACCCAGGTAAAACAGCTGGTTCGGAGAAAGAAAACCAATTCCTCGTCAGCTTAATCCTCAAATACAAACCAGATAAAATTGTC
>DJYX01000272.1:0-2102 GCA_002450295.1 Deltaproteobacteria bacterium UBA6967
CCAATTCTTGTGAAACCTGGAGATTTGGTCGTGTTGCACAACCATCTGCTGCATGCCTCCGACAAGAACCGAACCTCCTCACCTCGCAGGGCACTCAGTGTTTGCTATATGAACGGATATACAAAAAACATCGCTGAGCCAGAAATTAGCTACCCACAGTTGTTCACGACTTGAAGAATTCACCGTACACATCAGTTCTGATCCCCAAAATCTTCCTCCTGACAAAATAAGCCAATGAATCCACTCAAGTTTGGGATAGTCGGTCTCGGCAATATGGGGACCCAGCACTACCACTCCATCACCCAACAATTTGTTCAAAGAGCGGAAGTTGCTGCGGTTTGTGATCTGGATCCAGCTCGGCTCAGCAAAGTTTCTCCAGAGATACCTCGCTTCTCTGACAGCCTGGAGATGATCGAATCTGAATTGATTGAAGCTCTGGTCATTGCTACCCCTCATTATGATCATTCCACGATTGGCAAAGCTGCACTGAAGAGTGGCCTACACCTGTTGGTGGAGAAACCGATTGCTGTGCACAAGAACGCCTGTCAGCAGTTGATCAACGCCTATGAGCAGCGTCCCCAAAAAGAGCAGGTCTTCTGTGCTATGTTCAACCAACGGACGGACCCACGCTACCAACGAATTTGTCAGCTGATCCGCAATGGAGAGTTGGGAGAGTTGAGGCGAATGAGTTGGATCATTACCGATTGGTTCCGGCCGGACATCTACTATCGTAGTGGTGGCTGGAGAGCGACTTGGCGAGGAGAAGGAGGAGGAGTGCTGTTGAACCAGTGTCCACACCAACTAGATCTGCTCTGGTGGCTTTTTGGAACTCCAACTGAAGTTTGGGCTCAGTGTCGATTTGGTCAATGGCACGACATTGAAGTCGAAGATGATGTGACTGCCTTGCTGACCTATGAAAATGGAGCCACGTGTAGCTTCATCACAACCACCGGAGAAACGCCGGGGACCAATCGCTTGGAAATTGTTGCAGAAAACGGAACCGTCATTGCGGATGAAAGCGGATTACGCCTACTCAAGAATAGCGTTCCAATCTCAGAATTTTGCCGCAACACAGACCAACCCTTTGGCAAGCCCACAGTCGAGGAAGTGAAGATCCCGATTGATGGGAAAGGTGGACAGCATCGTGGGATTTTGCAGAATTTTGTGGATAACGTATTGGATCAAACTCCCCTACTGGCTCCCGCAATCGAGGGCATTCACAGTGTAGAACTGGCCAATGCGATGCTCCTCTCAACCTTCGAAAATCAGAGCGTCCCGATGCCCCTAGATGGGGATCAGTACTGGGCCCATCTGGAACGGAGAATCGCCAACAGCAACTATCGGAAAGAAACTGTCACCGTTGCTGTTGATGCTGCAGATATGAACAAATCTTATTGAAAGGTTGCTCTTATGATTCAGTTTGCCTGCGTGGGCTTGGACCATCGCCACATTTACGAGATGACTGAAGGCTTGCTAGCCGCGGGTGCAGAATGCATTGGGTACTTTACCCGGGATGATGCAGAGCCATTAGGAGGCTTTATTCGACGTTTTCCTAAAGTACCTCGTTTTGAATCTCCTGAAATTCTTTATCAGCGAAAAGACGTTTCCTTGATTGTTTGTGCAGGTATTCCTGGGGAACGTGCAGAAATCTGCATCCAGGCTATGCGACACGGCAAGGACGTGATGGTTGACAAGCCTGGCATCATTACCCAGCAGCAGCTGCGTAAGGTGATCCAGGTTCGTCAAGAGACCGGAGCACGTTACAGTATTAGCTTTTCCGAACACTTTCAGGTCCCTGCGGTGCTAAAAGCTAAGGAATTGATTGAGCAAGGCGCTATCGGAAAGGTTATCCAGACCGTAGGATTAGGGCCTCATCGCCATAATCCGCATCGGCGTAGACCCTGGTTCTATGAAAAGGCTCAGTATGGAGGAATTCTGATCGATATTGCTTCCCACCAAATTGATCAGTTTCTCTGGTTAACCGGATCCAGGGACGCTGAAATAGCAGCAAGTTCTGTTGGAAACTACGCAAATCCTACCTTGCCCGAGTTTGAAGACTTTGGAGAAATCGTTCTTCGCAGCCCAACCGCCAATGGCTTTAT
>DJYX01000272.1:2530-2899 GCA_002450295.1 Deltaproteobacteria bacterium UBA6967
GATATTCTGGGCGAGGAAGGAAAAGACCATCTGATGTTGGTCAATCAAGACCGTTACGAACGGATCGACTGCAGTGATGTCCCGATCACCTACTTTGAACAATTCCTAAATGATATTCAGAATCGTACAGAATTCACGATGACTCATGAGCACTGCTTCACCGTCTGCCGACTGGCGCTGGAAGCTCAGGAAAAGGCTGTTCAACTGGGTTAGTGAGAGATTGACAATTATAGCTCTCTGAAAATAACCCTTAGTGAATTTCAGGAACTACCTACCGGAGAGCAAGGCAACAAGACATAAGGAAGCGTTTTTGTTTGACAATCTTTCTAATCTTTATTCAAATCGGCAACGTTTCCTGATTTAAGATGA
>DJYX01000004.1:0-378 GCA_002450295.1 Deltaproteobacteria bacterium UBA6967
TCCCTTTGTTTTTCTGCACACCCCGGATGACATATTGGCTCCTCAACTTGCGCGAGATTTCCATGGCTTTCTGCAGGAGCAGCTTCCGGAGTTACCGACGCTGCCCGATTTTGCTGGGGAAGTTCCTCAGCCCGGTGAACAACTGAGCTTGTTCTGAGGAGACAATGCCCATCAGTTTGGCAACGGCAGCACCGGGGCCACCAGGTGTCCAGACTTCAAATAGAGCAGGGCTCCATTTGGACCAATCTTTGGAGAGTGGCAGGAACCGGGAGGGCTGCGTAGCCAGCTCCCCTTGGAGTATTTGCCGTGCTCATCGGCAAAGTCACCTTCCAGCACAAGAATCTCTTCTCCACTCGGATGGGAGTGAAGCTGTACTTG
>DJYX01000004.1:789-3922 GCA_002450295.1 Deltaproteobacteria bacterium UBA6967
GAATGCCTTCCTGACGTCCGGGGCTCCAGCTACCCTGTTCGGTGTGTTGACAGACGGTTTGTGCGTCACCGGGATTGAACTGCCAGAGCTTGACGAAGATGACACAGCCCGGCTCCGAAAAAGGAGTGTGAGTGGTTCCGGGCGGATTGCGCAGGTAGCTCCCGGGTGGATAGTGCCCGTGCTCATCGGAGAAGACACCCTCCAGCACAAAAATCTCTTCACCGCCTCCGTGTGTGTGGGCTGCGAAGTAACTACCGGGAGCATAACGCACAATGCTCGTGGCTCGTGCGACTTCTTCTCCCTGGCGGTCCAGTTGGCGTCGCTCCACGCCAGCAGCTGGGGAAGGCGACCAGGGCATTTGTTCGGTATGCAAGATCACTCGTTGTGAAAAATCAGTGTGCAGTTCCATATTTTTCGTTCTCACTAAAAAGTGCGGGTCACCTTGAGCTTTACGCCCCAACTGTTGTTTGAAGACAACCATCTGCTGGTCGTTGAAAAGCCGACCAACCTACTCTCTCAGGCAGATCACAGTGGTAGCCCGGACCTGTTGAGCCTGCTCAGGAACTGGATCAAGCAACGTGACCAGAAACCTGGCCAGGTGTTCTTGGGATTGGTGCAGCGCCTGGATCGCCCTGTGGGTGGAGTGATGGTCTTTGCCAAGACCTCCAAGGCGGCGTCCCGATTGGCAGATCAGGCTCGTCAACGGACTTTACAGAAAACCTACCTGGCTGTGGTCGCTGGCGTGGTCGATCCCCCGGAGGGGACCCTCACCGATTGGCTACAGAAGGATCATCACAGCAACACCGTTCGGGTCGTTGAATCCGGAGTCCCCCCGGCCAAGCAAGCGATTCTCCACTATGAGCGGACTGCCGTTCATGCAAACAAGAGCCTACTATGCATCCAATTGGAAACGGGACGCTCTCACCAGATTCGGGTGCAACTGGCACATTGTGGATATCCCCTTCTGGGCGATCACAAGTACGGGCAGGCTCGCAAGCTATCGGGGCCTGCGCTTTGGTCACATCAACTACAGCTCCAGCACCCTACCCTTCGTGAAACTCTCCACTTCACCAGTCCTCCTCCACAGACCAAGCCTTGGCAGGATTTTGAATTAGTTTAGCGCATTCTTATTTGTCAGCAATACGTAGGATTATTTCCACGCATCATTGGAGTGGTGTGAAATAGGATAGTTCCACTGTTGATATCGATAGAACGGATACTGTAACTTGATGGATGTTAAATTCTTCTTTGATTTGTGCAGCAGAAAATTTTGTGCTGTAGGAGTAACCATACGGATGTTGTGTACACAAACAGAAAAAGAGAAATGATTAGTCAAAAATTCATAAAGATTCTATGCACTAGCATTGGGGTTTTATTGTTTTGCACAGTCACTCCATTAAATTCAAATGCTTCCTCATTAAACGACAAGGATTTTCAAAGCCAAGCGATTGTGCTTTCAAACCTAGGTCCTGGGCTTAGTTTCAGTTACCAATTTATTAAACACCTGTGGCTTAGTCTTGAAGGTCAATCTCTCTCTGGGGATATGTCTGAAGATTCAAATGATGGTTCGGCTACTGAAAAATCAGGGTTTGACAGTCAGACCTCCTATCTGAATATCAGATACTACCTTGTATCGGTGGATGGTTTGTTTTTCCAAACTGGATTGGTCAACAGGAATTGGGAAGCGAAGAAGGAGATCTACAGCAAACAGAATGGTGAAAGAAAGGCCGTTTACAGGGTAGATTATCCGGAAGATGGATATAATCTTGGAATTGGTAAAAACTGGACTTTCAACAGTGGGCTGACGGCATCAATCACTTTTGTCAGATTAATCACTGGTGAACCATCGATAAACTATGAACTTGGCAATGACTGGGAATGCAGCAGCGCTTGTCAGGCGGATTTTGAGAGCGACGTAAATAAGTATTCCCCAAAAAATGTACTATTTTTAAGTGTTGGTTATAGCTTCTAAATCACAACGAGCGTCCTCTTTATTTTCACCAACCCAACAACGAGACTCTTCTCCAATTCCTGCCAATCTTTTGGGTCCCAACTGCTGAACCTCGTCTTCTACGAAAACCGAATGGCTCCTTTATCCAGCCATTTCCACAAGACCAGGCAGGCTGTACTGCGATAAGGCCGCCACGGCTGAATGACTGCCTCTATTTTCGGTTCGCTCAGCTCTTCTTCCTCGTACAGCAGTCGGATCGCTTTTTTCAGACTGACATCTCCCCAGACAAAGACATCCGGATGGTGGAGGTAAAACAGCGCAAAGATGCTGGCGCTCCAGATGCCAATGCCCTTAAATCTTTGCAGTGTCTCCAGCACGTCTTCAGCAGACATTTCCCTCAACTCTTCGATCCGGTTGGGCTGCTCTTCAAATGCTTGGGCGATCAGCGTGATGTACCGTGCCTTGGCGTTGGAGAGTCCGCAGGTCAGCAGTTCTTCCTTGGAGGAACCAAGGATCATGGCAGGCGTGATGACGGAATCCTCAAACTTTTGCTTCAACCTGCGATAGATGGTGTAGGCCGCAGCGCTGGAGAGCTGCTGTCCTGCAATGATGCGGATCAACGACTCAAAATTAGCCTCTCGTGGTTCCGGAGGTTGTGGTTGCAGGTGCTGGATCACTACTCGCAGAACTGGATCTGACTCTGAAAGGTGCTGCGGTCCTCTGTCAAAATACAAGGTGCTCGCGCTGAATTTCTCTGGTTGTCAGTTTTTGATAAGTGTGGATGCTGGCTCCTTTGGGGAGCTATGGGATGCACAGATTTTTTATGATGATCCTTTGACAGAGTAGTCGGATTTTTCAAGCTTGCTGACTTTTTCTGGAGTAAACCGAAATCTCTGTTTTTCTCACTGACCCTTGAGTTCAACCTACCGGACCTATGCCTAAAAAAGCGTCTTTGCGTCAGGAAATTTGCCAGTTGGAGAGCCAAGAGCGCTTTGAGAAGCTGAAAAATTCCCACCCAAAGTTCTGAGAACCTTCGCCGATTCGCAAGTAAATTTGGATTCAATGAGGCCTCAAAAACCCTCGCCCATTGGGAGAGGGGGGACCACGTCAGTGGTGGGTGAGGGGTTGGTGCAGATGAAGAAAAGTGAGGAAAATGAGAGCCTTGCAGGACTTCTCTCATCC
>DJYX01000014.1:0-924 GCA_002450295.1 Deltaproteobacteria bacterium UBA6967
TTGAAATTCAAAGGTAGGATTTTTGTTACTTCCGGTCAGTAAGGCAGCTGCAAATTCATCTGGGGAGAGTGAATCATTCGGTAAGTCGTAGGTATCCGTCGTAGGATCATATAGATCTGCTAGAATCAGAGAGGTCAAGCCTGTGCGATCAAGGAAAAAAGAGACAAACTCAATTTTTTGGAAAAGCCTGATTGTGCGCTGATTGAGGAATTCCTCTTCCAGATCGACTATTCTACCTTCATCATTCTTTTGCTGAAGGTTGACCGGATTTAAGGGGATAACTTCGTAAGAAACTCTGACTACATAGGTTTTCGGATTCAACTCCAAATAAGACCAAGTACCAAGAAAAGCAATCAGGAAGCTAGCTAAAAGTATCCACCAATTTCGCTTCAAACTAAGTTGCAACTCTGAGAGATAGAAGTTGATACCCTTGGAATTTTGAGGATGGTATGGATGAGGAAATTGGGTGACGTTGGAGCTGGTGTTCAAATCTTTGAACTGATCATTTTCTTGTTGCTCCGATGACATATTGAATGACTGAACCTAGAATTTCTATTGACGAGGTCCAACTTGAATAATGATTCGATGGTAACGCTTTTTTCCAGCCCTCAACAATACTTCGCCCTCAACAAAATGCTCAACAGTCAAAGTAGCGTCTAATTCTTCAAGTCGTTCCTGATTCAAGTAAAGACCGCCTTGCTGCAGTAACCGTCTGGCTTCACTACGACTTGGGCACATTCCTACTTCCACAAATAAATCTAACAGTGGGATACCTTCTGTTAGTCTTGCTCGGGTAATCTCAGTTGCAGGAACTTGGCTCCGATCTCCACCTCTCCCAAAAACTGCTTGAGCACCCTTTTCTGCTTTTCGCGCTTCTTCTTCACCGTGTGCCAAACTTGTGGTCTCAAAAGCCAACACTGCTTT
>DJYX01000014.1:1252-4644 GCA_002450295.1 Deltaproteobacteria bacterium UBA6967
GCTTTGCGAATATCTGCCCCCTCCAACTGCTCCAATTCCTGAATCTGGTCTTGTGGTAAATAAGTAAAAAGTCTTAAGCACTTAGCTACATCAGCATCGTCAAGATTGACCCAGTACTGGTAGTATTCGTAGGGTGAAGTTCTTGTTGGATCCAACCAGATAGCTCCAGATTCAGTCTTACCCATCTTATTACCACTGGCAGTAGTCAACAATGGATACGTAAAACCGAATGCATAGTGCTGGTCGACCCGTCGAATCAGGTCCACCCCAGAGATAATATTCGCCCATTGATCATCACCCCCAAGTTGTAGGGTGCAGCCGTAACGTCGCTTCAATTCTAGGAAGTCGTAAGCTTGCAGGAGTTGGTAATTGAACTCTAGAAAAGAGAGGCCTGTTTCCAGACGAGCCTTGTAGGTTTCGAACGAAAGCATCCGATTGACTGAGAAATGGCGACCAATGTCACGAAGGAAATCCAGATAGTTTAGATCCCGCAGCCATTCTGAATTGTTAATCTGTAGATTTTCTTCATCAAATCTGAGAAAGCGTCCAAATTGAGGACGAATGGCTTCGATATTTTGCTGAAGTTGCTCTTCTGTGAGCATCTTGCGCATCTCAGTTTTCCCACTCGGATCTCCTACCATCGCAGTCCCACCACCCATCAGAGCAATGATTCGATGTCCGTAGCGTTGCAAGTGGGCTAATCCCATGATCGGAATCAGATGACCCACATGCAGTGAATCAGCAGTTGGATCAAATCCACAGTAGGCACAGATGGATTGTTGATCCATCCTTGATGCCAACTCCTCTGGATGGGTTTGCTGCTGGCAGAAACCCCGCCATTCAAATTCTTTCAGGACGCTCAAGGCTGGAACTCGCTAGATACTGCAGAAATAAGGGGGATCAAGAATGTAGGAATTTTTCAGAAGCTCGCTGTACCCGAACAGACTTCGTCACAGGTCACAGATTCATGACCACATTCGGCCACAAAAAACTGACCGTTGTAACATTCACATTGCCCACTCCAACGGAAGTCGATCTTCACGTCACCAGAGGCTATTTCGTAAGGAAAATTGTAGACGTTATCTTCACAAATAGAGCGTTGTCGCCATTGATTGGCAGTCTGAGTTGGAGGTGGTATGAAGCGAGAGGGAGCGCTGGTCATTTGACAACTCTGCAGGCAATCATTGTAGACTTCAAAGCAGGTATCCCCCTGAAGGAATCCCCCAAGTTCTCGGCATTGAGGAAAGCCGTATTGAGGATGCTCCACCACGCATCGTTCCAAGCAAGAACTTTCAACTGCGCTTATAGTTGGTGCAGCCAAGCTCATCAACCCGATTGCCACAGTCAAGATTCCCCACCATAACTTAGTCATGCCAACCTCTCCTTCCAGAAAACGCTTCTTGTAAGGTGATTTCGTCCACATATTCCAAGTCTCCTCCTGCTGGCAAGCCTCGGGCAAGCCTCGTGATCTGAGGTACTAAATCTGCTAACTCGGACTGCAAAAATCCAGCCGTGGCTTCACCCTGTACTGTCGGGTTAGTTGCCAGAATCAGCTCGTCTGCTCCATCTTTTTCCAACCTTTTACGGAGGCTGCGAATTTGCAGTTGGTCCGGTCCAATTCCTTCCAGTGGAGACAGGGCACCCAGCAACACATGATAAACGCCCTGATAGACCCTGCTTCGTTCGATTTGGAAGACGTTGTTGGGCTGCTCTACCACACAGATCAGCCGCTTATTCCTCATTTGATTACTGCAAACCGAGCAAGTCCCGAGGTCTGTGAAGCCATGACAGATGTTACAGTGATGGATTCTTTCCTTCACCTGTCGAATGGCTTCCGCCAGATTCGCTGCTTCTTCTGGTGTGTACCGAAGTATCCCAAAAGCGAGCCGGAGCGCAGTCTTCCTGCCGATCCCGGGTAATCGCGACAACTCACGTGACAAACGATCCAACGACTCTGGATACTGCATGCTCACTTTTTATCAGTGAACAGCTGATGACCTTGCCGAGCGGCTGTGATTTCTAGTCCAAGGGGTTCACTTACGGTGATTTCGACACCCTGAGCTTTTGGATCCCATTGATCTGGGTAGTTATTCAAGCGTTCTGAAGTCATATTTTGCAAGCGTTGTTGATACTCTTCTTCACGAGCTCGGAGTTGCTTGATCATCGACTTCATCCCTCCCCCAACAAACTTCATCACTTTTGACGACTTTTGTTTCTCCTCGAGTTCATCTAGCTTGTCGAGATTTCTTTGAGAGATAGTGAACTCAGCGCGGATGTCGATCGGGATTTCTTCTTCCTCGACAAGTGTTCCACACTTATGAACGCGCCCTCCAGGCATCCGCAATTCGGTATACTCTATCGTGTTGCACTTTGGACAATGTAGCCAAATCAACCACCCCTCAATTTGACGACTCTCCTCCTTTGCTTTTCGATCTGCCAACCTTTCAGCGAAATTGATCACCTTGCTCATTCAAACCCCATCAGCGTCTTGGAGAGAGTCCCTGCATCAAAAGGTTTGAGAATGTGACCACTGATTCCCGCTGCCTTTCCCATGGCAAGCTGATCGTCCAGCGGGTCCATCAGCATCAGGAGAATTGGCAGAGATTTTTTTGAATGAGTTTCACGGATTTGCTTGACGAGGTCCACACCTCGCGCACCATCCATATACCAATCAACCAGTACCAAATGATATTGATAGCGCTCCAGCAACTTGATCGCCTCGTCAGGGTCTTTCGCTTCGTTACAAAGTTCTGTACCCAGATCTCTCAGTGTCTGGCGAATCATCCTGCGAGAAGTGTTGAAGTCATCCACGATCAAAACACGTGTTTCTTCTCCGATTTCCATCAGGGAACCTCATCGAACAGGTAGGGAGAGAGGAGTTTGTTCAAGGAAATTAGAAATTTTCAAAGCAGGATTGGGACCGTGACGGCAATTCAATCGTTTGCGAGAGCGAGAATTAGCTGAAATTCTGCTTCGGTAACAGGTTGAACGGAGAGACGCATCCCCTTGCGCAAGAGGAACATCTCGTTCAGTTCAGGAATACTTCGCAACTCTTTCAAGGTTACAGGCCGAGAGAATTCGCTCTCAAACTGAACATCTACCATCAGCCAGCGAGGATTTTCTGGAGTGCTTTTCTCATCAAAGTATTTACTCGTGGGATCCCAGGAAGTGTGATCCGGGTAAGCTTCACGAACAACTTTTGCAGTACCAACAATCGCAGGCTCAGCTTGACGACTGTGATAGAAGAAAGCTCGATCACCCACTTGCATCTCATCACGCATCAGATTGCGCGCTTGGTAGTTACGGATCCCGTCCCAGTGCTCCGTCTGATTCGGACAGTTTTTCAGATCTTCCAGTGAGAAAACATCAGGCTCACTCTTCAGTAACCAGTA
>DJYX01000165.1 GCA_002450295.1 Deltaproteobacteria bacterium UBA6967
TCCTGATCCTCATGAAAATGGTGCATTTTGCAATAAGTAGAGACATTATCAACACCGGCGTTAGTCCGAGTATCTGAGAGAAAGACAAGCCCTTCCTCAAGATAAAGTCCAAGACAATAAGTCATATATTCCTGCTAATGCTCCAAAGTTGATTCACATTAAAAAATCTTTATGAATTTGGTCATTCAATTCGTAATTCCGATCAATAAAGCGGGTCAAAAACTCATGCAACCCTTGCTGAAAGATATCTTGAATACGGCCAAATGCTAGTTCCGCATGCATCTGTCCTGAAAGCCGATGGCATTCCTGCTGGAGTCCATAAATTTCAGAAAGATTCATCAAGTGTTTTCTCAATTCTCCGAGGCAGGCAACAAGTGATCGAGGCATTTCTACACGAAGGGTCAAGAGCTCGGCAATTAGCCAGGGGCGGTAGCTTTCCCTGTAGAGATGACGATAACTGCGGTGTGCAGCGACTGCCCTTAGAATGGAAGCCCATTGATAATAATCCAAAGTGCCTCCAACAGGCGCATGTTCTGGCAGCAGGATATGGTACTTAACATCAAGAATTCTTGCTGTATTGTCAGCTCTCTCTAGGTAAGTCCCCATCCTGATGAACGCAAACGCGTCATCACGCAACATGGTTCCAATCACGGCACCATGAAATTGCAGAGAACGCTCACGCACCCAATCCAACAACACTCTAAGGTTGTTTCCTTCCAACGGAGTTTCAGACCTCTTAGAGAATTCTAGCCAAGTGTCATTGATGCTTTCCCAGACCTCAGTAGTCAGGTTTGAGCGAACCATCCTGGCATTTCGCCGGGCTGTTTCAAAACAGGACCACACACTTGATGGATTGTTCTGATC
Organism: Deltaproteobacteria bacterium UBA6967; assembly: GCA_002450295.1. GTDB lineage: Bacteria > SAR324 > SAR324 > SAR324 > NAC60-12 > JCVI-SCAAA005. Next base: position 865 of record DJYX01000165.1, read on the forward strand.
AAAAATCAAATACGATTGAATCTGCTGACCACGAATCTCCTCAAATTTTTTAAGATAACCTTCTTCATTACCGGACGTAATCAATGCTGAATGCCACTCACTGCCTGGCCCTGGCCCCTCTGGATTCGCAGAGGGCATTAAGGACATTCTGTCAGCCACCTCCATCACTCGTGCAAGGTTTCCAGCCCTCTCCACGTAGCGAGCCATCCAGTAAAGATTTGAAGCTGTTCGACTGAGCATCTGTGTCTCCGTTTAGTCTTGAAGTACCCAGGTGTCCTTGGTTCCACCCCCCTGGCTACTGTTCACAACCAGGGATCCCTTTCGCAGTGCAACTCGAGTCAATCCCCCTGGCACTACCTTAGTGCTTGCTCCACTTAAGACGAAAGGCCGCAAATCAACGTGGCGCGGGGCGATTCCCTCCTCAACAAGCGTGGGGCAAGCGCTCAATGCCAAAGTTGGTTGAGCAACAAACACTTCCGGTTGTTCTTTCAGTTTTTTCCGAAACACCTCGCATTTCTCTCTGGTGGCAGACGGCCCAACCAGCATTCCGTAACCACCAGAACCATGAACTTCCTTGACGACCAACTCTTCAAGATGCTCCAACACGTATTGCAATTCATCACTTCTACTGCATTGCCATGTTGGCACATTACGCAGCAACGGCGTTTCACCAAGATAAAAATGAATCATCGTTGGAACATGTGTGTAGATTGCCTTGTCGTCAGCGATACCCGTCCCCACGGCATTAGCAAGGTTGACGTTCCCATTGCGATAACACTCCATCAAACCGGGTACACCCAACATGGACTCTGGACGAAACACTTGGGGATCCAGATAGGCATCATCAATCCTGCGATAGATGACATCTACTCTTTTTGGACCAAGAGTGGTCCGCATATAAACCACATCATTTTTTACGAATAGATCCGCACCTTCCACCAACTCAACACCCATCTGATCCGCAAGAAAGCTGTGTTCATAGTAAGCACTGTTGTAACTTCCTGGAGAAAGTACAACGACCGTGGGCTCTTGCTGACAATGAACTGGTGGTACTGACTGTAAAGTTGCCAGCAGATCCTCTGCGTAATGCTCCACAGGTGCAATGCGGTAGCCCCCCATCAACTCTGGAATCAAGCGCATTGACGCCTCTCGATTCTCTAGCATGTATGAGACTCCCGAAGGAGTTCGTACGTTGTCTTCTAAAACATAGAACTCCTCAGGACCCACTCTGACCATGTCAATTCCGGCAATATGAGTGTACACCTGATTTGGAACAGAAACTTGCTGCATCTTGGAAATGTAGGCCGGATTTTGCAGAACTAACTGCCTAGGAACCTTTTCAGCATTAAGGATTTCCTGTTCATGATACACATCCGCAAGAAAGGCGTTGAGGGCTCGGACTCTTTGCTCTAATCCTCTCTCTAAAAATCGCCATTCCTCAGCAGCAACCAATCTTGGTAGTACATCAAATGGGATGAGGCGCTCCGGATCTCCTCCCTCCCCATAGACAGCAAAAGTGATCCCCAGTCGCCGAAAAATGGCCTCGGCTTCCTCAGAACGTAATCGCAGAAGTTCCATTGGTGTGGCCTTCAACCAAGCTGCTAACTCCCCATACAGCGGTCGGACCTCTCCTACTTCATCAAACAATTCGTTGAAGAACTTCTGATCCATCCATTACTCCTGAAAATCAATCTTTGCTGATGAGTTTATGATTCTTCAAATCTGCTGATTCCAGAACAACACCATAATTTTATTATCTACTTTCAGTAACTTATGCAAATTCAGCTGAAAGTTTCTGCTAAAATATTGTGCACTTTGATAAAGAGATGAGCAATGTCAACCAGAAGCTGATCAGGCGAGAAAAGGGCATCATCAATTGATGATCCACACAAACGATCAGTCACACACCCAGAGGTGGAAGTTCCTCAGGGTTGAGAAATGTCTTTAAAGGGCAGAAACAGCTGACCCAATCACAGGGTGAGGGCCAGCCTTTTAGGGCTCAGTGCTTGATCATCACATGACGAGGGATTGTGTAATCCTCCAGTGAATACATCGACATATCCTTGCCGTATCCGGAATGTTTCAGGCCACCATGAGGCATCTCATTGACCAACATGAAATGTGTGGTGCAATCATTAGAAAGCAGAACTGGCGAAATACGCCTTGGATGTATTTCCTCATGGGATTTTCCTCGTTAGAATTGAGACAATCACTTTTCCAGCTAGCTTCAGGAACCGCCAAAAAGTGGATCAAATTTACCCAATTCTGCTTCGAAGGCAAATAGAAAAGGAGAGAAAGATGGTTCTGTGGTGGGAATTTCTTGTCGTAATTTCAGAAAATGTAGATTTTTTGAAATTCAAAGATCTGAGGCACACCGAAAGCCAATATAAATCGCATAGAAATCTTTTGGTTTGTATGCCGAGTGTTCCCGGTGCATGGGTCGGGCTCCATACCACCAAGAGCCACCTCTGGTTCGAGCTTGTGGACCTTCCCCTTGAATCCATTCCCAGACGTTGGCTCCCATTTCATGGAGTCCGTTGACCCCCGCCTTACTGTTTCCAGCCAAAGTATGACCTGTCCCACGAAGCAATTTGACCCCATGTTCAACTGATAGCGATGGACCACACTCTGCCAGACAATTTGCACCAGTCGGATCATCCCCGGTGGGATAGTTATAGATTTTTCCGAATTCAAAACCAGCAGGTGGGTTTCTTCTTTGCTCCTGATAAGCCGCGCTAGCCCATTCTTCATCAGTTGGCAACCGCTTACCAACCCACTCACAGTATGCTTGGGCTTCTGCATAATTCAGATGCACCGCAGGTTCTTGATCATTCGCCGTAACTCCATCGGGTCTCTGCCAAGTCCAACCAGGCCGGCGTTCCCAGCCAGCGCCATACTCAAAACCACCTCCCTCTACCTCAGCTCTGGAACGAAACTTTGTTGCTTCGACAAATTTTCGAAAATCTCCAATCGTCACTTCAGTACGATCCATCTGGAAATCATTGAACTTCTGCATCTCCTTACCTTTTCCAGATGCAGTTGACGCAAGAGAAAATAAAAGACAAATCACCAGGACGATACTTGGCTTTCTGCGCATCAGATTCATGAGAAGGTTTGGTTAGCTTAAAGTTGGGTTATTGTTTGTCGTACAAGAAAGGAGAGAGTTAGTAAGGTAGGCTAGTGAGGGTAAGATCGTCAACCCTGAATTACTTGGATCGACGATCTCACTGCATCAGGCAGTTGGGTGATCAAGCTTCAATCAACTCTGGTCGTGGTTGAACCTTGTTCCGTAGATTGCGGTTACGTTTCTCGTGATTTTCAGAAGAAAAATCAAAGTCCATCAGATGTTGCATAAACCAGTCGAAATAATCTCGCTCTAGAAAGCTCCAAAGCGTCAAAACATTCCGATCCTCCTCCCAATCAGTCCTGGCTTTTCGTATTCGATCCATTGCCAGAGTATGTTCTCTCCGGTGTTCAGATAAAAAGGGATATCCCGACCTAATCATACGGGCTTCTTCATCTGTAAATCGATGCTTGGTGTGTCTTTCAAGACGATCCAGCCACTCATCAATGACTTCATCTTCAGAAGAAGGCAACACCTCAATGAGTTTCTCAAGGATCTCGATTTCCTCCTTTTGAAGCTGATTTACCACCCTTAGATTTTGCCAAAGCGCAGTTTGATTGAATTGAACTGACATGGAGCCTCCAAGGAAGTGAGGGATAATCATCTCGATTGAGAGAGAAGGAATATAAAATACCTTTTAATGATTTTTATAAAAATTATCAAATAAAATTTATTATTAGGACGAAATATCCTCGAATCTTCTCTTGTCCCACTAACTTGGAACCCTCGATATGTAGTCAACCCATTGCAATCTTTTCTATAATTGACCTATGATTTCTCTGGAATTCAAATCATCACACTGTCTGGTAAACTGAAAAAAGTTCTCAAATTACCTGCATATTTCAAAATGACTGAAAGAGTATGATTCTGATAAAGACAGCTAAATTAGCTTGGCTGGTAGGGCTTCTGCTCTTATTGGGCAGCTGTAACACGCTTTATCTAGGGTACAACAACCTAAACTGGCTAACACGCTGGAGGCTTGATTCTTACCTCGACCTTACAAGCGAGCAGGATAGCTGGCTGAATGTCCAATTAGCTGAACACATTGCCTGGCACCGCAAAGAAGAGTTG
>DJYX01000013.1 GCA_002450295.1 Deltaproteobacteria bacterium UBA6967
CGACGCCCTGCATCCAATACACCCAGGGTGATATCTGTATATTATTACTGACTGACCAATTAGCAAAGCCCAATAAAGCATTAGGCTGAGTATCGATTCCAAGATTTGACGGGTTATCAGTTACATAGCCTGGAACCCCATAACTCATGCCAAGTGTTAATTCATCCGTGAAAGCACGTTCCCATTGCAATGTTACGACTCCTGTTATTGATGAGGCTGTTTCACCGGCAGATAAATCAATCTCTGCATTGCCACTGTCTGCTTTGTAATACATCCTCTTCAACCCACCACTGATGGAGAGGTCATCCGTGATGTACCAATAGCCGCCACCAGAAAATGTATTGACGACCTTGGCAACACTCCCATTGAACGGCAACGCAGAAAGTGGTGTACCTTCCTGGAAAACAAAACTATTATCAAGAGGATAGTTTGTGCTTGTCCAGGCCAACTGAAAACCAGCTTCTGGTTTGGTCACAGCAAGCTGTACAACTGACTCCTTCAGTGAGTGATCGCCAAAGATCCCTTTTCCTGATGAACTGCTAGCGCCGTCGAATGACACAAAACCAGCAGCAGCACTCCAACCATCCTTGTTGTAACTGAGTCCAACACCTGGGCCGTCAATCAAGGGATAAACACCAGGAACTCCGGCATTTTGAAGCATATCTAGGGGGAGTGCTCTGAGGCCAATCATTGAGCCAGCTTTAGGCCCAAACACTGCATTCGAAACTGGCAGAAAGTCAAAAGCGTATAAACGTGGTCCTACCGTAATTTTTAATTCATCTGTAAAGACTGGCGTCGTATAATACATACGCCACAGAACAGGTGAATTATCAGATGAAAATTGAGCCGCGCATTGCGGCGCATATGTCGAAAGAAAAGGAGCACCCGAGGCAACGTTATCGTAGCCACAGTTACCTACAATTCCATAGATAGAGAGATAATCCTTGCCAGTAAAAGACACATTTAGGGAAGGTATTAAGCCAAACGTATTTGTAAAGGCACCGTACTCTTTATTGTATTTATCTGCATTGCTACTACCTGAAAATTGATTGGCCTGGTACCAATTGAAGAGAGCAAAATTTAATTTCGCGGTTGGTGAAAAATTGACAGATTCAAGTTCACCAACCCTTGCCTCAAGACCATCAACACGACCACGAATAAGAGCTAATTCAACCTCAAGTTCTCGAACTAATGCACGAATTTCATCGGTAATCTCTGTAATCCGGTCTAAGCATACATTTAATAGGGCCGCGGCTTCGTAGCGTGTTATGGACTGATCACCTCGGAACGTAGAATCCGGATAGCCAGCAACACATCCATATTGTTCAATTAAGCTAAATAATGCCTGAAAAGCCCAATCGGTTGGCTCTAAATCACTGAATTGAGATATTGAAGTAACTTGGTGAACATTGTTCGAACCATCTTCAACTGAATCTAATTGAGCATAATTTTCTACCAAGTTGATATCAATTTCATTTTCTTGCAGCGTGCCCCCCTCACTGGCTTGAAGCGGAGATAAATACACTCCAAACAGAAAAGCAGCTGAGAACATCCTCAAAACAAGCTTTGTCATCTTTATCAAAAACTAAGGAGTTATGTGATTATATGAGATTTTCTCGATCAAATATGATTATGATGAAACCAAGAAAAATTTCCCTCTATATCGTTTGGTTTCCATCGTTCAAATGCTGTCTCCCCACCTTCACTTCATCAGTGAGGAGTTTGCTGAGATGTACCAGGTGCAAAGTCAAGTCTATCAATTTCGTACGCGAGAACCTTGAGACCGCCGACGCCCCCCTCAGGCACTTTCGTCACTGTCCAAGTTGTGTATGTCAAAATATTGACTGATTGACTCTTAGGCGAGGGTGGGTTCCAGACACTTGCCGACCAGATCAAAACAATTTTGGCGACCGCTGTTTCTTCCGAGCTTGACTCAAGATCTACAGAATAAATCATATGAGAACCATTGAAATACCCACCGATCATTCGGTTATACCATGAGTCGGTTGAAGCTCTGTCGTTCAATTCAACGCCAGGCAGGATAATTTTATAGCCTGGATTTCCAACGTCTAGAACATCTATGAAGTTATCAATGGTCTCGTGATTATCAATAATTTCATAGAATCGTGTTCCGAGTTCACGAATTTGGTCTGCAGTGATTGGCGCCATTGGTTTAAGTGGGAAAGGAATGGGTTAATTAAAAAAAGAAAAATCTCTAAACGCTTTGATAGGAAAAATGAAATCCAGATTTTTGAACTAATTCCTTCATTTGTTCCACAACATCAGTCCGCAGTTGCACAAATTGCAAGAGACGGCCATCGCAATCTTTGAAAAATTGAAAATCAACACCGAATGCTGGATTCTCCCTTTTTTCCCATGCTTTTTCAACACCCTTTGCCTCAAGATCAGCAATTAATTGGTCAAGATCTTCAACCATAAAGCAAATCTGGGTCAGACCCTGGACATTGGTGTGACCCGGTGGAGTTCCCTGGGGAATTGGACATGAAACTGAATCCTTTTGCTGGATTAGTTCGATACGAAAATCGTGTTTACCAAGATGGATAATACTCGTACCGAACTCGGGAAAATCAAATCGGAAAAGTTGCTCGAATTCAAGTTTCTCTTTGTACCATGCAGCAGCTCTATCAATATCAGGGGTTGATGAAGTTGCATAAAACAACTTGAAGGGGATCATAAGCCTTAAAAGTGTTCAAGTTCACTTTAATCAAGTCATGCCGAAATGAGTATCAATTAAAAATTAAGATCCTAGGGAAATCGTTGAATCATGACAAAGATAATGCCGGCTGGTATTGAGGATCACCATTTTCTCTTTGATATGAAGTTATGCCTTCTGGATGCCAAACTCCAGGAGAAACTATTTCGTTGTCCTTCGGGACAATATTGAGGATTTCACGTACTGTTTCTATAGGATAATCTTTATAATTGAAGTAATCAATCCCGTACATCACATCTTTATTGCAAACCCGGCCACGTCGAATTGCATCTGCTACACGTTCAGGCATTCCGGGAAGCTCAAGATGTCCCTTATCTGCATTCAGTACTCCGCCGCCCCAGGACTCAAGTCGTCCCGTTTCAAACAAACTAACAATAGCAACAAGGAACGAAAATCCCTTGACGTCTGGTATGGAGGAGCCGATGAAAGAGAAAACCTCAAGCTCACCTTCAATCGTTGTGTTGTAATCGCACAGCAAATGAATCCAATCATGCTGTGCGATCGAAGGATTCACACTCCCCTTCTGCCCAGTGAACACAAATCCACGTCCCATATAGTACTCCCAGATGTTGCGACCCAATGAACCTGCAGAGCAATTCTCCAGAGCAAGCCATTCTTGAAGAAGCTCTGGATCATCCTCATCAACTTGAAAAGGGTCAACCAGAGTTTGGTTGATATGCATCATATGGCCTCCTTGTTTAACAATTTCTGGCTTACCGAGATATCCCTTGCGCTGAAGATCGGCCGCAGCAATTCCATAAGCACCTTGAGAGTATTCACGCGCTATTTCAATAAAATCGTCTTCAACTCCAAGAATTTCCGCTACTTCACTGAGGGTTTCCGTTGCTGTCTCAGGGAGTGGGTCAAGAATAAGTTCTATGAGAGTGAACAACTGAAACAGCCGGTGGCGCACAGGTTCAGGGACACCTACGAGCTCCTTATTCATTAAATCGAGAGATGTGCTGTTGATTTCAGCATCAGATGCATCAATGTTCACGCCTAGCAATGCTGTTCCGATTGCATGCACGAGTTTCAGCTGGGTGATGCCAGAAACACGGTGAGAATCAGCGTGACGGGTGACTACATACAGACATCTCAGTGTGACTTCACGCTGAGAAAGAGTGAGAGATTTGAAATCCGGATCAAGATGAATCACTTTGGAAATTTGGAAAAGCGAAGGACTTTCATTGAAAGAGTCATCAAGCTAATGACGTAAATTTAACTTGGCATAGATACACCCACGGAATGCATTCTGACATCTTCAGGCTCGCGCAAGCGGCCATCCAAAGCGCTTGATTCTGCTTTTGCAAGCACCTCTAAGCGTTGCATCAACTGTGCTCGAGGCCAGCGGGATTCTGCCAATGTCCAATACACGCCAAAGTGACGGGCTTCACTAATGAGTAGATCCGCATACAACTGTCGAAGTTCGCCATCCGGACTGTGCTCCGCAAGCAGAGCCATCCGTTCATGCGAGCGAGCTTCGATCAACCCCGCCACAAGAAACGAATCCAACATGCGCAGTGGCTCCAGCTTCCGGATGTGCTTGGCGAGTTCTGCGCCGTAACCGGGGGAGGGCAGCGGCTCCAAATAGCGACCTCGGGCCTTGATCAGCGCCAGCACCTGTTCAAAGTGCTCGAGCTCTTCGCGGGCCAGTGGACTCAGCACTTCACCGAGACCGGGCTCGCACAGATACCGAAACATCATCTGCACAGCGGATCCAGCCGCTTTGCGCTCGCAATGGGCGTGATCGATCAGCACCTCCATCGGTCGGGCATTGGCCTCTTCGACCCAGCTCCAGCTGGTGGGAGCCTTCAACCAACGGATGGACGCAATGCTTTTCTGCGGCGTGCTGATCACCATCAGCCCTGACGCAAGTGCTGGATCAAACCCTGCAGCGCCAGGGAATAGCTCATGGGGCCGAAGCCGCACACCACCCCAATCGCTTTGTCTGCCAGCAACGATCGATGCCGAAAACTCTCCCGGGCATGGGTGTTACTCAGATGCAACTCCACGTAGGGCAATGCAACGCCCAGCAGAGCATCACGAAGCGCAATCGAGGTGTGGGTGTAAGCGCCGGCATTGATCAGGATCCCCTGGCTCGTCCCCATGGCTTGATGAATCCGTTCCACGAGGGCACCTTCGAAGTTGCTCTGGAAGCACTCCAGCTCTGCCCCCGCAGCGGTGGCCTCCTGCCTCAGTCGATCTTCGATCGATGCCAGCGTTCCGCTGCCGTAGATCCCTGGCTCACGC